>JBHOTF010000013.1:0-55164 GCA_042584005.1 Bacteroidota bacterium
TTAGCTCTTCATCTTCAGCTTCTTCAATATTGGAAGTTTTTTCATCCGCAGGAATTTCATTGGTTTTTTGAGAATCTTCCTCAGTAAGTTTTTCCTTTTGTTCTTCCGTATTATCGGTTTCTTCAATTATTTCGGATGCAATATTTTCAGGTGGGTCTTCAGATTTTACCAGTTCTTGATTTTCCAGTTTGATTTCAGATTTGTTATCCAGTCCTTCTGCATCAGGTTTACTTACCTTTGAGTCGTTTAGGTTCATGATATAATATTTACAAATACTTCTACTTAGAGAACACGAATATAAAATTCGTTCAGGTCTTTCACTTCTATTTTATTAATAACAATATAAAATTATGCAATTATAAGAATAAATAAAAAGAATCTTCACTCTTATTTATGCAGAACTTAAGCATACGAAATTAGATATTAAGTTCAGACCAGCAAAGTTTTTATCCATTTTATAATATTTTGAAGGATTATATAAAAAAAAAGGCGCCAATGGCGCCTCTTCTTAAGCAATTTTAATATCTCTAGCAGGTTTATCTTTTGCTTCTTCCAGCTTCGGAAGTTTAACTTTCAGTATCCCGTTCTTATATTCTGCACTTATATTTTCTTTATCAATAAGATTTGAGAGTTTGAATGTCCTTTTGAATGAAGAATATGAGAATTCTTTTCTTGAATACTTTTCATTTTCTTCTTCTTTTTGATCCTCAAGCTCTTTTGAAATACTGAGCAAATCCTTTTCAATATGAATATTAAAATCTTTTTTCATGAATCCAGGAGCTGCAATCTCAATACGGAAATCATCTTTTGTTTCAACAATATTTGCGGGAGGAGCAGATTCGCAATCATCAATCCTCCAGTCATCTACATTATTAAAACCATTAAAAAAACTTCTCATTACCGGTGAATACCAGCCTGATTCTCTGTTTGTGTTGTTAAATTTTACTAAATTCATTTTTTGTCCTCCTAATAATTTTAATTATTAATTTTTTAATTCAAATTCTTAACTTTTAACTTTTAACTTTTAACTTTTAATTTTCAATTATCAATTTTCAATTATCAATTATCAAATGACATACCATGAGTATTTTTTGCCAGATTTACATGAATGGCTCATTCTAAGCGCCATTATGTCAGTTTGTTTTTGATTTATGCATGCCACTATGTCAGTTCTTTTGTTTTATGCTTATACAAAAGTGATACTTAGAATTGTCAAATGGGATAATGTTCATACATTTACCCTAAATAATTAAATAATGAGAATAGATATTTTAACGGTTTTACCTGAATTACTTGAAAGCCCTTTAAATCATTCCATCATAAAAAGAGCTAAAGACAAAAATATTGTCGAAATTCAGGTTCATAATCTTCACGATTATTCCCTTAATAAGCACAAAAAAACTGATGATTATCCTTTTGGAGGCGAAGCCGGAATGGTAATGACCATTGAGCCTATAATGGAGGCCCTTAATAAACTAAAATCCGAAAGAGATTATGACATAATAATATACACCTCACCTGATGGGAAAAAATTTAACCAGCAACAGGCTAATAAACTCTCTTCATTAAAAAATATTATCATTCTGTGTGGTCATTACAAAGGTGTAGATCAAAGAGTAAGAGATCATCTTATAGATATGGAACTATCTATTGGCGATTATGTTATGACCGGAGGCGAATTAGCTGCCGCTGTTATTTGCGATTGTTTAATACGTTTACAACCCGGAGCGATATCTGATGAAACATCGGCCTTATCCGATTCTTTTCAGGACAATCTTCTATCTCCTCCTGTATATACCAGACCGGCAAACTACAAAGGAATGAAAGTACCTGAAATTCTTCTTTCAGGAAATACCAAAGAAATAGAAAAGTGGAAATTTGAAAAATCCATAGAAAGAACTAAACTTTTAAGACCTGATTTATTAGATGACAAATAATCAGAAGTTTTCCTTTTTTGTTTTTTTACATATTGAAACATATGGGCAATAGCCGCAATGTTGTTCTTCTTCAGTTTGAATAAAAGGAATAAGGGGATTAAACAATTCAGCAAGAAGTTCTTGTAAAGATTCAGTAAACTCCTCATCATAAGGCTGGTAATTTTCAATCTGTTTTTTTTCGCTTTTAATATGCCAGTCATAACCGGGTTTATATAAATCTCTGATATAATATATTGAAGGACAAATATTTTTTTCTTCCCGATGGCCGTCCTGATACATTTTTGCATATAACATAGTCTGTAAAGCCGCCCTATCCCTGTGATATGAATTTTTATCAAAAAGCGATTGAATATTTTTGGATGAAGTTGATGCTTTTCCGGTTTTATAATCAATAATTCTTACAATACCATTATGCCGGTCAATCCTGTCAATATTCCCGCCAATATCAATGCTGAGATTTTTTCCATCCAGGTTAAACTCCATGTTGGTTTTAACTTCAGACTCAAGATCGATTATTGAAAATGGAGCAGATAATTTATCAAACTTAAGAACTGCTATAATATATTTTTTAATTATCTCGTAAACCAAACGATTTTTGCCCGGGATCTTATTTATTATTTTATTTTCCGATCTATAATAAACACTGACAAAAGCATTCTTTACTGTTTCTTCAAATTTTTCTTTCTCTGAAAGTATTGATTCAATATTTTCAGAGCTAACATATTTTCCATCAAAGCCTGCATAAAGTTTTTCCATAGTTTTATGCAAAATATTTCCAAATAACATCGGATCAATCTCTTCGGTAATATCTTCAGTTTCTTTCATGCCTGCTATATATCTGAAATAAAACTTTAGACTACAATCAATATATGTATTAATAGCACTTGGCGATAAATAATTTTGTTTACCTGAATCCGAATAATATTGATTTAAGCTCTGAACAACAGCCTGCGTTTTGTGAATGAGAATTTCATCAGGAGGATTAATGGAAAGATCAAAACCTATATTATTTTCAATAATCTTAAAATCTGTTTCTATCTTAAGTTGAGAAACAAAACGGCTAATTTCTCCTGAACTAATTCCTTTATCACTAATAGAAGAATTATATACAACATAAATATTTTCAGCCCTCTGAATAAGTCGATAAAAGTAATAAGCATATATAGCATCCTGATGCTCAGCTACAGGCAAGTCAAACGCTTTTCTAATATTGTATGGAATAAAAGAAGAGTCTATTTGTTTTTTAGGCAAAACTCCTTCATTAACCGATAAAATAACAAGATTTTCAAAATCAAGAAGTCGTGTTTCAAGCAAACCCATTATCTGCAGGCCTTTTAATGGTTCTCCTTCAAAAGGAATACGTAAAGAACTTATTGTTTGTCTTAACACCTTCATCAGAACAGCCATTCCAAGATTTATATTCTGCTCATTTATTATGTCAGTCAGACGCTTCAGAGAAAGGTATACTTTGTAAATAAATTCTTTTTCGATTATAGATATGGACCTTTCCATCTGTTCTGTATTTTCAGAATCCTTTTCCAGTATGAAAAACAAAACATCCATAATATATGATGAAAATTCAGCAGCCTTATCCTGATTCTTGAAAATTGTTCTTATAAGCTTATTGTTTATAAACAGCTCGTTCGATATATATATTAGATTATCATTCCGTATTAAAGCAATTATTTTACCAGCAAGCTCTGGCTCTAAAATTATTATATACTGATGATTAAGTATGGCAAGTACATCCAGGTAATAGAATTCACTATTCAGGGCATCTGTTTTTCTCCTATTAGAATGAAGATTAATAAGAAACTCAATAAAACTAAAAACCGATGTATCCTTTATGGGATACCCCATAGTGATATTTATATCATTAAATTCTTCAGGCACAGAGCTAAGTACCGGAAGCAGAAGGCTTTCATCGGGCAAAACCAATGCAGTTTTATCATGAGTTTCATCCAATCCGGCAGGCATATTTTTTAATATCCTGTGAGTAATTTTTGCCTGAGAAATATCAGACGGAACAGCAATAATATTTATCTCTTTTGTTTTCTTGTTTAAATTATCAAATAAATCATTATTGCCGAATATTTTATGCTGAGGAAATTTCTTCAGGTTTTTTCTAATAAAATAGCCCGCCTCATGAATCGTACTATTTAAATACAAATCATCATAATCCCATAAAAAATATGCAATATCCTG
Source organism: Bacteroidota bacterium (assembly GCA_042584005.1). Lineage (GTDB taxonomy): Bacteria > Bacteroidota > Bacteroidia > Bacteroidales > JBHOTF01 > JBHOTF01. The sequence goes on from JBHOTF010000013.1 coordinate 4,143, forward strand.
TTTCTTAAAATACTCGAAAATATATTCTTCGCATTTATTTAATGCGTTAAAACCAATAAAATAATATTTTGAAAATACTGGTTTATGGTCTTTGGTTTTTTTAAGATTATCAACTACTTCTTTGTATATCATTCCCTCGTAAGCCAGATTATTATTAAATAATCTTTTCTTATAAGAATAATATATTTCCGCCAACCCAGACCATATATCTGTAAAGTTCTTCTTGTGTACACTGAATTTCCCGGGATTAAAATTCTCCCAGAAAGATTTGACAATTTTCAGCTGTTCCTCATCGAGATATGAAAAACTATTTTCAATTTCTTTCAGCGATTTCAGGTTGTAAAATAATTCTTTTGGCGGGATAAGATACTTATCAATATTATCAAAATCATTTAACAGCATTTCACCCCAATAATAAAATTCATCAAATCCTCCTGAAGTTTTCACCACCTTTTTGAAAACATCATATAAAGGAAAAATAAGACTAAGATTATCTGACACTTCCAGACTGGAGAGTTTTTTTATAAACTCACTAATTGTAGTTACTTCAGGCGGCCATACCGGGGCTTTAATCTTTTTTGAAAGGTAAAATGAAAAAAACAATCCTGATCTGCGATTAGGAAAAAGCAAACAAATATCTGATAGGTCATTGCCATTCTCTTCAATAATTTTATCTGCAATATATTTTAGAAATTGTGACATATTTGACCTTTAGTTTCAGATTCCGATAGTAAATATAATACTATATTCTTTTTTAATGATGCAATTAAAATTTAATTTTGGTGTAATTATTGTATAATAATTTTATTAGTTTCAATAGAAATTATTATCTGATTTAAGAATAAAAAATGAACTTAAAAACATACAAAATATTTCTATTAAGTATTTGTTTAATCATCATAAGTTGTGCAGTTCTTGCCCAGGAGGATATTAAAAATAAAGAGAATGCCGTGCAAGATACATTAAGTGACAAACAAATAAAAGAAAGAGAATTTTTAATGATACAGCTTGCTGAAAAAGGCAAAAGTGATAGTGTATTGGCACTGCTTAATCAGGGAGTAAATGTTAATGCAAGAACATGGAATAATTATTCAGCACTTATTTTTGCGGCCCAGAACGGACATTTAAAAACTGTTCAAATTCTTCTGCTTAACGGGGCTGATCCAAATCTACAATCAGACAATAAAGAATCAGCTTTAATATCTTCAATAAAATATGACCATGAAGAGATTGCTGAATTATTAATCCAGAATGATGCAGAAATAAATATTCGTGATAATAATGAAGCCACAGCATTAATGTATGCCTCAGCTTTTGACAATTTCGAGCTTGCTGATATGTTATTATATTATGGAGCTGATCCTGACCTATGTGGAAAAAACAAAGAAACAGCTCTATTTACAGCCACTTCTGAAGGTAATTTTTCCATTGTAAATTTGCTAATAGAATATGGTGCCAATCCTGAAATTGCGGATGATAAGAAAAATACTCCCGCATTTATTGCCGCTCTTAATGCTGATATTGAAATCCTGGGCTTATTAATTGAATATGAGGCAAATATAAATTCTGCAAATATCAAAGGATATACACCACTGGATGCTGCAATAATGAATAACGACAGTTTGATGGTAAGTGTTTTGTTAGAAAAAGGAAGCGATCCTCTTCATAAAATCGGAAAGAACATAAATACACTGACCCTGGCAAGTCAATATAGCCATGGAAAAGATATTAGCAATATGTTAAAAGCCGCCGGTGTAAAAAGACTTAAAACTGCCTACATTGGTTATATACCTCTTTCATATATTAATAGCTTTAATTATAATGATTTTATGATGGGCTTAAATTTGGGTTTGTTTGAGTCAAGATATAATTTTGCTTTAAATTTGGGTTATTTGTTTAATCCGGGGCTTAAAACCATATTACTCGACAGAGGAAATTCTGTTTTCTATCAGGTGAGAGAAAGAAGGCATATGATATTCGCAGGTTTTGAAAAGCATATACCTATAATGAAATCTTATTCAGGGTACGAAACCGGGTTAATAATTGGGATTAAAGAGTATTTTTCTTTTGGAAAATATCAGGGTTTAACAGAGAAGCCTGAAAAAACTTTTATTTTTTCACCGGTTTCCGGCATATATTTGAAAAGAGGTAGATTTGGTTCATTTATTAAATACGAATATCTTGATTTACAAAAGAATAAAATTTCCCCTCATAGAATATGTCTGGGTTTAAGCTACTTAATTCCGGCCAACTAAATTATGTTAAAATGAAAAACATCATTAAATATTCAATATTTTTTCTGATTATTATTTTCACATGCTGTAATATTGATTGGAAAAATATTGATAATCCATGTGCTAATTGTTATAATATCAAGCCAGTGGAAGGTATTTTGGAAATACAATTATCTGTTGATGACTATAAAGATGGGGTTCCAATTATTATCTACATAGATGAATATGAACACAATAAAATTGAATATGTTGATACCGCATTTGAAGCAAATTATGAAATCTGGGTGCCCGTTAACCAGTATTATTCAGTAAGGGCAGAATATATTAAAGATAACGACACTATTTACGCCTTTGACGGAGATAATGTAAGAATTGTTAAAGAATCATCTGAATGCGATGAAGTATGCTGGAGACCAAAAGATGGTGAGGTTGATCTGAGGTTAAAGTATTAATTCTTCAACTTTATTCTGGTCAACATACCAGAGATATCCCTCAACTTTTTCAAATCCCATATCAAGCATATATTTCATATAATTCTTTACTTGTTTTTTATGGCTCTCAGCCTGTTTTATGGTAAATTTATAATCCACGATCACTAAATGTTTTTTATTTATCAATACCCTGTCGGGCCTGTATTCTGTGCCACCAGGGACAAGTATTGAACTTTCAGTTTTAACCTTCCATTTTGGATCAAACCAGGAAGATATAAGAGGGTTCTTCATAGCTTCATTAATTTGATTTCCCAATTTTCTCCCTTCATCATTATTTAGTTTTCCTTCAAAAACCAATTTTTTTATTGCTCCGTTCACATCTTCTTTAATAATAATATGCTCAAACAATTCATGTTTTAGTTTACCAATAGTAATTTCTTTACTCATATTTTTTTCATCAATCCTAAAATAACTATCACAGCCCAGCCTTAATCTAAGCCTGTTTGTTGTTGAAACAACCGGATATTCATCAAGTGGAATGTCAGGCTTATTCATGTCATTCTCAATGCTATTGTCAACATAAATAATATTATTATCTCCAAATTCATAAACAGCTTTTTCCTTATCCATATTCTTATGAAGATCAATAGTCTTTCCTTTACCAAAAATATCATTAGGAACTGATGGGCTGTTACCAAGGAAAATATTATTCAGCAGATCTCCTGTTGATTTTATTTCATCTTTTTTAGATTCGATCAAAGGAGTATTAATAATCAATTCATTTTCAGATCTGGTGAATGCTACATACATGAGATTCAGATTATCAATCCATGATTGTAATTTTTCATTATAATAATCTGTTTTAAAAATTGTTTTTGAAAGATTTGCAGAATACTTAACCGGCAGAATTGCTATTTCATTAAAAGGAGCTTCAGAAGGCCGGCACCAAAGAATATCACTTTTGTTTCCAACACTTTCCATTGGCCAATCACAGAATGGCAGCAAAACTGCCTTAACACCCAGTCCTTTAGCCTTATGAATAGTCATTATTCTGACTGCATTCTGATTATCCGGAATTTTTATTGATAATTTATATCCCTCTTTCTTCCACCAATCTATAAAACTTTTTATATCTGATGTTCTTTTACGCGTAAAATTAAGGACACAATCCTGAAAACTTTGTAGGTATGGAATATTCTCTTTATTCTTATTCAGATTAAAAGCAGAAATAATCTGTTCAACCATTTCATATAGTGGCAGATTTCTCAACCATTTATGTTTGTTATAAAAATCTTCAGGTAAAAAATTCTTAAATAACTCCAGATAATTTACTGGATCTCCATTATTCAGCTTTCTATCTTTGTATTTATTCAAATATATTTCTGCAAAACTATTGTATATCTTTTCCGGAGGTATTATTCCAGGCATTATTCGCATATTATATTCAATAATTATACTTACAATAGCAATGAGGTCAGTTGGTTTGGATAAATAAGCCATAACCTGAAGAATTAACTGAACAGCAGAAGAATAATCAATTGTTAAAGCTTCATTTGATATTATATCGTATTTATATTTACTATCGGAACCTGCTTTCTTTTTCCATTCTAATAATGATTCAGCAACTTTTACACCATCTCTATTCGATCTTACAAGAATTGCAATATCCCGTAATGAATAACCTTTATCCTGAAGATCCTCAAGCTGGGAGGGTAATAATTCCAATACTTTATCTTTCCAATCTTCAGGATTTAGAAAATTGATTCTTATATAGCCGCCTTGTTTTTTGTCGGGTAAATATTGGTAGGAATCCTTATAGGCATTAAGTATTCTTTTCTCTAATTCGTTATTATCCTTTTGTTCTCCATTCTCTTCTGAAAGCTTTGTATTAAATCTTTCCTGAAGTAAGGAGGTCGCGTTAGCAAAAAAACTATTATTAAAATCAATTAAATTCCCCAGGCTTCTTCTGTTATATTCCAGATTTTTCTTTTTGACTCTGTTATTAAAATCTTTTTCGACTTTTTCAGCTAACAATGACCAATCGCCATTACGCCATCTGTAAATTGATTGTTTAACATCACCAACCAGCATAGAAAAATTATTATTAGCAATGGAATCACTGATCAAAGGTTTGAAATTATTCCATTGTAATCCCGATGTATCCTGAAACTCATCAATCATATAATGTTTAAAAAAGCTTCCTGTTTTTTCATATATAAATGGAGAATCATTATTATTGATAATATCACTGAGTAAAGCCGGTGTATCTGATAATAAAAATATGCCCTTTTCTTTTGTATATTCTCTTAGCTTTTGCGACAGATCGTTTAGAATACCAAAACTATAGAGTTGTTTCCTTATTTCTTTAGCAGTAAAATACTCTGTATGTGATTTATCGTATTTTTCTATCGCATTACAAAGCAGGCTGTTCAGTCCTTCATAAAAGGCTTTCTCTATGTCAGCAATTCTCTTTGAGTCTTTAGTCGACCAGGAATCAAGGTTGTCTTTAGCATTTCTTACTGTTATTTTTGGATCCGGATCTGCACCACTTGACAATTTATTAAAATATCCCCCAATACCTCCTTTTTTACCCTTAAAATCGTCAGAAGTTAAATCAAAACGATTCATTATTTCAAGGCCTTCATTTCCAGTTTTTTTAAAAAAAGTTTCAAAAGATTTTTCAATTTTCACCAAGTTATGGATGTAAGTGTTCAAAAACTTCTTATCCATAATTCTATTTTTCACATCTTTATTTATATTTAGAAAATCCTCTTTATATAATTCTTGGCCTGTTTTTTCCAGATCTGAGCTAAAATTCCAACTTTTCCCGGCCTTCATTTTTTCATCTGCAAATTCCAGAAGCCATTCTCTCAGAATTTCATTTTCTCCTGCGTCAGAAATAAGCTTACTAACAGCTATTTTTATTACTTTTTGATTATCCAATTCAACTTCGTACCCACCCTGAAGCCCTATTTCCCTCGTAAAAGAACGCAAAACAGTTTGAAAAAAACTATCTATGGTACCAACATAAAAGCGGGAATAATCGTGAAGAATTCTTTGCAATAAATTCACGGCCCTTTCTTTAATTCTTTCAGCATTAAGTTTTGTCTGGTCAATTAAAAGGTCGAGGTAGGGAGACTTTTGACCGGTTGCCAGCCTATGTAACTGATCGAGTATCCTCCCTTTCATTTCGGCCGTAGCCTTATGTGTAAATGTAACAGCCAGAATACGGGAATAATCAGCCGGGTTAGTAAATACCAATCTAAGATATTCACCTGCCAGTTGAAAAGTTTTTCCGGAACCGGCTGAGGCTTTAAATATTTTCAGCTCTGACATTAACTAATTATTAGTATTAATTATTTTTAAGAAAATCTTCAGCAATTTTCAGGTTTTCAGATGTCCCCATGTCAAACCAGTAATCTTCATTATGTTTATAAGCAAAAATATCATTATCTATTGCAAGGCGAAGGTAAAGGTTTGTTAATGAAAATGCGCCATCCTCCTCAATAAGAGAAAGTATCTCAGGATCTAGTATTTGCATACAACTGAAAGCAATCCGGTAAGATCCCTGTTCAAATTCTCTTGCTACTATCTTTTTATTTTCCGCAGGGAATTCCCATCCACATAAAATATTATCCGAATTAAAAACAAGAAATCGTGATGTTGGACGGTTCTTTACTGCCAAAGTAGCCAGTGGGCGCAAATTAAGATGAAAATCGTATAATTGCTTAAGGTTAATATTACATAGCGGATCTACATTATGGACCAGAAAAGGCTTATTGTCGTTAAAAAACCATGAAGCTTTTTTTAATCCTCCTCCTGTATCGAGTAATTCATCCTGTTCGTGGGAAAATGATATATGAATATTAAAATTATTCTTTTTCTTAATAAATTCAATTATCTGATCGGCAAAATGAGAAATATTTATAATTATCTCATTAAAACCAAAGGAAATTAATTTTTTAATCTGATATTCTATCATAGGAATACCGTCGATCTTAACAAGTGCTTTGGGTATATTATTACTAAGAGGCTGTAAACGTGTGCCTTTACCGGCAGCAAATATCATTGCTTTCATTTAATAACAGATTTGATTATAAATATAAATATTTTTGAACACATCTGCTTTTTTGGATTCACATTTAGGGTAAAATTCAGGACATATTTGCATGAAGGAGAAACTCATCATTTATTTCCCATTTCCGACCATTATGCTTAAATAAACTGATTTTTGAAAAGATAAATTCTCTTGTATAATTTTTATTTTTAAACTCTTCCCATGCCCTGGGGAAAATATTCTTATCAAGATCCCTATGTGCAATTGATATATGCGGATTAAAAGCCTTTTTTGAAAAGGGAAAATTATAAATATCAAATTCTTTTTGAAGAAAGTCAATAAGATTATTAAAAATCAGGTTAAGTGCTTTATTATTAATAGGATCAACATAAATAACTCGCGGAGGAAAGCACCCAAATCCTTTGACTTTCATTTGTATAGAAGTCTGATCAGCAGCAAAATCATTAAGAGCAATACTCAATTCTTCCTCCCTGTCCTCGTTCCATTTAAATGGTAAATATAAAGTTATATGAGGTGGTAATCTAAGTCCATGTGGTGCACGAAACTTTACAGCCATAATTTGTTTAAAAGTCATAATCTCCGACAAGACAGGCTCCGGAGTAATAAGTGCAATGAAGTATAATTTTTTAATCGCCATATTAAAAAAAAGCGAATTCCTTAAGAATTCGCTTTCATATATTGTCTTTATCAGCAGCTGATTATCTTTGCGTAAATCCGAATTTGGATATTTTATATGATCCGAGGAATTGACCTTTATCGTTTGTTATTCTGAGAAAATACATACCAGGACTAAAGCCTTTAAGGCTTAATCTGAATTTATTTGAATATTCATTTCTATTAATTAGTAACCTATTACTCACATCAATAACTTCAATGCGTAGTCTCAATTGTTCGTCAGTATTAATAGAGACATTGATAAAATCACGTGCCGGATTTGGGTATAAGTTTACATCTAAATCAGATATGAATTTATTATCAATAGCAGATTTAATTTCAAAGCCACTTTGCTGAAACCCCTGGGTTAAAATAGTATTTGGAGTAGAAACAGTGGTTATAACAAGTTCTCCTAATGTCCAGGAAATACTACCACTGGCATTTTCAAAATATCCTCCCGCAGATGCAATAACCTTCTGTTCAGTGTTTTGGCTAAAAACCAAAAATGGAAAACAAACTATGACTATAAGAAGAGCTATTTTTTTCATCTTTTTCTAATTTAGTACATATTGTGCATAAAAATGTTAAACTCACGACAAAGATACAAAGAATTTTTCAATAAGATCAAATATTAAAGTGCTGAAATTGGGGGTTATAAATACCCATTTTTAACTTCAAAAAAACTGAGGTGTGCGGAATGAATCTGGAAAAAATCAGGGCATTAAAATAATGATTTAAATAATTCTATACCTAAATGGCTAATAATCACAACTGTATACAATTCAATTAAGATCATTGCCAATTAATGAAAAATAGTCAAAGAATAAATTATACTAAATGGGCTCTGGTGTTTATTGATTGAATCCAAACTTTAGCTATATTTATGAAATAAAAAAATACACCTCTTTTATCCCGAAAAATTAAACTCTGTTATTATGAAGAAACTATTTTTATTGCTTATAGTAAGCAGCTTTCAAATCAGTTCTTATTCTCAGCTAAATTCCTGGTATCATTGGACCTTTATACCTCAATATCAGATGGATGAAATTATTGGTGAAGCTTCAGGAGAAACAGCTTTCAACCATGTTTTGGAAATGGGAGCATATAATAAAGACAGAAAAGTTAAAGAATATAATTCTACATTTTATGAATCTGAATATGCACTAAGCAAACTAAAAGAATATGGTATTAAGAATGCAGAAATTGTAAGATTTCCCGGACAACAAACATGGGATGGAATTAAGGGTGAATTATGGGAAGTTTCGCCAATAAGACAGAAACTTGCTTCATACCAGGATTTGAGGGCCATGCTTGCTTCAGGCAGTAATAATGCAGATGTTAAAGCGGAATTGGTTTGGGTGGGTGATGGAAGTGCCAAAGAGATGGACGGACTGGATCTTAATGGTAAAATTGTAGTAACATCGGCCTCAGCAAGTATGGTGCATAATAATGCATGCATAAAAAAAGGTGCTGCAGGAGTTATCTCTTTTAATTCTCCCCGTCCCCTGATCGATGATCTTAGCATACCGTGGAGCGGAATTCGCGGCAGTGGAAATGAAAATGCCCGATTTGCATTTTATCTTCCACCACGCGAAGGACACATTTTGAGAGACAGGTTAAAGCGTGGTGAAAAAATTATTGTTCACGCACAGGTCGAATCTGAATTGCAGGTTTATAAACTACAGGATGTGGTTTTTTCTATTCCGGGCAAAACATCTGATGCACACGAAATAATTTTATGTGCCCATCTTTTTGAAGGATATACCAAACAAGGAGCCAACGATAATAAATCGGGAAGTGCTGTATTGATAGAAGTTGCACGAACACTAAACAGATTGATTATGGAAGGTCGTATACCACAACCAAAAAGAGGAATAAGATTATTACTGGCTCCTGAATATTCAGGAACAATACCATGGGTGCAGGCTAATAAAGACCTAATGGAAAGAACATTATGCAATATTAATTTAGATATGGTAGGACTCAGCCTTGCAAAAGGCCAATCGTATATGACAGTGATGACAACAACATATGGCCATCCTCATTATATTAATGATGTGATGTTCAATGTTCTTCGTTTTGTTGGAGAAACAAACAAAACAATTGTAAATAACGGTTTCACACAGCAATTTCCTAAAAGGATTGTTGCTCCCAGTGGCACTGAAGACCCCATGTATTATTATTTGGGTACTCATATGGGTTCATCAGACCATGAAGTGTTTAACGATTGGGGTGTAAATGTCCCGGGACTAAACATGAATACCTGGCCAGACAGATGGTTTCATACTTCAGAAGACAGGCCTGACAAAATGGATCCTACACAATTAAAACGTGCCGTTGTAATTGCCGCCAGCGCAGCCTACACCATTGCAAATGCAGATGATAATACTATCAGAAGAATGGCAACTGAAATTACAAGTAATGCTTCAGGACGGCTTAATCATCAGCTCGACAGGGGAACTGAAGAATTGGTTCGTTCTGACGAAGGCAATTTTGAACATATCTACAAAAAGGTTTATGGATATATTCAGGCAGTTGGAATAAATCAGAGAGCTACTATTAATTCACTGATTGAGCTAGCATCTGAGCAGAAGGCGGTTTCTGTTTTTCTGGATGAAAAAGAAAAAAATATATCAGATTTTGAAAAAATTAATATTGAGTTAATAAATTCATATGCTCAAACCCGGGCTAATGAACTTGGTATAAAATTCCAAAGTTATTCTCCAAATACCTCAGAAGAAAATGCAAAGAAAATCATTCCTGTTCCTACAAAGAAAATCAGGGAAAATGGTTACAGAGGATACCAGAATGCTATTAATGAGGCTATTAAAAAAACACAAATAAACTATACAGATAGAAACTTCAGAAGAGCAGCTACGGAAGTACAACTACTTTGTGATGGAAAAAATTCTGCATTGGATATTAAAAAATTACTGGACACAGAAAATAAATTCGAAACAAAAATTGAAGATATTGTTGCCCACCTCAATATATTAAAAGAGGCAGGCCTGGTGAGCTTTAAATAAATACTTTAGCTTGTTGGCCCATGACAGGGCAGGTGGAAATTAAGAGGAAATTATTCCACCAGCATTTCCATTGCTTTGATAATCAATTTTGTTGACGATTCTAAATAATTAAAATTAATAGTTTCGTATGTGTCTGTTTTTAAATGAAAATGAGGTGTGGTATCTCCGTTTCTGTATTCTTCAGTTAAACCAACAGCTTTATATCCAAATTTTCTAAAAGCATAATGGTCGGAACCCGAAACTTTGGTAATATGAATCTGCAATTCCATATTTAGAGCTTTGGCAGCATTTTCATATAGTTTTGAAGCTCCATCATAAGGGATTTCCAATTCTATGGCCCGGTCACCATCATTATCCCAACCCATTTGATCAATAGTGTGGGCAGAATGCACATTCATATTTTCTTTATTGATCATTCCTGCAAAATTTCTACTACCAACTAATCCCCTTTCTTCCTGATCGAATAGGACAAAAATGAAATTTTTTGATCTATCTTTTATTTCATTAAGACATTGTGCTGCAGCAAGTACAACTGCCACTCCAGTCCCATTATCGTTTGCACCAGGAGAATCTTTCGGACTATCATAATGTGCACCCAGCACAATGTATTCATCTGAAGGACGGCTAGCTTTAAGAATAACATATATATTCTCACCCTCATCTGAGTATGATTGTACCAGAGCTTCATATCCAAGTTTTCTAAAAACTTCTGTAAAATAGGATCTTGAAATTTTTCTATTTTCAAGGCTGCTTCTGTCATGCAATTTTGTTCCGGGAATAATTTCCTTCCCGCCGCTTATTTTCGCCATTATTTCCTTTTGAAATTCCATTATACTATTTCGCTTATCAGTATCCGTTTTCTGAAAATACCCAAAGCAGTCCAGCGGAATTGATATGCTTATTATCATTACACATAAAACAAAATTTGAAATTCTATTGATCATAAATATTTGATTTATTAAATTAATTTAAGGCTCAAGATATATATTTAAATTATATTTTTAAATTGCGCCACCGCATGCTGCAATTGTTCTAAGTGGTAATTACGGTTGAACCGTCAGGTGAAACCGAATTACGCGAGTGATAACGAGCGAATAACACGAGCAAAGCGACTGAATTACGCGACCAAAGGGAGCGAATTACAGGAGCAAAGCGACTGAATTACGTGAACGAAGTGAACAAATTACGCGACCAAAGGGAGCGAATTACGGGAGCAAAGCGACTGAATTACGCGACCAAAGGGAGCGAATTACACGAGTGATAACGAGCAAATATGGATTGGAACTTAATAATAATATTATTAGTAATATTTGTTGCTACTTTGATCAGAGCTACATTCGGTTTTGGTGATGCTTTATTTGCAATGCCAATTTTGGTTGTTGTGACAGGTATTAAAACAGCTACTCCCTTGATGGCTCTTGTTGGTTTTATAATCGCAATTACAATACTGATAAGCGAGAGAAAAAAAGTAAAGTTTAAAAGCGCTTTATGGCTAATTGTTTTTTCCCTTATTGGAATACCAATAGGTTTGTTTGTTCTGAAAGGAGTAAAAGAAGAATTAATAACTCTTATTCTTGGAATACTTATTGTATTATTTTCATCGTACAATCTACTCAAACCCAGATTATTAGAATTAAAGAATGATAAACTGGCATGGCTTTTCGGGCTGGTCGCCGGAACCATTGGAGCTGCATATAATACTAACGGCCCCTGGATAGTAATATATGGTACTTTAAGAAAATGGAACCCGCAAAACTTCAGAGCAACTTTACAGGGATACTTTTTTGTTACTGGAATTATATTGATTATCAGTCATGGAATAGCAGGTAATTTTACCGGAGAAGTTTTAACAAAATACTTATATTCCTTGCCTATTATATTCCTGGCAATTTTCATTGGCCATCGCCTTAATAAAAGAATACCTGCCGGGAAATTTAATAATTATATATACCTGATATTGTGCATACTGGGAATATTCCTTATTATTAATACATTCTGAAAAATTAAATAGATTTCTTATTTATGCTTCTTTTACCATAAAAATATACAAGCAATCCGATCAGGCTAACTCCAATTCCTGCAAAGGATTCATATGGCTTATATATTAATCCATATGCCATTATCCATACATTAATTATCAGGAATATTGCAGGTATTACTGGATAGCCTATAGTTTTGTATGGTCTTTCCATATCAGGATTTTTAATCCTGTTAATGATTACACCAAGAACGGTAAGAAAAGCGAATATATTCAATGTAAAGCCGATAAAAGTGATTACCTGATCAAATGTAGATGTCAAAACATAAATAACGGAGATAATACTTTGTATAATTATAGCTCTTTGTGGGATATCTCTTTTATTTTTGAAGGAGAGCCACTTAAATAATGGATAATCCTCACCCATTACCTGTGTAACACGGGGCCCGGTTAATATCATTGAGCTTATTGTTGACAACAGAAGAAATGAAATAATAAATCCCATAATTTTACCGGCACCTGTTCCCCATATTTTTAATCCAAAAATATATCCAATCTCAAGTTCTCCTGCCATCTCATTAATTGGAATAGCATATAAAAAGACAAGATTTAATAGAACGTAAAGAACAATTACTATTAAAGTTCCAAAAATGAGACTTAATGGAAGGTTTCTCGATGGCCTGTCAATTTCACCAGCAATATAGGCAGCTGCATTCCATCCAGAGTATGAATAAAGAACAAAATAGAGTGCGACAGCAAAGGCAGGGCTGAAAATATCTTTACCAGCATTTGCATCGGGTTTAAAACTAATATTTTCGGTATTACCATAAATGAAACCGATAATGATCAATACTACCAATATCAGAACTTTAAAAGTGGTAAAAGAATTCTGAAAAAGGGCACCGGTCTTTTTATTTGTCAAATGAACAATTGAAATAAGAACAATTATAAGAATGGCTAATACTGAACTTATTGTTGAAGCTGAAACAGTTTCAGGTAAAAAAGAATGAAAGTTTATACTTTGAGTAAGGTATTTTGAAAAAGCTATTGAAGCAGCCGCTACTGGTGCAGCAAACCCGACTAAAAAAGAAACCCATCCTGCGATGAATCCCAGTCCTGGATGATATATTTTTGAGAGATAAAAATACTCACCACCTGAACGTGGCATAGAGGCTCCTAACTCGGCATATGATAATGCTCCACACAAGGCAGCAATACCTCCAATCAACCAAAGTAATACTATACTGAAACCAGAAGAAATATCCAGAACCTGAAATCCCAAACTTGTAAATACTCCAGTACCTACCATATTTGCTACAACTAATGAAATAGCTGTATAAAGGCCATACTTTTTATTTTTCAAAATATATTATTTTATTGATCTTAATTAGGATTATTTTTTTCTGGCAATCATTAACATTCCTTCGTTATTATGCATATTATAACTTATTTTAAAAGGCAGATCATAATTATTTCCTGATTCTTTAAGAGCCTTTTCTAAATCTTTCTGATATGCCCAGGGAATTTGCTTGATCGTACCAGTATAGGTACCATACATTTTATAATCAAAATTACTATCAGTAAGATCTTTATGTGATAGACCGGAGTCGTCCTGAATAATTTTTTTACAATCCAGAGTCAATTGTTTTACAATATTAAAGTTAGGATTAAACAGTATATATGATGCCGCCTTAAAAAACGCTACCCTATCGGGATATTTATTTATAAACTTCGCAAATCCGGGTTTAGTTGCAAGTTTTTCATCAGACACATCTCCCTTAAAATAATAAACTGTTTTTTTACTAATTGCATCAGAATCACAATATTCAATTTTAAGTCCACTAATATTATTCTTAAAATCATAATCAGGGCTTTCAATAGCATTGCCGTTATTATCTAAATAGATAGGTATAACTTTAATTATTTTATGATTTGTTCTGGCAAGGAAATATAATAACATATGGATATTTCCATTCAAATTCCTTTTAGAAAAATCTGTTCCCATATGACTTGTAACAAAATATCCGGATTGATTTAAATATTTCAAAGAACCTCTTATATCTTCCAGATACTGTGATAGTTCAGCATCGGTCATGCCAAGTAAATTTGGCACGGTACCAAGCCTTTCCAAACCAAACATAATTTTTGTTTTTGTTTTAGGATAAAAAACATGGGCATAAAGAAAATCCGGGCCTGCAAAGGGATATAACAGAGTTGTAGTATCTGAATCATCAAAGAAGTTATTCTCATTAAGCCACGATTTTAATGGAACCATGGTACTGTCTGTAATTCTATCCCAGGCTGATTCAATAAAATTATAATGCTCGCTATAAAAGCTTTTTTTCTGGAGTAGTTTAAATCTTTCATCTTCACAATCCATGCCAGCAATATATTTGGCAACTTCTGTTGTAAGTGCATCATAGTCAAGTTTCTTTACTTTTGCCAATTCTTTTTCAGAGGGCTTTTCAATATCTTTTTTATTTTCCGAACTACCTGAGCATGATATTAATAATCCAACTAATATTAATAAAGCAAAATATACTATTCCTGTTTTTTTTGTATTCATTCCGGTTAATTTTTTTAAATATTACTATTTTTCTTTAGAGGTTTTTTTTAGTCAACCTAAATAAAACGTATAAGTTCTATTTATATTTTATAGGATTTAAAGCTTTTAAAGGTATAATTATTCTTAAAATATTTTATTAAATTTTATTAAAATTATTCATATTTGAAATAAGTCCATTTACATCTTTTTGGCTATGTTGTTTAACTAATTCTTGCCATGAATTGCAATTATCATATGACAAAATTTAAATACTTCTCAATAAAAATACTTTATCTAAAAAGTGTGTACGGTTAACAAATGTTATATTAGGTTAATTGTTAATAATTGTTAAAAATAAGAATGGATTTTTATCTCTATATGTCAGATAGTATTTAAATTTCATACAATATATTTTTTTCATATAAATCTTTAATGCCACATAACCAACAATTTATAGCCGGAATAAAATAGCAGAAAAAAAAATGTAAAAAATTATCTTGTTTTTGTTACAATCCTTTCATAAAAGACGTCTAATCTTTAAGTGAATGTTTGATTAAACCATTTGAATTGATTGTGGTCAAAACTTCCGAAATTTCTGATTATATTGTACGCTATTCATGATTAGTACCAAAGGTGATCTAAAGTTTGAAGTTCCTGGAATTATTAATGATAAATAAGAATCGAATTCATTAAAACAAAACAATATTTAGACTGAAGTCACTGAATAAAATTATAAGCACAAATTTCAATTTATTAGCATTATTATATTAACATAGAAAAAAGTGAATATAAAAATTGATGATCTTAATAAGATCTACAGAAATGGTAACAGGGCATTAAAAGATGTTAACCTGGAAATTGAAAATGGCATGTTTGGCCTGCTTGGCCCCAATGGAGCAGGGAAATCAACCTTAATGAAAATACTTGTCACATTAATGAAACCCAGTTCAGGAATTATAAAAGTTAATGGTCTGGATCTTAAAAAGAACAGAAAACAGGTAAGAGCAATGTTAGGGTATTTGCCACAGGACTTCAGGTTTTTCTCACAATTAACAACATGGGAATTTCTTGATTATGCAGGACACCTGGCTGGAATAAAAGGAAAAAGGTTAAGAAAAAAATCAGTAGAAGAAATGCTTGAACAGGTTGGCCTGTATGAAGTAAGGGAAAGAAAAGCGAACAAATTATCAGGTGGAATGAAAAGAAGGCTGGGTATAGCTCAGGCCCTGATTGGAGATCCCAAAATAATTGTTGTTGATGAGCCTACAACAGGCTTAGATCCGGAAGAGAGAATCAGGTTCAGAAACCTTTTATCAAAAATGAGTCAACAGGATATTATTATTATTTTATCAACTCATATTGTTGGTGACATTTCAAGTACATGCCGTAACATGGCACTTCTTGATAAAGGAAAAGTTGTTTTTAGCGGTTCACCCGACAAACTGGTAGAAGAAGCAAAAGGCCATGTTTGGAAGATTAATGCTTCTTTTACTGATTTCGACAAAATTAATCAGGAGTTTCCTGTAATCTCAACAATACCTACAGAATTCGGCTGGGAAATGCAAATTGTTGCCGATAGTATTAATGGCTACGATGGTGAAAAAATACATCCAAACCTGGAACATGGATATGTTTATTATATGGAGTTTAAAGACAAGGACAGATTTTAATTGAAAATTGAAAATTGAAAATTGAAAATTGAAAATTGAAAGTTGAAAGTTGAAAGTTGAAAATTAAAAATTATGATATCATTTAAAAAAATATGGGCAGTATCGCGTTTTGAAATAAAAACTCTTCTCCGAAGTTGGTTTTTTAGAATATTCGCAGGTATCTCAATAGTATTCCTGACATTTTTTGACATTGCCTGGATGGCAAATATCTCAGATATTCCCTGGTCGTGGAGAGCTATTTCTTCTTCAGTACCTTATGCCAACATTATGCTTCTTAATATTGTTCAGGCGATTATTGCAGTATTTCTTGCATCTGATTTTCTCAAAAGGGATAAAAAACTTGATACTACAGAGGTAATATACATGAGGTCGATGTCGAACGGCGATTATGTTCTTGGTAAGACTCTTGGAATTACCGTAGTTTTTATGTTATTAAATATAATAATGCTGGTAATTGCTTTTATCCTGAATATTATTTGCAACGATATACCTATTAATTATTTAGCTTATTTATTATACCCATTCTTAATAAGCGCTCCAACACTGGTTTTCATTTTTGGTCTTTCTTTTTTATTCATGAGTCTTATCCGAAATCAGGCTGTAACATTTATCCTTTTACTTGGATATATAGGAATTAGTTTGTTTTTTATTGGAGAAAAACTCAATGGAATTTTTGATTATATAGCTTTTTATTTCCCATTCGCTTATTCCGATTTTATAGGATTCGGCAATTTAGGTGAAATACTCATGCAGCGAGGTATTTATTTATTTCTCGGAATTGGTTTCATTTTCCTTACCATTTTGCTCTTAAGACGTCTGCCTCAATCACGAGCTATGACAGTGTTTTCAATAAGCGGATCAGTAATTTTTATTTTTATTGCACTATTTCTTGGACTAAATTTTGTTAAATTAAATAAAGGCAACAAAACCATTCGAACGGAGATGCTTGCATTAAATAATGAAAATGTATTAACTCCATCAGCAAGCATTACAGATTGTTCAATTGATCTAATACATTCCGGAGAAAAGCTCGAAGTTACGGCAACAATTAAATTAATAAATAATAATTCCTCCCCACTTGATAAATATATATTCACTTTAAATCCGGGACTGGAAATAAAAAGTATCAGTTCAGGCGGAAAGGATATTAATTATAACAAAGAGCTCCATATTATCACTGTTACTCCCTCTTCGATTCTGGCACCCGGATCGGATGATGAATTGGCAATTAAATATGAAGGAGTAATTGACGAAAATGTTTGTTATCTGGATGTATCTATGAAAGATCTTGAAAGCAGCTACACTATTGCAGAAGGATTTTTTAAAGTTAAAAAACGTTTTGCTATCGTAAACGACGATTATGTTCTTTTAACACCCGAATGTGCATGGTATCCTGTTGGCGGAGCGGGTTATAGTCCTGAATATCCTGCCAGGCATAAAACAGAATTTATAAACTTCGACATTAATATAAGTACAAGAAATGACCTTATCGCCATTTCACAGGGGAAAGAAATAAAAGGAAAGGATGGTAAATTCGAATTTAAGCCGGAAGTTCCTCTTACTCAACTATCCCTTGTTATTGGAAAATATGAAAAAAGATCATTAGAAGTAGATTCTATTACATATAACCTCTATTTATTTGAAGGACATGATTATTTTAATTCATATTTTACTGAAGCGGTCGATACAATTCCCATTTTAATCAGAGAGCTTAAGGGTGATTATGAAAGAAATCTTAATCTTGAATATTTATATCCCAGGTTATCTTTAGTTGAAGTACCTGTGCAATTTACATCTTTCAGGCATTTATGGACAAATTCATATGAAACAGTTCAACCCGAGATGGTGCTATTACCTGAAAAATGTGTTTCAATTCGTGTTGGTGATTTTAGAAATGCCATCAAAAATCAGGAAAGGAGAATGGAAAGAAGTAATCAATCAATTACTCCAAAAGAAATGCAAGCCAGAATTTTTAACGATTTTGTAAATAACACATTTACCAGAGGAAACAGAAGTTTCCAGTTCAGATCAAGGGGACGTGAAGGAAGGCTAATAAGAATATTGCCTAAGGACAGTTATTTGCTATATCCTAATTATTATTATTATGTAAACCACCTGCAATCTGATAAATGGCCAAGTTTTAACCTTGCCATGGAAGGATATATTACCCAGGGATCGGGAGGTTCTTCTGATCCGAGAATGCAGGCAATGCAAGGATTATCAGAAATTGAAAAAGCAAACCTTGCTCTTGATGGAACGAGCTTCACAGAAATACTTAATACATTGGCAGATGACCCTGTTATTTTTGATGTACTAAAAGCAAAGGGAGAATACATTTTCTCAATTTTTGAAGCTAATTCAGGAATTGAAGAATTAAAAGAATTTATTCTTGAAGAATTAGAAAAGAACAGGTATAAAACTATTGATATTGATGAGTTTAATACATCTGTTAAAACCAAATTTGGTTTTGACATTATAACATTTATAGAAGAAAACTATAACTCAAAAGTACTACCCGGAATTATTGTTGATGATTTAAAAGCTTATAGTATTGTTGTTGACAACCGTACACGTCATCAGGTTAGGTTCTTTATATCAAATCATGAAGCTTCAAACGGACTTGTATCAGTTTCATTCCGTTTGGGTGGTGGTGGCCGCGGAAATATGGGTGGCGGACGTGGTGGTGGTGGAGATATGAGATCTTTCATGACTGGTGCAGCCAGTCAGGAAATTGAAACAATAATTCTTATGGAAGCTAATCAAACAAAAGAAATTGGTATTGTATTAGACGAAAAACCAAGGTCAATGTCAATAAATACTATGATATCAAAAAATATTCCAAATAATATAAGCTTCCCTTTTGAAAAAGTGGAACTTAACCCCCAGGCAATAGCATATGAAGGTGAAAGAATTATTGAGGATTATAAAGGGACTCAAAGCCCCGATGAGATTATTGTTGATAATGAAGATTCTGGTTTTGAGGTTCATAATACAGTAACAGAAAATTTCCTCAAGAAACTTCTTAATATAACTCCTGATGAAGGAGAAAAATATCCCGCGATTTTCACATGGAGGCCTCCTGTTGAATGGCAGGCTACCACTAATTCTAATTTTTACGGGAAATATATAAGGTCAGGACATTATGTAAAGTCGGGGGCAGGTGAGAATTTTGTTAGTTGGGAAGCAAATATTACCAAAGCGGGCAATTATGACATTTACACATATATTAATCCTATGGCTGGAAGAATGAGAATGGGCCGGGGACGCGATGGTGGCAATGAAAAGAATAACGACCAGTACCATTATAAAATATATCATGATGATGGAGAAGAGGAAGCCATACTTGAAATAGGCAGTGCTGAAGCCGGATGGAATTTTCTGGGATCATTTTACCTGTCGCCTGACAAAGCAAAGGTTGAACTGACAAATGAATCGACTGGAAGCGTGGTAATAGCTGATGCTATAAAATGGCAAAAAAGATAAATACTAATAAAAAATGTTTTAAATACATATGAAAATGAAGGATCTAAATTTAAAAACTAAAGGTATTCTTACAATGGCAATAGTTTTTTGCTTGTTGCCTCTAAACAAAACCAATGCTCAGACAGTTTTAACTCTCGAGAAATCACTTGAAATAGCAGCTGAAAACAGTCCGGTAATAAAACAAAGTAAACTGAATCTTGAAAGAAGCCAGTATAATCTTACCGCTCAGGAAGCTTCTCTTAAATCAAATTTTTCTTTATCTCTCAACCCTCTAGATTATAGTACGAGCCGTTCTTTTAATGATATGTTTTCGACCTGGAACACAACAGAGAATACAAGTACAGGAGGCTCATTTAATATATCTCAGCCTATTAAAATGACTGATGGTACTCTGAGTCTGACAAACGCATTTGAGTGGCGTAACTCATCGAGTGATTACTCCAATAAATCTATTAAATCATTTAGCAATAATTTATTTATCAGGTTCGATCAGCCAATTTTCACCTATAACAGAATGAAAATGGATCTTAAAGAACTGGAACTTGATTTTGAAACAACAACTTTAAGTTATGCTATTCAGAAATTAATGCTTGAAAGAACTATAACACAAGCATTTTATAGTGTTTTTCAAAGACAGATGGACCTTCAGATTGCTCAGGAAGAATATAATAATCAGGAAATCAACTACAACATTATCAAAAATAAAGTTGAAGGTGGATTAGTGGCCAAAGAAGAAGAATATCAGGCCGAATTAAACCTTTCAACCAGTAAGTCAAGTGTTCAGAATGCAGAGGTTTCACTGGAAAATACTAAAGATTCTTTTAAAGAACTTCTTGGAATTTCATTGTTTGACGAAATAATGATACTGGCAAATGTTGAACACCAACAGGTTGATGTAGATATTGATAAAGCTATTACTAATGGACTGGAACAAAGAATGGAACTGCGCCAGAGAGAAATATCCATAGAAAATTCTCAATTTAGTTTAATAAGAACATCAGCTATGAACGAATTCAGAGGAAATGTATCCTTATCTGTTGGAGTGATTGGTGACAATGAGAATTTTGGTAATATTTATGAAACCCCAACCAATAATCCAAGAGTATCAGTATCTTTCCAAATACCGGTTTACGACTGGGGGGAAAAGAAAGCCCGTATCAAGGCAGCTGAATCATCAATTAAAACGAGTGAGTTATCATTGGAGAATGAGAAAAATGGAATTATAATTGGCGTCAGAACAGTGTGCCGAAATCTTAAAAACAATGAGCTGCAAATAGATATTGCCAGACAAAGGGAACGAATTGCCCAGTTAACATATAATATTAATCAGGAAAAATATAAAAATGGTGACATTACAGGTTTTGATCTTAACCAGTTCCAAAACCAGCTTTCATTATCAAAAACTTCCTATTCAAATTCTCTGATCAATTACAAGATTGAACTTCTTAATCTTAAGATTCAGTCATTATGGGATTTCGAGAAAAATACATCATATATTCCTGAAGACCTTCAGAAAATGATAAATAAGCAAATAAATTAAAAAATATAAAAAACTCAGAACGATGAAAAACAGCAAATTATTAATCAAAGAATTATTATTAGTACTTACTATTGGTTCGATAATTCTTTCAGGTTGCGGAAATCAGCCTTCTAGTCTCGATACTGATATAGCTATTCCCGTTAAAGTTGAAGAGATCAAGTTAAAGTCTATTGAACAGTATCTCAATACAACAGGAACTGTATATTCAACTCATGAAATTTTACTCAAAGCTGAATTGTCGGGTAAATATAAATTACAGACTAATCCACGAACAGGACGCCAATTTGCTTTAGGCGATTTAGTCAATGAAGGAGAAATAATAATAGTCCTTGAAGATCAGGAATATGAAAACAATATTACTATCAAATCAAAAGAACTAAATCTTGAAACGACTAAAAATGAGGTTGAGCAACAAAAAAAGCTCCTGGATATGGGTGGTGCAACTCCAAAAGATTATAAGAATGCAGAAAGCAGTTATATAAATGCTGATTATGCACTTAAGAATGCAAAAATCCAGTTGGCTAAAATGAATATTAAAGCACCTTTCAAAGGAGTTATTGTTGAACTTCCATATTACACTCCAAATGGAAAGGTTGACAATGGCCTGGATATGGTCAAACTTATGAATTACAGTCAACTTTATCTGGAAGTAAATATGCCTGAAAAAGACATTAATACTGTAAAGATAAATCAAAATGTAAGAATACTAAATTATACATTACCAAATGATACCATAGTAGGTATAATCACTCAACTATCTCCTGTTATTAATCCGGATACAAGAACATTTCTGGGAAGTATAATTGTTAATAATCCAAAATTGTTATTACGCCCTGGTATGTTTGTAAAAGCAGAAATTATTACCTCAAGAAAAGACAGTGTTATAGTTATTCCTAAAGATATTATTATGTCTAAACAAAGGGGGAAAACAGTATTTATTGTCGAAAATGGTGCTGCACAGGAAAGAAGAATTACATTCGGACTGGAAAATCCTGAAGAAGCAGAAATAATAAGAGGATTGAACCCTGACGAAAGACTTGTAATTGAAGGATTCGAGACATTAAGATCGCGGTCTAAAGTAAGTATAATAAGATAGTATGAAAAAGCTAACCCAATTTTCTGTAAATTATCCCATAACAATCCTTATGGTTGTTTGTGCAGTACTACTTCTGGGATATATTTCATTCGGCAAGCTTGGAATAGATCTTTTACCTGATCTGAAAAACCCAAGAGTATTTGTCGAAATAAAAGCAGGCGAAAGGCCTCCTGAAGAAATAGAAAAACAATTTGTTGAGAATATTGAATCTCTCGCCATCCGTCAAAAAGATGTTATTCAGGTTTCTTCTGTTTCACGAAGTGGTTCAGCCCAAATCACTGTTGAATATACCTGGAACAAGGATATGGACGAAGCATTTCTTGATCTGCAGAAATCTCTCACAAGTTATAGTCAGAACTCAGATATTGACGAGTTTAATATTACACAGCATGACCCAAATGCTGAACCGGTATTACTGGTAGGGCTTTCTCATTCAACAATAGATGATATGAATGAATTGAGAAAGGCAGGTGAAAATTATATACGAAATGAGTTAATAAGACTTGAAGGTGTTGCTGATGTTAAATTATCAGGACAGGAAGAAAGTGAAATATTAATTACTACCGACGATTATCTTCTTGAGGCACATGGTATAACAACAAACAATATCATTCAGCAGATACAGAACTTCAACGCCAATGTTTCAGGAGGTTCCATTGTTGATATGGGGAAACAGTACATTATTAAGGGAATGAGTGTGCTTAACGGCCCACAAGATCTTGGAAACATAATTGTTGGATATATTCGGCCTGAAGGAGCAACAGAATCCATAACTGAAAATGTTCCGGTTTTCCTTCATGATATTGCAAAAGTAGAATATGCCAACAAAGAACCTGTTAATATTGTTCGCCTTAATCAAAAACGTTGTATTGGCCTTTCAATATATAAGGAAACCAAATACAACACCGTTAAAGCTGTTGAAGATCTTCAGGAATCTTTTGAGAATATTAAAAAAGCTTTACCGGGTTATGAATTTACTGTAATTCAGGACCAGGGAGAATTTATTAAAACAGCTATTAATGAGGTGAAAGAAACCGCTTTAATTGGTGTATTGTTTGCAGTTGTAGTACTCTTTATTTTCCTTAGAAGAATAGGAACAACAGCAATAATAAGCATAGCAATCCCAATTTCAATAGTTGCCACATTTAACCTGATGTACTTCAATGATCTCACTCTCAATATTATGACACTTGGAGGGCTTGCTCTTGGAGCAGGTATGCTTGTTGATAATGCTATTGTGGTGGTAGAAAATATTTTTCGGCATATTCAATTAGGTCTTCCTGTAAAAGAAGCAGCAGTAAAAGGTACTGCAGAAGTTGGAGGAGCAATCACCGCATCAACAATAACAACTATTATTGTTTTTCTCCCAATTGTATATTTACATGGCGCATCAGGGGAGTTGTTCAAAGATCAGGCATGGACAGTGGCTTTTTCATTATTATCATCATTGTTTATTGCAATATTGGTAATCCCAATGTTAGTTTCCAGATTCTTTAAGGATAAAAAAGTTAAAAAAAGAAAACAAAAATCTATAGAATTTAAATGGTATCCTGCATTATTATCAAAAATAGTAAATGCACGTTGGATTATCATACCAATTGCTGCAGCATTAGTTGCTTTTGGTGTTTATCTGATTCCAATAATTGGCAGCGATTATATTCCTAAAACCGATGCACGTGAATTTTCTGTCGATATAAAACTCCCGGAAGGGACCAGGCTTGAACGTACATCAAGTACCGTTGTAAATATTGAAGGTATTATAAAAACCCTTTTGGGCGAAAATCTCAAAACAATTTACAGTCAGGTTGGCCCTACACAAAGCATAGGGAGTGGTGAAAGTGATTTTTTTGAAGATGAAAATACAGCATCAATCAGAGTTATTCTCTCTGATTCAGCAAATGTAAATCCTTCAACAGCTATTTCAGCTCTTGGAGATATATTATTTGATATTCCCGATCTGGAACTACGGTTTATTAGAGATGAAACAGCACTTCAGGCAATTCTTGGAACAGATGAAGCCCCAATGGTTGTGGAAATTAAAGGGAAAGAGTTTGATGTGATAGAAAACCTCGCCGAACAGGTATATCAGAAAATGCTCGGTTTAGAGGAACTCTTTAATGTTAAAAGTTCAATTGAAGAAGGTTCTCCGGAAATAGAAGTTGTAATTGACAGATTGAGAGCCGGCTTGTTTAATTTTAGTATATCCAATATTTCAGGCCAGATACAGGATCAGCTTATGGGTAAAGATGCCGGTCAGCTTGAAACAGAGGGTGAAATGAGGGATATGACTATAAAACTTCCTGAAAAAACCCTGATGGATTTTCCAAATATGGTTTTAATGAATGGAACACAGGAAGTAAGGCTTAGCGAAGTAGCAACAATCAATACTATTCTGGCTCCAAAAGAAATAAACAGAAGAAATCAGAACAGAATTGCAAAAGTTTCAGCAGAAGTAACAAAAGGCATAGCATTTGATCATATTGCCAAAAATGTTGAAAATGTTATAAAAACAATAAGTATTCCGCCCGATTACCAGATTAATATTGAAGGTGAAGAGCAGAAAAGAAAAGAATCGATGAAAAATCTCACATTTGCTCTTCTTCTTTCTATTATTCTTGTGTATATGGTGCTTGCATCTCAGTTTGAATCACTTATCCATCCTTTCACTATTTTATTAACTATTCCTTTAGCCGGTGTTGGGGCTATTCTTTTGTTCTTTATTATGGGCCTATCTCTTAATATTATGGCATTAATAGGAATAATTATGCTTATTGGAATTGCTGTAAACGATTCAATTATACTGGTCGATGCAATTAATCGACTTAAACAAGAAGGAATGGAAAGAAAAGATGCGATAATTCAGGCTGGGAAACAGCGTATACGTCCTATTATTATGACATCGCTAACCACTATTCTTGCTCTGTTACCATTAACATTCGGATTTGGCGAGAGTGCTTCTTTAAGGTCTCCAATGGCATTGGCTGTTATTGGAGGACTGGTTACTTCAACACTATTAACATTAATAGTTATTCCATGTGTTTATTATGTTTTCGACCACCTTGTTCCGGTTAGAAATAATAAAATAAATACTGAAGAATAAATTCAATATTCATAAAAGAATAAAATGAAATTTATTATACAGCGAAAAACCTTTATTGGCATGTTATTCATTGGATTAACAATGCTGGGTTATGTATCTTATAAAAATCTAAAGGTTGAATTATACCCTAATGCGGAATTACCATATCTTATAGTTCAGGTTTCCAGTAATATAGAAGTTGATCCCAGCTATATGGAAAACCAGGGTGTTATACCACTCGAAGGAGCTATAGGAACTTTAGAAGGAGTTGAGGAAATTATGTCAACAGCAACTCAAACAAGAGGGTCTATTGCTATTTCATACAACCAGAAAGCTAATCTGAAGTATGCATATCTGAAACTACTGGAAAAAGTCGACCTTATAAAGCCATCACTCCCTGAAGGATTCAATGTTAATGTAGTTAAGATAGATGCCGATATGATGAGTGGTGATTTCATTAACCTTGAAGTTAGAGGCAGTGGAGGTGTCGACAGAGTAAGAAATATTGTTGACATAGATGTAGTTCCCGACTTAGAAAATATTGATGGAATTGCCAGTGTGAGTGTATTTGGCGGCAGAGAAAAAACCGTTGAAGTAATTTTCGATGAAAAAGCCTGTGAGGCATATGGGATTTCTCCTAATCAGATTAGAAACTATTTAAGACAAAACGGCCTTAACAGAACGTATGTAGGACAGGTATTCGATAATAATCAGGCATATTATGTAAATGTATCTTCAGAATATACCAGCATAAGTGAAATTGAAAATATTGTAGTTGATGATACCGGGAATGTTCGTTTAAGAGATATTTCTGAAATATTTTTTGGTGTTAAAGAAGTAACATCTTATAGCCGTGTTAATGGTTTGGAATCGGTTACACTGGGGCTTGTAAGAGATTCGCAGGTAAACATGATTGATCTTTCTCACGAAACAATTAAGATTATTGAGAAGCTTAATAAGGATCTTAAGTCGAGAGATGTAGAGATAATCGTGCAAAGTAATGAAGCCGAGACAATGGAAGATAATATTAACCAGATAATAAATCTGGCAATGATAGGCGGTATTCTGGCAATTGTCCTTTTATGGATATTCCTAAAAAATATTCGGCTTGTTTCAGTAATCGCGCTGGCTATTCCAATATCCATTTTTACTGCATTTAATTTCTTTTATGCTTTTGATATTACTATTAATAGCCTTACCCTGGTTGGAATGGCTTTGGCAATTGGGATGTTGCTTGATAACTCGGTTGTTGTTCTTGAGAATGTATACAGGATAGCTTCTAAGGGGAAAGGTGCCGATTATTCAGTTATCTGGGGAACAAATGAAGTACGGAAGGCAATTATTGCTTCAACACTAACAACAATTGTTGTATTTCTGCCATTTGTTTTTTCAACCAACTTTATGATAAAAATTATTGGAAATCAAGTCGGAGTTGCAATTATCTCAACTCTTCTGGTTTCATTGGCTGTTGCACTTTTTTTAGTCCCAATGATAACTCACTTTTACCTGAAAAGAGGTAAAAAGAATAAGCTCCCGGAATTCAAAAAGGTTTCATTACATAACCGGATGGTACAGGTATATGTTCAGATGCTAAAAACATGTATGAGATATCCGGCACGAGTAATTATTGGTTCAATATTATTTTTCTTTATATCGCTTGGTATTAGTTTAATGGTAACAACAAATACTCTTAGAGAAGTTGATGCTTCTGAAATAAGTTTATATGTCACAATGCCAGGAGGATCTACTCTTGAGAATACTGACAGGCTTGTAACTGATCTTGAAGAGAAATTAATTAAGCTCGAAGAAAAGAGAGATATTATAAGTGAGATTGAAGAAGATAATGCTACAATTACTATTGCTTTACAAGATGATTATGAAGACATTAACGACCGGGATTATGCTCAGATAAAAAACGAAATAGAAGGAATTGTATATCAAATCCGGGAAGCAGATATTAATTTTGAACCACCTTCAGCAGGAGGTGGCGGCAGAAGCGGTGGAGGCGGCGGAGGCGGCGGAGGCGGGAATGCCGGCTTACAAAGTATGCTTGGCGTTGGAAGTCAGACCGAAAAAGTATTGATAAAAGGACATGACTTTGAGAAAATGCGTGATATTGCCGAAGATATTGAATATTACTTCGACGAATTATCCTCAATCGAAAATGTAAGTTTAAATATTTCCGATAACAGACCGGAAATTCATATTACTTTCGACAAACAATTATTAAGTCAATTTGGAATTCCACTAAACTCTGTATTGTCAGAATTAAATTCCTTCCCTAATGAATTTAGCTCAGGTGCAGTTTTTAAACAAGGAACAGACGAATATGATATTATTCTTAAAAGCAATGAGGTTAATGAAGAAGATGATGAGGAGGATGAAAAAACAATTGACGATCTGAAACAATTAATTATTACCGGAAGTTCAGAATCTAAACATGAACTTCAGAATCTGGGAGAAATAATTTATTCTACAGGCATGTCAACCATAAACAGAATGAATCAGGAAAAACAAATTGAACTGACTTATTCCTTTATTGAAGAAGTAAATAATTCTAAAAGCTTACTTGATGTCTCTCGTGACGAAGTTGATGAGCTAATATCCGGACTTAAACTTCCTTCCGGAGTTGCTGTTGAAGTTATTCATGAAGTAAATGAATTTGATGAATTCTATTACCTGATTCTAGCGGCAATTATTTTAATATATATGATTCTTGCATCTGTTTTTGAATCCCTTCTTACTCCATTTGTACTATTATTCTCAGTTCCTTTTGCTGCCACCGGATCAGTTCTTTTATTATTAATTACCGGCAATTCAATAATAAATGCCAACGTTTTTATAGGAGGTATTATTCTATTAGGAATTGTAGTAAATAATGGAATAATATATCTTGATTATACAAAATTACTTCAAAAACAAGGTAACCGACAATCAAGGGCATTATTAATGTCGGGGCTGGCAAGATTACGGCCAATACTAATCACTGCAATAACAACAATAGTTGCAATGATACCACTAGCAATGAGCAAATCAGAATATGTTGAAAGTTTAGGTGCTCCGTTTGCTATTACTGTAATAGGTGGTTTATCATTAAGTACTCTGTTAACTCTGGTTCTTATGCCTACTATATATTCCAGTCTTGAAGGCACAGTACAATGGTTCAAAAAACTTAACTGGAAAGTGAAAATCCTGCAAATAATACTGATTGTTGGTGGTAGTATTCTGATCTATATTTATATTGATGGTTTACTATGGAAAATGTTCTGCATTTTTGTTGCAATAATACTTATTCCGGGAACAACATTCTTTTTAATGACAAGTTTGCGACAAGCAACCACAAAAGTTATCGCAGCTGATGAAAAAATTACTATAAAGGTCCAAAACCTTGTCAAAATTTACGACCGTGATTCGAAATTTGCACGTGATTGGAAATCAGGAAAGAAAATTCGGCAACGACTGGGGATTGAAAAAGATTATAATAAAATCAAAGACTTTGACGAAATGTTATGGCAGTTGCCACTCCTGGGTTTCATGACCTATTTTATATATTATTATTTAAATAATGGATTCTGGTTTTTCGTATTAATTCATATTATTTATCTGTCGATTATAGGCATAAGTAAACCATTTGGTATTTATCTGAAAAACAGGTCTGAAAGGAAAAAGAAAAATTTCCTCATGAAAACAGGTAAATTATTCTATAAACTCTTTTTCTGGGGTTTCCCATTATTCAATCTTGTAATATTTCAGATTAGATGGAATAATGTGGCACTGGTCATTTTCATTGCCATATTATGGTATCTGGCGCTGGCAGTATATACTACATCTAACAGATTAAAGAAAGAGAAAGTTAACATTAACAGGTTAACAGGCAGATTTAAAGGTTTCAGACGTCGTTTTTACAGCTTTGTAAAGGTTATTCCAATTCTTGGAAAAAGAAATAATCCATTCAGGGCATTGAGTAGTGTTTCTCTTGAAATAGGAACAGGAATGTTTGGACTTTTAGGCCCTAATGGTGCTGGCAAAACTACAATGATGCGCATAATCTGTGGTATTCTCGAACAAAGCTATGGAAAGATATATATTAATGGTATCGACACCCAGGAGAAAAGAGAAGAGCTTCAGGGACTAATTGGATATTTGCCACAGGAATTCGGGACATATGAAAATATGACCGCTTATGAATTCCTGAGCTATCAGGCTATCATGAAAAATATTATTGATAAGGACACCAGAGAGGAAATCGTTCATAAGGTTCTGGCACAGGTTCATATGGATGAACACATGAACGAAAAAATAGGATCATTTTCTGGCGGTATGAAACAAAGAATTGGTA
The DNA here is from genome assembly GCA_042584005.1 of Bacteroidota bacterium. GTDB lineage: Bacteria > Bacteroidota > Bacteroidia > Bacteroidales > JBHOTF01 > JBHOTF01. The sequence continues at coordinate 34,296 of JBHOTF010000013.1, forward strand.
TTGCACAAATACTATTGCATCTGCCACGAATACTGGTTGTTGATGAACCAACCGCCGGACTCGATCCAAGAGAAAGAATCAGATTCCGTAACCTGCTTGTTGAGTTGAGCAGGGAAAGAGTGGTTATATTCTCTACACATATTATAGAAGATATTGCCAGCTCATGTAATATGGTAGCAGTATTAAACAAAGGAGAGCTAAAATATTTAGGCAAACCTGTTGATATGACAAAAATTGCAGAAGGTAAAGTCTGGCAGGTAAATACAACAGTAAATGAATTTGAAGAAATTCAGAAAGACCTTCTTATTATCAGTCATATGCAGGATGGCGATAATATCAGAATCAGATGTATTGCTGATAAGAAACCGGTAGAAAAGGCCGTACCATCCCGTCCACTTCTGGAAGATGCTTACCTTCAGCTATTAACGCATGATAAAAAATATTAATATGAGTAAGAAAAAAAATATTCAAAATATTTTAATTGTGGCCTGGAAACTGATCAGGTATAATCTGAAAATAATCTTCGCTAACAAATTTTTATATTTCTTTCTGGCTGCAGTGATGTTCTTTATATTAGTAACCCTGATTAATTTATTCTCTGGTTCAAATCCTACGGAAGGATCAGTATATTATTTATTATTTGTTCCCGGATTTCTTTTGGTATTTTACCCTACTACCTATGGGATACAAAATGATCTGGATTCGCGAATGCTGGAAATAATATTCGGTATACCAAACTATAGATATAAAGTCTGGCTGTTAAGGCTTATTCAGATATATATAATAGTTTCTATTAACTTGCTGTTTCTTTGTTTCTTGAGCTCTTTAGCTATTGTAAGAATACCTGTATTTGAAATGGTATATCAACTTATGTTTCCAATCTTCATGATAGGAAGCCTGAGTTTTATGTTTTCAACAGTGATAAAAAGCGGGAATGGCGCAGGTGTTGTTGTAATAATTATTCTTACTTTTTTATTTATTCTTGCAGATCCTTTACAGGAAAGTAAATTTAATATATATCTAAATCCATTTGAAATTCCTCGTGAGGTAAATGAAACCATATGGAAAATGACCAGTTTCTATAACAGGTTGATTCTTATTATTATATCTATACTGGCAAATCTGATAGGTTTATATAATCTGCAGAAAAGGGAGAAGTTTGTTTAATCAGTTCAGAGTTCAGAGTTCAAAGTTCAAAGTTGACCATGCCTAAATAGCGTAGACCTTTGATGTACCCTAGGCATACTTCCACTACGTTCCAGCTTTTGAGTTTTGAATTTTGACTTTTGACTTTTGCAAAATATTTGTATATTGATATTCTTAATTTAACTCCCGAAATATGAACCATTGCAAATCATTAATATTCCTTGGAATAATAGGAATAATCAGTATTACAGAGGTTTTTACACAAGACCTGAACAGAAAGATAAATTCTGAAAAAAGTTTTTTTGATCTTTATAAATATCGTTGTGTTGGCCCCACTCGTGGTGGACGTGTTACCACGGTTGAAGGGGTGGAATCACAACCCGGAGTATTCTATATGGGCAGTACCGGAGGTGGTGTTTGGAAAACGGTAAATTATGGCCAAAACTGGAATAATATTTCTGATGGATATTTTGCTTCTCCTTCTATTGGAGCTATAAGAACCGCTTCATCAAATCCCGATGTGATATATGTTGGTACTGGTTCTGATGGTTTACGTTCGAATGTTATTACTGGTAAAGGTGTGTATAAATCTGTTGATGCAGGTAAATCATGGGAATTTTCCGGACTAAAATCTACCGGTCTGATAGGAGCTGTAGAGATACATCCGGACAATCCGGATATAGTTTTTGTTGCAGCCATCGGACAGGCATTTCAAGCTAACAAAGAAAGAGGTGTATACAGATCACTGGATGGAGGTAAAAACTGGGAAAATATATTATTTCATTCAGATACAGTAGGTGCTGTCGACATAGAATTTAGCCCCGATAACCCACAAATTGTTTATGCAAGTATGTGGCGAGCAGAACGTAAACCATGGACAATCATTAGTGGAGGACACAAAGCAGGAGGTATTTATAAATCGACTGATGGGGGAAATAACTGGGTTAAAATTGAGGAAGGCCTTCCACAAGGGCTTATTGGTAAAATTGACCTTGCAGTTACGCAGGCTGCACCAAATAAATTATATGCTATTGTTGAGGCACCAAATGATGAAGGTGGCCTTTATATTTCTGATAACTATGGAGAAACATTTGAACAAGTAAGTTCCAATAGTGCTTTGGTTAACCGACCCTTTTATTATTGCAATGTAGAGGTTGATCCTCAGAATCCCGATATTATTCATTCATTAGCAGGCTCATATGTAAAATCGACAGATGGAGGAAAAAGCTGGGGACGGGTAAGTGTTCCTCATGGTGATAATCATGATATATGGATAAACCCCGACGATTCAAATACAATTATTCAGGCAAACGATGGCGGAGTAAATGTTACCCGCGATGGAGGAAAAACATGGTCAACACAATACAATCAGCCAACTGCCGAAATATATCAGGTAGAGCTGGATGATCAGTTCTTTTACTGGTTATATGGCGGACAACAGGATAACAGCACCATTGCTGTACCAAGCATACCACCATATTCTGCTCCGGGAGGCGCCTCTAGTTTCTGGATGTCGGTGGGTGGATGCGAAACAGGGCCTGCTGTACCAAAACCCGGAAATCATAATATTGTATACTCAAATTGTAAAGGGAATTTTGGTGTATATGATAAAAGGACAGGACAGGAACGCCAGTACCATGTTGGGGCAATGGATATATACAGCCATAATCCGAAAGATTTAAAATACAGATTTCAAAGAGTTGCTCCTATACATGTTTCTCCACACAATCCTGATGTAGTATATCATGGATCACAATATCTGCATAAAACCACTGATGACGGAGTTACATGGGAAACAATATCTCCCGATCTCACTGCTTTTGAGGCTGATAAACAAGTAATTTCAGGGAGCCCAATTACCAGGGATATTACCGGTGAAGAATATTACAGTACTATTTATTCAATAAGAGAATCAAAAATAAAAAACGGATTAATATGGATAGGAGCAAACGATGGTCCGGTTCATGTAACTTTAAACGGAGGAGAAAAATGGGATAATGTCACTCCGTCTGATTTGCCTCCCGGCGGACGTGTTGATTGTGTTGAACCATCATCTCATAAAGAAGGAAAAGCATATATTGCTGTACTAAGGTATCAGCTTGGCGACTGGAAACCATACATATACAAAACTTTAGATTATGGTAAGAACTGGAAACTATTGACTACTGGAGATAATGGTATTCCAAACGATTTCCCTACACGGGTTGTAAGAGAAGATCCCGATCAGGAAGGTTTGTTATATGCAGGAACGGAATATGGTTTATTCATTTCTGTAGATGATGGTATTAACTGGGTAAGTTTTCAACAAAATTTACCAATCACACCAATTACCGATATTAAAATCTACAGAAAAGACCTGGTTCTGTCAACAATGGGACGCTCATTCTGGATAATGGATAATCTTTATTCTTTACAGCAATTAGCCAATACAAATTCTTTATCAGAAAATGTATTATTCAAACCAAAAGACACATACAGGTTAAGATACAGAGCTGGAAGAGGAGACAATATTCCTTCCTACCCTGCTCCATCTGTCGCAATAGATTATTATCTGAAAGAAACTTCTGAAGAAACAATAAAACTTGAAATACTAAATGAAGAAAATGATGTAATAAAATTATTCGTATCAGGATCATCAATCCGTTCAGAATTTAAAAACGCCACAGGATTACATAGGTTAAACTGGGATATGAAACCTGGCGGGCCGGAAAACAGCAATGGCAGAAGATCGCAAGGCGGACCAATGGTAATTCCCGGAAAATATTCCGTTCGATTAACAGTTGGTGAAGATGTTTATAATCAGTCATTTGAATTATTAGCCGATCCACGACTTGAAGGTGTAAGCATTGCTGATCTGAAAGAACAGGAAGAATTTATTTTGAAAGTAATGGAACTATCAGCAAAAAGCAGGGAGTTTACCAAAAAGATTACGGACAGAAGAAAAGAGCTTGCAAAACTTATTGAAAATAACAAAAAGCTTAAAAAGAATAAGGCAGAAGATGAAAAACTTGCGAAAATTGTAAAGGAGTTAAATACAGAAAGAGGTACATATATGCAACCTATGTTGAATAGTCAGATAAATTATTTATCGTCTATGTTAGGCAGGGCAGACCAAAAGCCAGGAAAAGATGCCTATGAACGTTATGGGGAATTAAATGAAAAACTAAAAGAATTAATTGATTTATTTGAGGGGATGAAGTAGTTTCAGCTTTCATCTTATTTATTTGCCCTGAGGCTTTTAATTAAATCACATATATTTTATATACCATGGAAAATAACAATGGTCCTAAATGGGACAAAATAACAAGGATAACGCACTTCTTAACAATTATTACTTTGCTATTTATTATATGTACCGGACTTTTAATGATATTTAAAAAGGAGCTGGGTCTTAGCAGCGTGGAAGCAAAAACAATTCTAAAAAAGATTCATGTAATAATAGCATACTTATTTACATTAAACCTGATATTAAGAATAATATGGGGTTTTATGGGTTCATATTCCGCAAGATGGAAGAATATTATTCCCGGAAAGGGATTTGGAACCAGTTTGAAGGAATACAAGGAGTCGGTTAAGAAAAACCAACCTATAAAATACAATGGGCATACACCCGAAACAAAAGTTTTTACAACTCTGGTGTATTTTGTATTAATTATTATTGTGTTAACAGGACTTGTCAGGGCAGGGACTGATATATATTTCCCTCCCTTTGGTAAAACTGCCGCTAATTATATTGTTAAGGAAGGAGAAAACCCAAAAGAGATTAAACCGTATGATAAACAGTTTGTTGACGAGGTGAAATACGAAAAAATGGATAGATTCAAAAAACCATTTGGCAAAGTACATCTATATTCATTTTACCTTGTTTTTTTGATGAGTTATTTTCATATCAGGAGCAGTATAAAGGCAAAAAAAAGAGGTGAAGGTTTGATATCATCAATATTCCTCGGATATTAATATAGCAAATAAAATGATCATTGATGATTTGTTAAGGTAATTCGGTAGTAATTAAGTAGTAATTAAGTAGTAATTAAGTAGTAATTAGGTAGTAATTAGGTAGTAATTACGAGAGTGAAAACGAGCGAATTACAGGAACGAAGTGACTGAATAACGTGAGCCCAGCGAACGAATTGCTTTTATTTTGATTCTATTACCTTATATTCTGACAGGAGATCAACAATATCAATTATTTCGGTTTTATGATCATTATCTATTTCGGCTTTCTCCAGAATGGATGCAATACTTTGAAAATCTGCATTTGGAAATGGCAGATTATACAAAAATTTTCCTTGTGCAAGGCTTAAGTTTATTTTTCTTTCCTTTTGCCCCCTGCCTTCTCCAGTCCAAATTACCACACTACTAATATAATTATTGCTTCTTGATGTAGTAAAACGAACCCGGGCATTTTTTCTCTCTCTGATTTTTATTAATAAGTCTGATTCAGGTTTATTATTTTCTTTCGGAGTAAAAAGTTTAAGATCAATTGTAATTTTATCCTTTTTGAGTGAATACCTGTAATAGGGACGCTTTTTTTCAAATACTTCTTCTTTGCTCAGAATATCAAGGAAAGCCATTGCCTCAAGAAAATCCTGAACAGTTTTAATATGTAAGTCCAACCTTGATGCTGCTTCGGATGCAGAAATATCCTTATAGGTACCCAGAAGTCTGAAAAGACCTTCTGCATAATCTTTTGATATATATGATCCAAATTTTGCTACTGATTTAAAATCCATACCAGTTATAAAAATAAATAAAAATTAATATTCACTTTTGTTTATTTTGTTTAATATCCTATCTCCTTCACCCCTATTAAATAATTCAAAAAAGTAAATAAACAGGCTACCCATAGAGTTACATAATTGATCAAATGTTAACTCTTCATGGTATTTTTTATAATCACCCTTTGAAATATTTACTGAAATATTTCCATCATAATTAAATATTATCCTGGTTTCACTAACATAGTTACTATGTATATTATATAAACGGCCAAACCAATCGTCAGAAAGAGAAAATGAAATACCATCTTTTTCATTTATAGGTACTGCAATTAATAATCTTTTCATTAATTCGGAAAACCCATGGAGTTCTCCTTTTGAATATGAAATTTTTCCTGCTGGATATGGCCTTCCTGTATAACCACTTTCAACTCCATCAACAGGCCTTGCGGCAAGTTCAAGAATCTTCCTTTTTAGAGATATGTGTTTAATAAAGAAATATATTATATATACAGCTACAACAATTAATAAAACATTTGGAATGATCATTAATTTATTATTACCTGCAAAATAGCTAATTGACATTGACATATTGAGCAGAATCACCGGAATCATTACAGTAGTTTTGTATCTTAAAAATACAAGCAGAAGACTGACAGAAATAATAAAATATATTATTCCGAAAATTTTATTTGATGATTCAGCAGAAAAGCTTTCCCTTATAACAATAAAACCTGTAATAACTACTGCAAGTATTAGTATAATATATGTAATTATTCTTATATAATTTGTTGAATTCAATTTAGAGTCAATATTCATAATTATAAATTTTATATTTAAGAATGTTAATATTCAAGTTTATAATTCTTCTTTAAAGTCTTTTTTATTCTATAAATTTTCACTCTTATATTTTGTTTTGATAATCCTGTAATATCCGAGATATCTTCATAACTTTTTTCTTCTATATAAAGATTTACAATTTTTTTGTCCAGAGGATTCAGAAAATCAATGGCCTTATTAAGTTCTTCTATATCTGATTCATCATATAGATCAGTACCATCACTGAGATTGTTTAAATATTCAAAATAATAATAATTATCCTTAACTTTTTTCTGATACATGGTAATTGCTGTATTTGATGCCAGTCTATACAACCATGTCGAGAATCGTGATAAGTTTTTAAAATTATTATACGATTTTAACACATTAAATACTATTTCCTGAAATAGGTCTTCCCTATCCTCTTTATTTGAACAATAATTATAACAAATTTTCCTAATCAAACTTTGATGCTCTGTTAAAAGTTCTGAAACCATGCTATTTCCTATCATAATTCAACCTTATTTGTATATATTCAGGAACAAGATTCTGAATTTGGAGTTTTGAATCTGGATAGCTAATTATATACTTCATTTTTTTTGAACTTTACAAATCTAGAACTATTTATAATGCCATGCAAATTTTTTTCAATTATTTTTAATTTTGAGTTTAGACTTGATAATGCTAGAAGATATTTAGACTGTTAGGTAGTAATTCGATTGCTATGAATTACGGTTGAGCCTATAGGCGAAACCGAATTACGCGAGTTTACGAGCGAATCACATGAGCGTAGTGAATGAATCACATGAGCGACAGTGAACAAATTACACGAGCGTTAGCGAGTAAATTACGCGAGTGTTAACGAGCTCACCTTGTATTTTGATACAGGCTTTTTACTGTCAGGTTATGTTTCCCCCTGGAGCTTACCTCAGGATTAACATCCAATTTTAACATATTTTTCATGTTACCAACTTCAAATGCGGTAAGATAAACCAGTTTGGTAATCTTGAGGAATTTTTTGTAATCGATATATTCAAGTATATCCCGTGGTGTATGATAATCAGGAGTAAATCCGCAAAAGAACCAGACTGAAGGTATGCCAAATCTAATATGTGGATATTGATCGCTTCTGAAATATACTCTTTGAGGATGTGTTAAATTTGAATACATATAATCAAAACCAAAATTTATTTTAAATTTCTTATTCACTTTGTGGATGGAAGCATCCAATTCAGAACTTAATAAATCAGATCCTACAAGGAATAAACTGTCAGTATGATTTCTTCCCAGCATATCCATATTTAGACAGGTATTTATTTTTTCAATGGGAACAATACTATTATTAATAAAATATTGAGAACCTATGTAGCCCCTTTCCTCCCCTGTAAACCATGCAATTATTACTGATCTTTTGGGCCTTTCCACCAACAAAGCCTGAGCAATCTCCATTAATGCAATTGTTCCGGTGGCATTATCATCCGCACCTGCAATAATTTCACCATCACTTATACCAAGATGATCGTGATGTGCACAAATTACTATATACTCATTTTTCAATACTGGATCAGACCCCTCAATCAGTCCCAATACATTCCTTGTGTTGGAGGGTTTGGTTTTAACTTCAACATTTAGCTGAATTCTTGTATCAGGAATTACCATGCCCGGAACCTGCTTGCCATTCTTTATCATAGCAAACATAGCTGCCACTTGATTGTTTGAAATACCCAATATTGATGATGCAAGATCATGACCAATCTCTGCCTGAACAAAAGGTAAATAAGGACGTCTCGGGCCTTCATCAGTATTGCTTTGAGATGTTCTTGTTGGTGATATACCCCTTCTCTGTGAGTCATACATAGTGGCCATTCTGCCCCTTGGTATATCGTCGAAAATATTTATTCCTTCAAGTTTTTGCTTTTCCCTTTCCAGACTTACTATTGAAAATACAGCTGCTGCACCACGATTCCTGATATTTCTTATTCTTGAGCTCAGTCTGTATGAATAGGTTGAACCTAAAGTAAACTGATTATCTGGTAATTGTTCATCAAGAATTATCACAATCTTACCAAAAACATCTAAATCCTTTAAATCGTCCCAATTCATTTCTTCATTCTGTATTCCCAATCCTACAAATACTACCTCTCCAAAATATGATCCTGAATTGTAAAAACTTCCACCGAAAGATTCACCGTAATTAAAGATCTGCTCACTATTAGCAGTTATAATGCTCATTCTTGTATTAGCCGGACTTACAGATGTTACTGTAATAGGTATTGATTGATAAAATGAGCCATTGGGATTTAAAGTCTTCAGGCCCGCATCTTTAGCCCAGTTGGCAAGATACAGAGTTGCAATCTCTAATTCATGTGATGGGGTTTCTCTACCACGAAATTCAGGTGCTCCAAGAAAACTCAGATGATATCGTAGTTCTTTTTCAGTTATAGTTCTTAGTCCTTTATTCTGCCCAAAAGAAAAACTATTTATGATTAGTATGAATGCAATAACAAATAAAGAGAAAGGGGATTTGAATAGTTTCATTTTAACTGGTTTATAAATGGTTAAAAATCTTTTAATACTATACTATTAATCATATAATCGTATATTTATCTAACAAATATAAAATAATGCCGATATTTTCAATGTATAGTAGTAATGTTAATAAGCATGTTTGTTAAAAAAATTACAGTTTTATTTTTCATTCTATTCTTGTTCAAATGCGGATTCGGGCAAGATAAGTTCTATTATTCTGAAAATGATTATCTGAATTATGAAAAAATTGGTAATGGATCAACCAATGTAATTTTGTTACATGGTTATGGAGCTTCTATTAAAAGCTGGATTCCTTTAACTGATGAGCTGGGAACATCTGAACTAACTCTCTTTGTATTTGATCTTAAGGGCTTTGGATTGTCATCAAAACCACGAGATAATAAATATTCAGTTATTGATCAGGGAGAAATTCTGAAAAAATTTATAAATTTTAATAATCTTAATAATATTATTCTTATAGGACATTCATTTGGTGGTGGAGTATCACTTTACCTGAATGCTGAATTGATAAAAAAAGATCAAAGTATTATTAAAAAAATCATATTAATAGATTGTGCTTCCTACAAATGTGATTTTCCACTATTTATTAAAAGTCAACGAATACCGATTTTAAACAGATTTGCCATTTTTATTCCCAAAAAATTAGGAACAAAAGTTTTTCTAAGAACAGTGTTTTACGATATTGATAAAATAGATAATGACATAGTTGAACGATATATGTTTTCTCTGAATCAAAAGGGAATGAGATATCCATTTATAAAAACAGCCAGACAAATGATTCCTGAGAATTATGAAGAATTAATTAATAATTACAAAAATATTAATAATCCTGTATTAATAATTTGGGGCAAAAACGATAGACAGATTTCTTGTAAAATTGGTGAAAAATTAAATTCTATATTACTTGATTCCAGGTTAGAAATAATTGATAAATGTGGCCACATTCCCTTTGAAGAATATCCTGAAATAGTAATAAATCTTATCAGGGAATTTATAAATAATTAATTCTATTTAGAGGTTCACGGCGCGCTGTGAACCTATTACAATAAATAATCAATTAGAAATATTATATTTATTTATTATTTTCAAATCATCTATAGATTAAAATTATTTCCATACCATGAAAAAACTTCTACTTCTATCTACAATCACCTGTTTATTAATTGTTTCCTGTTCACAAAACAATAGCGGAAAAATAACTCTTAAAACAGAATCTTTTAAACTGTCAATAAATAATGAAGGTTCAATAAACAAATTTATTGATACTAATACCGGTATCAACTATTTATCAGAAGATACTATTTCACCATTAATGTCCATTCAGGTTGATGGAGAGATGTTGATGCCTGAAGAAGCAAATTATGATAAAAATACAGAAATAATCAGTCTGAAATATCAGGGAAATATTGACGCAGGAATACATGTTTCAAAAAAAGACAGCCATTTGGTTTTCGAACTGGTTTCTATTTCTGAAAAAAGCGGTATTGAACTGATTGTTTGGGGCCCCTACCCGACAACTATTAATAAGGTTATAGGTGAAACAATAGGAGTTGTTCAGGGAGAGGAATACTCCATAGGTATTCAGGCATTAAACCCCAAAACTCTGGGAGGGTATCCATGGGCTGATAACGACTGTATGCCTCAGCTCGATATTTTTGAGTCGGGTGACTATTCAGATCTTAGTGAAAAAGGGAAACGCTATGTACTGTATCGTGTAGAGGCAGCAAAGCCAGATAAATTCGGGAGTACATTGCAGGCATACTGCAGGAACAGAGATAAAGAAAGAGTTATAGAAAACTGGAATCATGATTATTATGTAGCACCTCCGTTTGATGATGGTGGAATTATTGGGTCGAAAATTGCAATTTTTGGCTGCCAGGTCGATAAAACTCTGGAAACTATTGGTAAAATTGAAATAGCTGAAGGTCTGCCTCATCCGATGATTGATGGAGAATGGGGAAAAACTTCCAGAACTGCTTCCGCAGCATATATGATTATGGGCTTTAATGAAAAGAATATTGAGAAGGCAATTGATTACACAAAAAAAGCAGGATTAAGATATTTATATCAGGGCGGCCCTTTTAAAACATGGGGACATTTTGAATTACAAGATCAGTTCCCAAATGGCTGGGACGGATTAAAAATCTGCGTTGAAAAGGCTGAAAAAGAAGGTGTTATGTTGGGAGCTCATTTTTTATCTAATTTTATAACTACAAACGATCCTTATGTAACACCAATACCCGACAAACGACTTGCCCGTGTGGGTTCAAGTAAAATTACCGAGGACATAAATAATTATCAAACTGAAATCGCAATTGAGTCGCCAGAGTTTTTTGATCAGTTCAGAAACAACAATTTAAAAACAGTAGTTATAAATAATGAATTGATACGTTACGGAAAAGTATCTGAAAAAGAACCCTGGAAATTACTCGATTGTCAGCGTGGAGCATATAAAACAATCGCGACTTCTCATTCAACAGGTGAAACAATAGGAAAACTGGCCGATCATGGTTATAAAGTATTTCTAAGCAATTCAGAATTAACAATTGAAATGGCCAAAAGAATGGCAGAATTATATAATTACAGTGGTTTACGACAAATCTCTTTCGACGGATTGGAAGGCAACAGATCGACAGGAATGGGAAATTACGGAGAGATTTTAATGACAAATACATGGTACGAAAATCTTTCAGATAATATCAAGAGCCATTATATTGCAGATGCCAGCCGCACCACTCACTTCTTCTGGCACATGTACACAAGAATGAACTGGGGAGAACCCTGGTATGCAGATTTTCGCGAAAGTCAGACAGAATACAGATTAAAGAACCAGAAATATTTCAAACGTAATTTAATGCCCGGAATGCTGGGCTGGTTTAGTATGCGAAATAATACAAGCATAGAAGATATTGAATGGATGCTGGCCCGCTCCGCTGCTTTTAATGCCGGATATGCTTTTGTAACAGGATTTGATGTGTTGGAGAATAATGGAAACAGCGAGAAAATTCTTGAGCTTATCGGACTATGGGAAAAGGCACGTATGGCCGATATTTTTAATGAGAATCAGAAAAAAAGAATGGAAGATATAAATAATGAGTTCCATCTTAAATCCATTGGTGATAAAAACTGGGAGCTATATCAGATCTTTTCATACAAATTCAAACATGAGAAAAAAGTTCGTCAGCCAGGCGAGCCCCTTAATTCATCATTCAACTTTAATAACCCTGCTGATGAGCAGGTTATGAGCTTCATTATAACAGCTAAAGAATCAGAAGTATCAGATATAAAAATTGAGATTGATAACTACAAAGAAATTAAAATCCCTGTTCGTTTAAAAGCAGAAGAAAGTATAAAATATACCGGTGGAGATACTGCAATAATTTACAGCCCCTCCTGGCAAAAAATAAAAGAAATAAATATCAATCCCACCGATTTTAAGCTTGCAAAGGGAGAGCATAGTCTGACCTTTGATTGTTCATTCTCGGATAATGGAATTGTAAAGCTTGAAATAAGGGTTTCAGGCACAGCGGAAATAATTGAGAATTGAAATTATATAGTGAGGCGGTGGATTGGTATATTGGTTAAGTGGTTAAGTGGTTAAGTGGTTGAGTGGTTGTTGAATTTGACCATTACTTAAGGTAAATAGTATCAGACACCATTAAATCTTCAGTGAAATGCTCTACATATATTTGCCAGGCACCACCCTCTCCGTACTGTGGATTTGCTAATGTTTTTGAAATCGCAACAACAATAGTATCTTTTAAGTAAAAAACACCCACCATAGGTCTATATCCAAACTCGGGGTGGGCTTTAACCTGAAGGCTTTCCCAATAATCAACCTTAATAGTATCTGCATCGATAATAGTTAGATCGATAGAGTAATATTCCGATTGGCCTGGCAAACCTCCATATAAATTAAAATTATTAGGAATTTTGGCAGTTGCCCAATCATCAACTCCCGGATAATCACCGCTACCTTGCCAACTCATTACAGTTGACAATAAACTTGTATCTATCACATAAACAGCTTCTATTCCTGTTTCAAAGCAAAAAGACTCTATGATCTCGTTTGTGATTACTTCCGGTTCATTCCCATTTTTCTCACATGAAAAAAGAAATACAGATATAATGAGCAAATAAATTAGCTTCAGATTCTTCTTTTTCATTTGTTTCATATTTATTATTTGTTTCCTTAAATATAAGAATAAATAGATAATAAAAAATGAGATGAGATAGTGAGGTAGTGAGGTGTGTGGTAATGTGGTATAAGATGTGGGGTATTGGCCTGGTTTTACTTCTTTATCACTTTAAACGATTGTTTGCTCAGTTCTTCAACTTGAAGAAAATAAATACCTGTTTCTAAATGGTTGATATTTATGAAACTTGTTTCATCCAAAATTTTCCCGGTTAATACAATCCGGCCACTTTGATCAAAAATATTATAATCAGCACCTATCAATGAATTATTTGCTTTGATAGTGATAATATCAATTGCCGGATTTGGAAACACATTGATCAGAGAGTTTAAATGTATATCAGCTATATTTAGTATTCCACCTCCATTTAAGGTTTTAATAATTTTCCCCGGAGAATGCAGTGAAGCTATATATCCAACCTCAATAGTAGGGAATGATATACAGTATAATAACTGAGATAACCCGCTTGAAGAAGGAACCCAGCTTATGCCTCCGTTAGTAGTTGTGGCAATTGTACCTGATCCGCCAGCAACATAACCATAATTTTTGTTTGTAAATTCAATAGCATAAAATGTGTCTGTGGTTCCAAAATCAAAAACCTCCCAGCTAACACCTCCATTTGTGGTTTTCATAATTTTGGAACCTGAACAGGCAAGGTAACCTGTATTAAGATCAGTAAAATAAATATCATTAACAGTTATTAATTGCCCCAGATCCACTTCAGTCCAACTGTTACCTCCATTTATTGTTTTCAAAAGGTTGGTAGAATAACTTAATGAGGCATATCCAATGGCCGGATTAGGAAAATGAACTGAATTAATATCATTATTAGTTCCTGTAACTAAAGCCTCCCAGCTAATACCCTGATCCACTGTCTTATACATATGTCCTGACCGGCAAGCAATATAAGCAGTGAGATTATCAACAAAGAAAATCTTTTTAGGATCATTAAAACCCATTGAGCTAACAGGTAAAGTTGTAGTTGTCCATGAGGTTCCCCCATTGATGGTTTTGCTTACCTGAGGATTGCCTCCAGCATCTGAACCTATAATGAATCCAACGTTTTCAGTCAAAAACCAAACCCCGACAGGTCCGTTTATAAATACATCGGCAGAAATCTCGGTCCATGACTGACCTCCATCAGAAGTTTTATATACTTCGTGGTAACCTGCGGCAAATCCTGTTTGTCTGCTAATAAAATGCAGGTCATTAACTCCCATAGTATGAGTGTATGGAACAGGCACCCACTGTGCAGACACAGCTACTGTAGCAATAATAGCAACATAAAATAACATAATAACCTTTTTCATAATATTTTAATTTTAAGATATATAAATATTACTTTTTGCTTTATTTTCGTTTTCGCAGTATTTATAAGTAAGGTTTTATTAATACATTACTTTATTTCTATAAATATAATAAATAATGATGAATAATAAATAATTGAAAAGGTGTCAGATATTATTTCTCGCTATGGTATTATTTTTTATTTAAAGAATAATACACTGAATCTCTATCTAAGATAATAAGTCCCATGAATTTATTATGTGGCTTTGTATGCCAGGTCAAAGTATCAGCATTGCCTATGAAAATTGATTTATCCAATCCGGGAACTGAAAGACCATTATATCCATCGTCATCTACAACCAGGTTAATACCCTCTGTACCATATTTTGAATCGAGTCCTAATGAAACCCGATATTTTTCCCCAAAGTTCATTACACCGTAACCTGTTCTTTCAAATCCTTTTTCATCATAAATTACAAATCCAACAGAAGGAGCAATCCTTTTACCAATGTTTGGATCAGGTGTTGGATCACCAATAGCTATCCTGTCAAATCCACTTTCGCTTAAAATAACAATTCCATTTGTTGTGTGGTTATAATCCTGATACCATTTCCAAATACTATCATGATAATTTTCAGGCCACCTTTTCACCCATTCATCCCAAATTCGGGCAGAATCCGTCCGTACCCGGTTTAAAGCAGAGGGTATTGGTGTACCAATAAGTATTCTTTCATTATCATTACTATCCTTAATAATTATTCCTTCGGTGGTAATTAATTTTTTTGAGTTAATGTTGGTAGAAATAGTATATGCTCCCAGTCCTACAAACAATAATCCAAATATATAAATTATCGTCCTAAGGACTTTTACTTGTTTTTTCATATAATTAATTTGTTCTTCCATGCTTTTGAGTTTTAGAATTAATAAATATAATTGCACATCAATAAGCCAAATATATCTTCAGTAGTATATTGTAGACGATAAGATTAATAAAATGTTACAGAAATTACAATTTATCTTATCTGAATATGCTTATTTTCTGGGGGTTATGACGATTCAATAAAATTTAAGACTTCCCTATTTCCATTCCATACTCCTTATTCCTCACCTATTCCCAGGAAGTTTGTTATTTGGTGAAAACTAATTGAAAAATGTAAAATGAATTAGTTTGAAATTCAGAATACTGAACCTGAAACTTTAATAATTCTAATATTATAAAATAATAAGATTAAGAAAAGTTTATTGTGCTCACTGAAAAAACAAATGTTCAATTAGAATTTTAATTCCTATACATATTAATACTATTCCACCAAAAATTTCAACCGATTTTCCAATCCTTTTTCCAAAATACTTTCCTAAATGTAATCCAATTAATGAAAAAACTAATGTAATAATTCCAATAATCAGAATGGGTGTCAGGATAGCCATATTTAATAATGCGAAACTTATTCCTATTGCAAAAGCATCAATACTGGTTGCAAAAGATTGTCCTATTAATGTTAAAGCTTTTAATTCTGAGCCCTTTGAAATATCTTTTTTCTTCACAGCCTCATAAATCATCTTAACTCCTATAAATGATAGAAGTATAAATGCTATCCAATGATCGAGTTTTTTAATATATTGTTCAATTCCAATTCCTGCGAACCATCCAATCAATGGCATTAATGCTTGAAATATAGCAAGAGAAAAAGCTATTATGAGAATTTTCTTTAAGTTTAACTTTCTAATTGTTAACCCATTAGTTATTGATACAGCAAAAGAATCCATAGATAAACCAATTGCTACTAAAATTATGGAGATTATATCCATTCAAACAGTGTATTAGATAATTTTATAGTATTCACTGAAGTACAAATACTAAATTTACTCTTTTTCGGCATTTAAATATTTTAATAGTATTGAATTATCATTATGTGGATAGAAGGTGTCAAATTCCAAATAATAACCTTCAGGATCATATCCGACAAAGGCTTTATATTTACCTTCAGGGTCAATTCCTAATTCTTTCGATCGTAACTCAAATAGTTTATTTTCTTTGACATATTGAAACCAGGATTCGATATCATCTATTATAAACGATACATTAACAGCTTTCTTTTCAGTAAATTTATGCATGCCTCTTTTTTCATCTACCAAACCTATATATCCTGTATCTGTTACTTTATACACTTTTGCCCATCCCTGGTCAACAACTATTTCTAATCCCAACACATCCTGATAATAATTTTCCATAGCTAAAATATTTTTATAATACAGCCAGGTGATTGTTGAATGAAAACCCAATCCATCCGGAACATTTTTCTTATGGCCAGCCGGACTGGTTATTGTCTTATTTTGAGTTAATATCGGAATAAATCTTTCGTTCTCAGGATGTTGCTTAAATTCTTCGAATTCTAATAAATATCCCTCCGGATCAGTAATTACAAAACCATCATGAGGACCTCCGTCTCTGGGACTGTATTTATTTCTTATATTCACATTTTGGCCTTTCAAATATTCATACCATTCACCCAACTGATCTGTTAGCAGAGCAAGGGCAACTGTTTTTGGTTCTTCAGCAGTATGCATGCCTTTTTCTGCATCAACAAGTATAAGGTATGAATCAAAAGCCATTCTATATATTTTAGCCATATTATAGTCGGCCACCAACTCCATTCCCAGTATTGTTGAATAAAACTCTGATGCAGCCTCCAAATCTTTATAATACAGAAACAAATTGCTTGCCCGGATACCAAAATTATTCATTGTTCTGAAAGATGTATTCTGGGCTAATAATAGATTTATTTTTCTTGGGCTATAACTCAGCATTCTTCCAAATCGTTTAGCAATTTCCATCCTGGCTTTACCACTATATTTTCCAGAATCTTCGAGCTTTTTTATATCTGTTTTCAAAGAAAGATATTCCTCCATTGTGGTGCCTGTGAATAATAAAAGCACATCTTTATTCAGGGCAATATCTTTAGGGAAAAGATCAGTAACTATTAAATCTGTCTCGCGGTATATTGACACATAATGTTTTGATGCAATTTTTTCTGCGTCAATAATAAAATCATCCATTTCCTTAGGACTTAACGGAGCACTTAAAGCTAGTTGTTTTACTCCCGCATCAATCAGTTCGCAAAATCCACCAACCACTCCAAGGTTATATGAATATTGATCAACATTATAACTGCTTTTTTGTTTATCCATTTTACATCCGTTTAATAGTGCAAGAATTACAATTGCAAACACATAGTTCTTAAGTTTTAAATATTTCATTTCTAATTAAGATTTATTTTTCTTATCTATTTATTTTTAACCTGTTAACGAATAAATGGATCCATTGATCCCTACCATCTTCTTTTCTGCCCATCCCCAATCCATGGCCTCCTTTTTGAAACAAATGAATTGCCACCAATGAATAACCACTACCCGGAAGAATAACAACAGCTTTTCCTGAGTTTTTTCCTTCTGTTTTATATGGCTCTTCAATTCCATATAAATATAAGAATAAATCGAAAATTAATTATTAGATCAGGATTTTGGGATCTGAGTTCTGGGTTCTGGGTTCTGGGTTCTGGGTTCTGGGGTGTGGGGTGTAGGGACCTTCATATGTTGGAGGTTAGCTTATAAAATAATTTATATGTATTATTATTTTTTGTAGCTTTATTCTGTTTCATCTGAACTTAAAACTAAACAATCTACTATGAAAAAGAAAAATTTGATTTTAATTTTATTTCTGACTTCAATTTTCTCACTTAATGTTACAGGGCAGGTCAGTACAAATAAAGACAAACTTCTCACCATTGCTGTTAAGGGCAAGGTAGCACCAACAAAAGTTTCAACATCATATACCACAACCTGGAATGGAAAATCCAAATTGGCCATTGGGGTTGGTGGTATAAATTATAATTTGAAATTAGGAGAAAAAATATTCGGTTGGGCTAGTGGAGACAGGGCAACTATGGGTGTTGCTACCATTGGAGAAGGAGGTGCATGGCAAAATTATACATCCATAGGTAACAAGGTGAAAATTCTTGGTGGCGAGTTCCGTGGTCAGGAAGGTGTGGTAATTGGTAAATTTGAAAGCTATGTACTGGTTCATTTCCCTGATGAAATATTAAATAAACTAACTATAGGTACCTCGCTTCAAGTAAAGGCATCGGGGATAGGTTTGGAAATAGAAGGTTATAAAGATGTATTTGTTCATGGGATTTCTGCAGAGATATTAGAAAACCTTGATATTAAGAATGTTAATGGCAAACTTGAAGTGCCTGTTGTTAAAGAGATACCAGCTGAGATTATTGGACAGGGAGCAGGACGTGGCAGCCTCTCCGGCAACTGGCATATTCAGACCTGTTATCCACCTGATATTAAGAAGTATGGCCTGGATGAACTTTGTTTTGGTGATATGGTAATTATGAATGATGTCCAAACTGACTATGGGATGGGATATTATAAAGGAGGAGCTACAATAGGTATTATATGCAGCAGCCCAAGCGATATTTCAGGCATGGGTATAGGTGTAACCCCTATCCTATCGACAAGGTTTGGGAAAATAACTTCACGTATTGACCAAACAGCTAATATTGCAAAGTACCTTGGTATAGCAAGGAAAATATCCGACAAACCAAAAAAAGAAGCTTCAATACTTAAGACCAATAAAGACAAACTTCTAACAATCGCGGTTCAGGGTGTTGTGAATCCGGCAAGTTCCAGAGGATATTCTACTTCTTATGAAGGTAAACCAATTAATAATTTGGGCATGGGGTCAATAAACTATTCCGTTTCTGTTGGAGATCTGGCATACGGATGGGCTAATGCCGACCATGTTGAGCCTGATGCTTCATTCACTGATATTGAAGGATCCTCACTCGGTATACTCGGGTGTATTGGTAACGAGGCAATAGTCATCTCAGGAGAGGCTTATGGAGCCAAAGGAATTTATATTGGCAAGCATGGAAGCAGTATTTTCTGGTTTCCTAAAAATGTTTTGGAACAACTTAGTGTGGATGATAGGATTCATGTAAAAGCATGTGGTGTAGGCCTTAAGATAGATGATTTTGAAGATGTAAGAGTTAACAAGATTTCTCCTGAATTACTTGAAAATCTTGGAATAACTATTAAAGGAGATCAGCTTGAAGTTCCAGTTGTAATGAAGGTTCCGGGACATATAATGGGCTCAGGTCTGGGAATGGGATTTTTTGTATTGGAGAATGTTGATTACGATATCCAGACAACCTGTCCTGAAGTTGTTGAGGAATATGACCTGAAAAAACTCAGGCTGGGAGACATTGTTGCCATTGAAGACCATTACGATTATTATGGAAGAGGCAGGTATGAAGGAGCCATAACTATTGGAGTAATAATACACGGTTGGAGTGATCATGCCGGACACGGGCCTGGAGTAAATCCAATTCTCAGTGCTTTGCCCGGAAAAATTAAGGTAAAAACAGATCCCAATGCCAATACAGCATATTATCTTGGAATTAAGGAGAAGCCCGCCAGGTAAGTTCTGGGGTCTGGGTTATGAGGTCTGCGTTATGGGGTCTGTGGTCTGAGGTATGCGTTATGAGGTCTGCGTTATGAGGTCTGGGTTATGAGGTCTGGGTTATGAGGTCTGCGTTATGAGGTATGAGGTATGGGTTCTGTGGTGTGTGGTGTGTGGTGTGTGGTTATGGGGTATTATTTTTGTATTTTAAAAACCAATCAAATAATTCTTGATTTGGATAAATTAACCAATCAATCCAATGTCCTACATCTGGTTCAACTGTGAATTTTAAATTTTTGTTTTTCCCTTTCAATCTTTTTATTATTCTTTCAGTTTCCTCAATCTGAACAACTTTATCTATTTTTCCATGAAAAGCCCAAATAGGAATATCAATCAGCTTATCGATGTTTTTGTCAATGTAGTCAATATGACTAGTGAATCCACTCATTGGAGCTATAGCCGCAAATTTATCCGGATATTTTACTGCAAGAAACCATGTTCCGGCTCCACCCAAACTCACACCTGTAAGGTATACTCTATTTGTATCTACTCTATATTTTGTAGTTATTTCTTTATAAAAATTCTCAAACCAATTATCTGTAGACCATCTCAGATTTTGCGGGCACTGCGGGGCAACAATAATAAATGGAAATTTTCTTCCCCTGTAAATTTGGTCTGGTATT
>JBHOTF010000014.1:0-47971 GCA_042584005.1 Bacteroidota bacterium
TGGTGGCTATGAAATAATAAATAATGTAAAAACCATCAGCATTAAGGCCGTATATCCTGATCATGGTGCGGTTCCAATGGAAATAGATATAAAACTTCCTAATCTGAGTATAAATCCAAGAAGTAATATTGTTTTCGATGGCAGTAAAATTTGTTTATTAAATGGAAGAGATGGTATATCTGGCCCTGAATTAGCCCCTGAAGATGAGTGGAAAGATGGAGAAGTTGAAATTGCATATCATTTTCCGGCATTTTTTGAATATCCTGCAGAATATGACGGGATTGAAGATGTTGATGGCAATCAGTTTTATAAATTAATTGTAAATTTACCCCTTGGAGCAAAAATGACCTATTATATTAATTCGGAAACTTTTTTAACATCTAAAGTCATGTTTGAATTTATTATGAAAGGGGAAAAGTATAAGAACTGGCGCGATTGGACCGATTATAAAGAAGTGGATGGCTTACTGCATCCTCATGGTTTTACTTATGGCTCCAGAACTGGACGTCAAAAAGGCAATATTACCTCAATTAAACTGAATATTCCAATGGATGATCACAGGTTTCAAATACCTGATAACATATAGTTTTCTGATAAAAATTAGATTTGTTCAATAATATATAAAACAATAGATATGAAACTATTAAAGAAAATAAGAAAAACATTTCAAGTAGTACTATTAATGCTTTTGATCACAAATGTATACGGTCAGGAAGAAAATTTAAAAATCACAAAAAAGGAAATCATTAATAAAGCATGGGAGGTTATGTTTGGCAAATTTAAGCCGGATGATATCAAATCAATTTATGTAGAAGGCTTTTTTCATGGCAGAGATGTACCTACAAAAACCACTATAATACGGCCAAATTTATTTAGAAATGAAATAGCATCCGGTGTATTGGTTTTTGATGGCAAACAAGCAGCCTGGGTAGAAAGGAAGCCCGATGAAAAAGGGAATAAACTTTATCCGGAAATGATTGAATCTGAATACTGGAGGCATTTTGAGGTTGATATTGCCGTTATTTTTCCGGCATTTTTCGATTTCCCATGTGAATTGAGAGGTGTTAAGAAGAAAGGCGAAAGAAAGGTTTACGAACTTTATGTTGATTTGCCTCTTGGTTCAAATGTAAGCTATTTTGTTGATGCTGAAACTTTCCTTGTCACCAGCAGGCTTGTCAGTTGGGATGGAGATCCAAAGGCAGAGCTGTGGGAAAACCTGATAACCAAATACATAGATTATAAAGGGATTCTTTTCCCTGATGGATATAGTTTTGTGGGAAATGATGGTAAAGAAAAGGGATTCTTTAAAAATGTAAAATTCAATATTAAACTGGAAAGTAAATTATTTAAAATTCCTAAGGAATTAATTGATAAATAATTAGCTCATAAGTATGAAGTGACGAGTAACGAGTGACAAGTGACGAGAAAATCTAAAATCTGCATTCTTAAATCGAAGGTATGGGTTCTGGGCTCTGAGGTCTGGGTACTGGGTTCTGAGGTTGAGTGATTAAGAGGGGGTGATGAGTGAAGAGAATAATACTTTATTACAAATTATAACTTTGTAAAGAAAAATGTATTTTCTTATCATAATTGACTGTCTATGTAAAGATAATTGGAAAATCTTTATATAATGAAACGAAAATATTGAAATTATCTATTGCTTAGAAGAATTCCACCTAAAACTCGATTCCCTTTGGATGCGAAACATTCTCAGGCTAAATTTATATATGGCGGACAAACAGCTAAACACCAACAGCCAACAGCTAACAGCCAACAGCCAAATCTTATATCATAAATCATAGGTATGGGTTCTGTGGTTGAGTGGTTAAGAGGGCGTGATGAGTGAAAAGAAATAAAATCTGTTATTAAAGCTAAGTTATAAATTGACATATATTCCTATTTATTTGTAATTTGCGGCTGGGAAGCAAATAATCCTCAAATTCTGGGTTGTTTTGATAGTCGTAATCTCCCTATACATACATATAATAAACCTTAAACATAAACAAATTTACTATGAAGAATTTTACAAAAACCACCATTATTTTCTTTCTGATGTTTTTATTGGTCTTTTTAGTATTTTCCTGTGAAAATAAGCAGAAAAAAGAAATCAGCTACAAAAATTTGAGTATTGAATCTACTCAAAAACTTCTTGATGAAATCAAAACATTGGGATCTGACTTATTAATGAATGTTGAAAGTTATAACATTCTTCTTGAGGAACTTGAAAAATATAAAAGCGAAGGTATTGTTATTAATTCTTTAGATGGCATTACTGTTGAATGCAATAGGAATTATTTCAAAATGCTGGGATATAAATATAAAGAAATTAAGTCGATTACTTATCAGGAGCTTACACCGACGAAATGGCATGCAATGGAAAATGACCTTTTTGAAAAAGTTATGAAAACAGGATACTCCGGTGTTTATAAAAAGGAATACATAAGAAAAGACGGATCCATATTTCCAATCAGTATTCAGTCGTGGTTAATTATGGATGAAAGGCAACAACCAGATCGTTTGTTTGGTATTGTTCAAGATAATTCAGCGAAATAAAAGTGGAGAGCAAAACGAACTCCATACTCTTAGCGGATTAAATCTTAAATCATGTAGAGATAATGATTGTTTATTCATAGCGAAGGGAATCTATAGGATTTGATTTAACTGTCTTAAAAACCTGGTAACCAATTGTTAGTGATGATATTATTAATATGATCATTGCTGGTAAAACAAAATGGAAAATATTAATTTCTATTCTATAGGCATAAATAGAAAGCCATTGGCTCAAAATAAAATATGTTACAGGTACTGCCAGTAAAATGGCTATTAATATCAGCCATATTGATTTGAGCCAATAAATAAAAAGAATTTTTCGGGTATTGGCCCCAATAGCTTTCATAATTGCAATGATTTTGGTCTTCCTGATCATATCCTGGGAAGTAAGACTCATCTGACCAAGTATTGCAATGATAATTGCAAGAAAGGCGAAAAATTTAACAACATTCGCAAAAGACTCTTCAAGTATGTACTGGCGCTTAAAATAATCTGACATACTGATATTTATAAATGGATTTCCAGGAAGGAATTTTATAAAATTACTTTTTATATACTCAAGTAATTCACCATTATTATTATTATCAGAGATCTTGATAGCATAATAACCAGGTGGGATTCCATTAAGGAAAATTACCGGTTCAATTCTGAACTTCAAAGATTGTTGATGAAAATTCTCTGCCACACCAACAATCAGGTATGGATCGCGAGAAATTAACAGTTCTTTTCCAATTGCTTCCTTTTTATTTTTAAATCCAAGAAAGTTAAGAGCTCTCTCATTTATTATTACTGAGTTTATGTCTTTAGCAATATTTTCATAAAAATTTCTGCCTTCAATAAGATTAATATTATATGTGGATAGAAAATTATGATCAATTCTACAGGTTTTTAAAAGTTTTGTTGAACTGATATCCTTCTCTACTCTTTTTACAGGTCTTGATGAGGTAAAATCTCTTCCAGGCTCAAATGACAATGTAACGTTCTCAATTAATGGATTCTTTTTAAGCTCTTCAAAAAATAATTGTTCTATAAAATCAAAATTTCTGCCCTCCTCAACTTCTGCTTTATGTACAAGAATTATATTTTCTTTATCAAAGCCGAGGTCAGCATTATTCATAAAATTTATCTGATTGATTATTATAAACAATCCGCCGATTATTATGAAAGAAATAACAAATTGTAAAGTAATAAGTATCTTGCTGAGAACTCTTGGTCTGAACCGTATAAAATCTTTTTTCAGAACAGAAACCGGATTAAATGATGTTTGAATAAATGCAGGATAAATCCCTGATAATATTGACCCTGTTAAGAATGTTAAAGTTAGATAAAATCCTGAAGCCGAATTAATCAGATATTTTATCTGAACAGGTTTCCCCACTACCTGTTCAAAATATTCATTAAAAATGTCAACAAGAGTCAGAGCAACAGCAAGTGCAAGGAGATTAAGCAAAAATGATTCAATAAGAAAATGGAACATCAGCATAGTTTTTTTTGCACCAAAAAGTTTTCTTATGCTTACTTCTTTTGCACGACTTGTGTATAATGAAATTGTTAAATTGATATAATTAAACCAGGCCAGGAACAAAATTACAATTGCTATAGATATTAGATAATAATGAAGGTTTTTTGATCCGCGTGGATCAATCTCCATTTTAATATCTTTTGATTCAAGGTAAATATCAGTTACATTCTGAAGAGAAAATTTAGTTTCAAAATTAAACTCTCTAAACTTATGGCCATTATATTTATCAATTATATTATCTATTTTATTCTCAACTGAAATAAAAGAATCACCAGGATTAATTTGAATATATGTAATAAAAAACCAATCCCACCAGGCTGTATCCATATCAGGATAATGGGTTAAGTGGTTAATAGATAATAAAAAATCAAATTTGATATGTGAATTATCAGGAATATCTTCAAATATACCCGTGATTTCATATAATAATCCTCCATCACCATCATCAACCTTTAGAAGCTTTCCAATAGGATCTGTATCACCAAAATAAATTTCTGCTTTGGATTCTGAAATGATTGCTGTTTTGGGATCTTTCAAAGCCAGGTCAGGATCTCCCTCCAACATATTAAATGAAAACAATGAGAAAAAAGAAGAATCAGCATAATAGACTTTATCCTCCAGATAACTATTTGCTCCAAAAGAAATTATCACCTCATCTTCCTCCTGGATCCTTGCATACTCAATAACTTCGGGTAGTTCAGCTTTTAATAATGGTCCCAGAGGAGCAGGAGACCAGATCTTTTTTTCAATCAGTTCACTATTACTGACATATTCTGATGTGATCCTGAATAAATTCTTCCTGTTTTTATGAAACTTATCATAACTTGATTCATAAGAAACATAAATAAAGATCAGGATACAGGCAGCCATTCCCGTTGAAAGTCCAAGTATATTAACCAGGGAATGAATCTTGTTTTTTGTAAAATTTCTATAAAATATTCTGATACTGATCACCTTAATCAAATTTACTCAAAGTTAATAATAATTAGAATCTACCGGTTTAATTGGTTCATATTGCAACATTATTTAAATTTACCTATATTTTAGATAAAAACTTCGAAGCATTTTTTAAATGCTTCGAATGTTAATTGGTTGATTGGTTAATAAGTTAATAGCTTAATTTTAAAGATAAATGGAAAAGCTTGAGGCAAATATTCTTGTAATTGACGACGATAAAGATGTTCTGCATATCGCACATCTGGTATTGAGCATGCATTTTACCAATGTTGTTGTTGAACAAAATCCTGATGAAATTGTAAAAAGGGTTAAAAACCGAAATTGGGATGTTGTTCTTCTCGATATGAATTTTAAATCGGGAGAAACAGATGGTTCCGAAGGAATTGAATATCTACAAAAAATACTTACAATTAATCCTGGTACCCATGTATTATTAATGACAGCATATGGTGATATTGATCTGGCAGTTGAGGCTATGAAAATAGGTGCCACCGATTTCATTACCAAACCCTGGAATAACCAAAGGCTTTTAACTTCTGTTAATTCTGTTTTAAGAATAAGCAAGTCGAAAAAAGAAATAGATAAATTAAAATCTAAACAATTTGAACTAAGTAAAGAAATCAGTAGTGGTTTTTCTAAAATAATTTCCGTGTCGCCGGCCATGAATAATATATTTAATACGATTAATAAGGTAGCTGAAACAGATGCTAACATATTGATAACCGGAGAGAATGGTACAGGAAAAGAATTGATTGCCCGTGAAATACATGGAAAATCAAAACGTAAAAATGAGGTTTTCATCAATATAGATTTAGGGGCTATACCTGAATCATTATTCGAGTCGGAATTATTCGGATATGAAAAAGGTGCCTTTACCGATGCAAAAAATGATAAAGCTGGAAAAATTGAAATAGCTTCAGGAGGAACATTGTTTCTTGATGAAATAGGAAATTTATCTTTTAATTCTCAGGTTAAACTTTTGACAGTTTTACAGAATAAACAATTATCAAGAATTGGTTCAGTAAATGTAATTGATGTGGATTTTCGCCTCATTTGTGCTACCAACATGGCCATCTATGATATGGTTAATAATAACAATTTCCGTCAGGATCTGCTTTATCGTATTAATACAGTTGAAATTAACCTTCCTCCTTTGAGAAACCGAAAAGAAGATATTTCACCAATTGTAAATTATTACCTTGATATATACAGGAAAAAATATAATAAATTCAGTTTATCAATAAATGATAATGTAATAAAAATGATCGAAACATATAATTGGCCGGGGAATATTCGTGAACTAATTCATTCTGTTGAGCGTGCGGTAATTATGTGTGATTCAAATACTCTTGGTATTAACGATTTTTTAATAAACAGATTAAAGCATAAATCTCTGAGAGGAAAACCTGATCAGGATTTCGATGGCCAAAACATACAGGATATTGAAAAAGAGGCTATTCTAAAAGCTTTAAACAGATCGTATGGTAATTATACAAAAGCTGCTGAAGAATTAGGCTGGGTAAGAAGCACCTTATACAGAAAAAGGAAAAAATATGGTATTTAAAAAGTTTACAACAAACATAATAATCCGACTGGCTATAATATTAATAATGAGTTTTGGAGCTTGCTATTTTGTATTTCTCTCCTCATCACAATCGGTTGCTATATGGATTGGGATATGTATTGTTATAATGATCAAAAACCTGATAGATTATATTGGGAAATATAATAAAGACTTATTTAATTTTCTTGAAGCCATTAAACAGGGTGAATTTACATCTAATTATGCTGTCAAAAATAATGAAGACAAAGGAAATAAATTCAAACAGGTATATGATGATTTTTTAATTGTTTTCAGAAAGTTACGGGATGAAAAAGAATCACAATATCTGTATTTACAAACAATTGTTGAGCATATAAACATTGCTATTATATGCTATACTAAAAACGGGAAAATCTGTATGGCAAATACAGCCGCTAAAAAATTATTCGGATCTTCTCATTTAGATAGTCTTAAAAGAATATCTCATTTAAATAAAAACTTATATGAGCAAATAATAACAATTAAACCAGATCAGAATTTGCTTGTTAAAACAATAATAAAAGATGAACTGCTCAATTTGTCAATTAATAATAAAAAATTCAAATTACTTGACGAAACCCACAATTTATTATCTATTCAGAATATTAAAACAGAACTTGAAGAACAGGAAATAGAATCATGGCAAAAACTGATTCGTGTTATTAATCATGAAATAACAAATTCAACTCTTCCTATCTCTAACTTAACCAGCATATTAATTGAGAAACTTATTGATAAGAACGGAGACGGAATTGAAGGTCTGGATAAAAGCAGTATTAGCATGCTTAGAGATAATCTGGAGATAATTAAAACCAGAAGTCTTGGTTTATCGAATTTTGTAGGAGCTACAAAAAGTTTCACTCATTTGCCTAAACCTAAATTCCGTGATATCAATATAAATGAATTAATTATTCGAATAATCAACTTATTTAATCCAAAATTTGAAGAAAATAAAATAAAGACCGAGTTTAAAAACATTTCGCAAGTTCCTATAATTCAAGGAGATTCAGATTTGCTTGAACAGGTTGTTATTAATATTTTCTTAAATGCAATAGAGGCTTTAAAAGAAACAACATCACCTTTACTTGTCATTAATTGTTATCAAAATGAAAAAAATCAGACCCATATACAATTCATTGATAACGGGAGAGGTATAAAGGCCAACGAACTTGAGAAAATATTTGTCCCTTTTTATACAACAAAAAAGAACGGGTCGGGGATCGGCCTGAGTTTATCAAAGCAAATAATGCGTCTTCATAAAGGAAGTATATTTATTGAATCTGTCCCGGATGAAAAAACGATTGTTAGTTTGATTTTATAATTGCAGATAATACTTTATCCGCCAGAATATTTGAATTATATCCTCCCTCAGCCAATTCACAGGTAAAAATCAGAATCAGCTCATACTCAGGCACGATAAAAAGTATCTGTCCTCCATAACCAAAAGTGGCTTTATAATCAAAACTTATTCCATTAACTGTTTTAGTGCCTGGAAACCAGTTATAAGAATAATAAGATCTTCTGCCCGGTAATAATGGGTATTTTTTAGTAGCTTCTGCAATCCATTTTTGAGAAATGATCCTTTGTCCCTGCCATGTTCCATCATAAAGAAAAAGCCAGCCAAATTTGGCCAGATCACGCGACCGTAGTCCCACTCCTCCGTCAGTACCTCCAGTGCACGGATAACCTCTGGGATCACGGTTCCATTGATATCCATAAATTCCCATTGGATGAAAAAGATGTTCTTCTGCAAATTGATTTGCATAAAGTCCGGTAACAGATTTTATTACTGCTGAAAGCAGATGTATACTGCCGGTGTTGTACAAAAAGCCTGTTCCGGGGGTATTATTAACATCATGAGATAAAACAAATCTCATCCAGTCGTCCGTTTCAACCATCTGATATTCCGAATTCCGTGGATTATTATAAGAGACTTGCTCATTCCACTCAATTCCCGAAGTCATTGTCATGATGTGTTTCAGGCTAATATTTCTGAATTTTGGATCTTTCAAAGCATTCTTATATTCTGGTAAAAGATCAACCACACTTTCATTTACAGATTTAATAAATCCTTTATCAATGGCAATACCTATCAGTGTTGAGCTTACAGACTTAGTTATTGAGGCCATCCAGTGTAGTGTATTGCGCTGACAATAAGGCGAATAAACCTCATGAACCAGCTTCCCATTTTTTACAATCAACATACTGAGCACATTATCCATCAGGTCGATATCCCTAATTTGAGCTGATATTTCAAGAATTGGACCCGGCTCAATTCCTTCGGCTTCCAGGGAGGAAACCTCCCAGCCATCACTTAATTTTTTTGGAACACTGTATTTATAATCCGAATTCTGGGCTTGAGTGCATGAGAAAAAGGATAGTAATAATAGCCCGGTTAGTTGAATAGTAATAATTCTTTTATTTAGCATAATAAATAATTTTTAATGTATTTAATCCAGAAATTAATTTCTAAGCCTTAGAAGCATTTCTTTTGCATTTTCGTTAGCGGGATTTAGTTCCAGCGACTTTTGATAATTTTTTATCGAAAGCTCCTTTTCTCCACTTTTCATGTAAGCTTCACCAAGACTATCATATGCATTTGAGTATTCCGGATAAGCCCAAACATTCAGTTTAAATATTTCAATTGCCAGATCAAATTGCTTTTCACCAAGAAATCTATATCCAATATTATTGAGCAGACTTTCGTTAAAATCATAATAAAAATAATATGTGTTTTTAAGTTCCTTATATAAAGCAATACCCTCATTAACACCCTTATTTTTAAATGTTTCAATTATTGCTTTATTAATATCAGGATATTTAATTTCTTTGATCTTGTCTACAACTTCTGAATTTACCCAGGAAATATCACCCCCACAAAAAAACAGGTATTTTTCATCAGGCGACAAGCCGGTAAAGATTCCATCACCAACTTCGCCCATAGATTTTGGTGTTGACCAGCTACCATCCTTATTATGAAAACTTATATATACATTAATTCTATTCTTTCCTCCTGGTCTGGCTGATGGAAAAATGAGATAAGACTGGTCTTTTGATATTGTTGGCTGCATTTCCATATATTCAGTACTGATACCATATTCGAGTTTTTCTCTTGGCTGGTATTTCTTATTCTTATATTCCGATCTGTATAAATCATAATCAATCATAAAATACAATGTTCCATCCGCACTTACTGATGCATATTTTTCATCTTTTTCGGAATTTACATTTACCCCGGGATTAATTGGTTCACTCCATCCATTAGTATTTCTCTCTATATAATAAATATCGCTGTCTTTAATTTTATCAGGGTCAATTGACATGTCGGAATTAAAATAAATTCTCTTACCATCCCAGGAAAATTTTGGCTGACAAGCATGATATTTATTAAATATCGGTGCAAGTTCCGGGAAGGTCCACCTTCCGTTTTCCCTTTTCATATAATATGTATAAGGAACCTTATCATGAATGTTCCAATAAACCTCATTTCCATCGGGGGAAAATGAAGGGGTTCCATGTTCAAGACCAGATGTAGATAAAATACCCGGTGCAAAAAGTGTTCTGTATAAACCCGGTTTATCCATTCCAAAATAATTATATTTACTTATATCCATAAAATTGATAATAGTAGTATCAGCTCCGGTATCTTTTAATAATTGAGCGGTTTTTAAATGTTCATTTCTTAAGGCCAGCTGGTATGGAGTCAGGCCTGTATTAGTTCTTATTTCTACATCTGCTCCACCAATTATTAATTGCTTAACTACATCACTATGCCCCCCGGATGCTGCAATATGCAGAGGGGTAAGACCA
This sequence comes from Bacteroidota bacterium, assembly GCA_042584005.1. GTDB lineage: Bacteria > Bacteroidota > Bacteroidia > Bacteroidales > JBHOTF01 > JBHOTF01. Next base: position 10,422 of record JBHOTF010000014.1, read on the forward strand.
TACCTGTCTCTAATATTAAGCCTGACTCCTTTTGATATCAATAATTTTACAAGTTTGCTTAATCCACCTTTTGAAGCAGAATGAACCAAGGATCCTCCATTGTCATTCAAGCTAAACAGATCAACTCCTTTTTTCACCATCAAATCTGCAACAGATTCCATTCCATGTGATGCTGCATCATGTAAAATTGAGCTGCTGACAGGAACACTTGCCCCCTGGGAAATCAGGTATTCAGCAATTCTTTTGGATCCTGTATCAATTGCTGCAATTATTGCAGTAAAAGAACCTCCTGCGTTTATATCAATTCCATGATCTACAAGCATTCTGGCAATTTCAATATAATCAAAGTAAGATGCAAAATGTAATGAGGTTTCACCATTCTCCCCTCTCTGGTATTTTACATTTGCCCCCTCTTCTATAAGACAATTCACAATTTTTGTTTTCCCGTAATAAGAAGCAAAGGCAAGTGGTGTCATTAAGTTTTTATCTTTTTTTTCAAGAATATTTTTGTCTTTTTTAATAAGATTTTTAACAGTTTCCAGATCATCATTTTTTATTGAAACAAAAATATCCTGACCGAAAAGATTACACGATAAGCTCATTAACATAATAAGCCAAAATAAATTCATCCTATTTTTAATCATATTATTAAAATTTTAAAAGTTAGGTTTTGGTTTTTGATAAACAGACAATATAAACTACAATTATTGTCCTCCTTAATAATTTTAAATCAAATTATCAGAAGGATAATTAATATTTTGATAATTATATGAGATGCCAATATCAGGAAACAGATTACCTCCCGGGGAACCATCGGCTGCATTTATCAAACCAAGAGGAATGAATAAAAGACAGCCAAATAAAAAACTTTTTATTGCATTCCAGACCCTTCCATCAAGCAGCTTAACACCACCCAGTCCAGTTCGTTTAATCAATAAACATCCGGCAATATACATTAGCGGAACCAGAGCCGGTAATACAAATACAACCTGTTCCGAAACAAAATTATTGCTCAGGAAAGAATAACCTGCCAGAAATGCCATTAATCCAACAACAAATCCCTGAATCCATGATCAATAACTTCAATTCCAACAATAATAAAAGGTGGTATAAAACCCGACTGTGATAAATTATATATTGCTGTAATCGCTTCCATATAATAACTTTTCACATGGTTCCCATATAATAAATGAAAGACAGGATAATCAATTTTGGTATTTTCATATTCATCAGGTAAAGTGACCATAATCTTTTGTTCCTCATTTAGAATAGAAGAATTAATAATACGATATTCACCAATAACAATTTTATCAGTATCCTTCTGGGCAAAACCTGAAAAAGCATTTATCAGAATAATTGTAATCAGGATGATGGAATTTCTTTTTATCATGATTGTTGTTTATTAATTATCTCTACAGTCACATTACCAATGCATAACTGAGTTTTACAAAAATGGTATTATCCGCCTGGGTCATGTTGTACTGGTATCCGGAACGGTAGTTATCGCTGTAACCAAGTAAAAAAACCGTGTAGGGATTAATTTTGTATGAAAAAAGAAGTTGGGAAAAAATTCTTTTATCCAGGGGATCAATCTCATTTGAGTAATTTGACTCATTGTAATTATAGTCTACATAATGAAGTACAGCGCGGAAAAACATCCTGGCACTAAACTGGTATATGGTTGTTATACGGCTAATATTGGCAGTGTATAATCTTCCGGCATTAACATTCATTTTCTCGTAATTATGATCAATATTCATTTGTAAATGTTTTCCAATATTAAAACCCAGAACTGATGAAATCTGAAAACGATTAGCAGCTTGTGTATGTGTGTAATCAATATGCTGCCCGAATGTTGAAAACATCAGCAGTCTGATATCGGCTGTCAGGTTAATTCTCCCAACCAGATTAAAAGATAAAAGGTCAAATTCTTTTCTATTATATAAATGTCTTCCTTTATTGGCTGTAAACCTTATCATCGATTGTTGTGGCCCGGAATATGATAAGGCTAATGAAGCATTTTTCCTGAAAGGATTTCTGTAGTAATCTTCATAATAATTAATTTCAGAATTAAGGTTAAATCTTGTCCACCAGGAACCTGGTTTACCGTACCATGTATAATTTAAACCTCCCTCAACATTTCTGAAACCAACCATTGGTATAAAACCCAGATCAGCCCGAAAACCAGGACCGGCATCATCAAAATCGAGCCACCATCCCCAGTTACGTCCGTTATGATCATATTCAAAAGCAAAAAAATGATCATTAAACTTCTCCTTATCCTGATTATTTAATATTGCAACACTATCCGAATATTTTGTTGATGAACCCATAAACTGAACCTGTATACGATCGGAATTTGTAATTCTTATATCTCCGTCAATACTCATCATCCGGTTATAATATTCCCTGCCTTCTCTGTCGGTTGCCATTAATCCTAAAGTATAATTTCTTCCAAAATCTCTTTTGTATCTTAGAATTGTTGACAAATTATTCTCTTTCAAGGAATAGGATGATGAACCCTGACTTCCGGGGAAAATAAAATTAGTTAGCTCATCCTGAATTGAATATACTCCAATAGTATTTTTTTCCTCCTTGCCAGTCAATTTAACTCCCCAAACGGGCTCCCTCATAACCCTGGTATATAAAACATTTTTTAAGGTTCTGAAATAATCTGCTCCTTCCTGAAAGAAGGGTCTTCTTTCAGGATAAAATAAAACAAATGGCTGATTAATATCAAGCTGGTAGGCATCAGCCTCAACATGTGAAAAATCCGGATTTAATGTTGCATTAAGAGTAAGATTCGGTGTAATACCCCATTTTGCTGAAATACCTGCTTCAAGGTCTTTAGATTGATTTATTTTAGCCCCTTCAGGGAATTCCGGACGAAAATCTGTTTTTGCAGCAATAACAGATGGTACAAATTCCAGATCTTTACCCGGATTTGCTTCTTTAAAGCCCTTTATTTTAATAAACTGGGATATCATGCTATCATTATTTCTGTCTATAGGAACTGCATCAATAACATAATTTTGCTCTCTTGGATAGATACGTTTAATATTTATACCCCATATCTGATCCTTTTTTGATCTCTGGAAACGTATCTGGTTAAATGGAATAGCCATCTCAATAATATAACCCCAACTGGTAATCCTTGCTTTAGATTCAAAAATAGCCTCCCAGGCAACAGAGCTGTTATCCGGCAGCCGGATGTCATCACCCTGAATTCCAAAAGGGTTACACTGGATTGAATATGCTCTTCTTTCGTCGTTAAATGTATCAAAATACAATATCACATGGTCGTCATTCATAAGTCTGTCTCTGTCATTGAATCTTGCCCTGATATCTTCAGGATGAGGATCAAAAGCACAAATACCTACATATAAATACCTTTCATTGTAAAAGAACAATGCTTTGGTTTTTATATCTGACAACTTATTCTCAGATGGAAAGGTTTCATAGGCAGCTTCCAGAATCAGAGCATTCATCCATGCTTCTTCTTTTAATTCTGAATCAATTATTATTTCATCCGACAGATAGGGTATACTGCAGGTATCTTTTAGAATTTCAGATTCCTGTGCAACAAGTGTTACATTTATTAGTATAATAAGATTAATTATATAAGCTGATTTTTTAATACAACACATTTGATTAATCGTTTATAACAATGTTTTTAAGAGAATCAATAATTCCGGAATCTACCCAGAATACTCCTTTACGGTTAAATCTCCTTCCTGTGAAAAATAAATATTTCCCATCAGGAGATATTGTTGTTAATAATTCACCACCATCAGAATTAATTTCAGATCCCATATTAACCGATTTTGACCAAGCTCCACTTTCTTCTTTAAAGCTGATGTACAGGTCAGTACCTCCATTGCTATCAGGACGATCTATTGATGTAAAAATTAAAAAGTCTTCATCAGGTGAAATCAATGGGGCAAAATCTGCATATTGGGAGTTTATTGATTCTCCGAGATTTACGGGTAAAGAATATTCGCCATCAGAAAATTCAGAAAAAAATATATCATTTAATCCTTTTCCACCACTGCTACTTGAAGCGAAGTAAATATTGCCGTTTTCAGCAACTGAAAACTGCCAATGCAGATCCATAGAGTTAATTTTTGGGGAAATTATTACCGGATCGGTCCATTCTTCTGCAATTTTTTTTATATACCATATATTTTCTTTCCCTGATGTACCTCCTTCAATAACAGGACGGTTGGACAGAAAATAAATTATGTCCTTTCCGGGATGAAAGAAAGGAACATCATCACTATAGCCTGAACTAAAAAAAGCTTCTTTTGGAGGTGACCATATATTGTTTATCCTTTCCATACATAATACCGAAGAACCACGTTTTTTAAAATCAACAATTGACCAGAGGGCCAAATTACCTGAAGCTGAAAACACAACTGAACCATGAACCGGAGAATATGATGAAACAAGTCCGGGAGCAAATACTTCAACTTCTTTTGATGTTTTTTCCTGTCCTAAATAATCTGCTTTCAGAACCGGAAATACAGCCGGTTCATCTTTAGCTCCTTCTCCTATCAATAGTTCTGCAACAGACTGGTGTTGGTTTTTTCTTGCCAGGTTTAATGCTGTTTCTCCCATTAGATTCTTAATATTTATTTCGGCTCCCAAATCAATCAGTTTTTTAACTATGTTATAATGACCGGATAAGGCAGCCAGGTGTAGAGGAGTAATTCCACAGTAATCAATACTTTGCACATCATTCCCTTTATTTATCAATAATTCAACCAGTTCGACTGAACCACCTTCAACTGCCGAATGAAGAGCGATCTTTCCATCTTCATTCCTTTTATAAATATCCAGGCCCTTATTAATCATTATTTCAGCCAGGCGTTTTAAATTAAAACTACAGGCCCGGTGAAAGACTTCATGCCATAATTCTGTATCCACTCTTATAATAGCGCCGTTATCGATCAATATATCTGTCATTTCTTTGAAATTCCTGAAAACCGAATAAGTAATTGGAGTACCTCCACTATTCTCCTGTGTATTCACATTGGCTCCAGCCAGAATAAGTTGTTTAGTAATTGACACATTTCCATTATTCATTGCAACCAGGAATAAGGGAGTTCTTCCCCTGCTGGTTTTTGCATGTATATCTGCACCGTTTTTAATAAGTAGTTCAAGAATTTCAGGGCGATTTTTATTTGCAGCGTAATGTAATGGAGTGTAACTATTACCAGCCCTGGAGTTTATTAATGATTTATCTTCCAGGATTTTCTTTTCTACAAGATTGTAATCATTTTGTTCAATAGCTTCAAAAATATTTTGAGATCTACCGGAAATAATGGCTAGAAGAAGTACAAATAATGTAATGGATAGCTTTTTCATTTTATAACAATTTTTTAATTCTTATTTAGTAAAAACACAGCTTCGCCTGCTGACTCACATTATTAGTCATAACAGAAAATAAATGAAATATCAGTCCTGCAATCCCAATTTTCTTGCCATAGAACATAATATTTTGATAATCTTAGGGTTATAAATTCCCGAGAAAAATTATAGAGATAATAATGGTTCAAAATAAACCAATGTGCTGGTTCAAATTGAACCATATTGCAAATATCTAACACAAGAAATAATATTTGTTGCAGCCCGCTACATTAATTGTAGAGATAGTAAACAATATGAAATTGTCCTGTCTATTATAAAACTCTGATATTACTTCAATAAAAATCGCATTATTACTATATTGCAGCAATATTATTATCTGAAATTTAATTCATGTGCATATGAAAAAATTGATCTGTTTGATTGTTTTATTGCTTTGCATTTTGAATAATTTAAAAGCAGATAAACTGCTTTTAGTATCAAATCAAAAAAAGCAAAAAACCACTAAGGTTTTAATGCTGAATGACAAGTATTATGGCTCAACATATGTTGTTGGCTTTGAGAAAATTGCCAGCATTAAAGAGAAACTTGAACTTTATGGTTATGAATTAACAATGGCAGGCCTGAACGATACAATTATTGCCTGTGAATTTGGCAAGTATAATTTTAAACTGGATTTTATATTATCCGATGTTTTGATCGATGAGATTAGAAGCATTGAAGAATACGATGTTATTATGGTTCTGCCCGGGCCTGATTTTTCAAAATTACTGGAAAATAAAAATGCTGTCCGTTTAATAAAAGAAGCTAAAGAAAAAGATAAAATAATTGTTGCATGGTGCAAAGGTGTTGCCTTGCTGGCTGAAGCAAATATTGTTGAAGATGCTATAATTATTGGCAATTTTACTTATAACAATTATTATGAAAAAGCTAAGGCCGATTATATAAAATATAAATTAATAAATCCTGAAAAACGGCAATTTGAGAATGTTTCTCCTCCCATTGCATGGGATAATATAATTACAACTGTAAGAAGTTTGTATTATCGTAACCAGATGTGTGCATTGATTAAAAATGCAGTAGACAGGAAAAATGGAATTATCCGTAACAAAATTGATTTTAGTGAAGCAATCTTATTACCGAAAAAAGAAGGACATTATTCCACAGGAATTGAATTTGCTGATACTGATAAAAACGGATGGCTCGATATAATAATATCAAATGGCATTGATGCTCTGCCTCAACCAATTAGTATTATTAATAATTCAATTGGAAATTTCTCTGATAATGTTGACTGGTATTCAGATTATAAAATACCGGCCGGAAATATTTTTGTTTCCGATTTAAATGCAGATGAATTACCTGACATTTCTGTTTCATATCTTGGGTTGAGCCAAGAGGGATTTCAGCCGGGTAATCATGTTGTTTTTATTAACCAGGATGGATATAAAAAAAATCCTGACTGGTTATCATTGCCGGCCAATGGATTTTCAAATACAGGAGGTGATTTTGATGGAGATGGTGACATGGATCTTGTTTACGGACAGGGTTGTAATGCCATTAAAGCTGAAGATAAAAAATTCCAGAGGCTGGTAATTTATAAAAATAATAATGGTAAAATTGAAAAAGCTCCATACTGGCAATCAGATCAGACCTACCTCATAAACGATGTTTGTGCAAACGATATTGACAGGGACGGCGACCTTGACCTTATTGCTTCCGGAAAGGGTTATGGAGTAATGGTTTTTTATAATAATAAAGGACAATTAGAAAGCAGCCCTTCATGGAAAACTGATAAAATAATCGGAGCCAGACAAATGTCATTTGGTGATCTTAACCATGATGGTTTTGATGAGCTTATAGTTGCCGCCCCCGGCGAGAATTTTGGAACCGGAGGTTGCTTTTATCTCTTTGAAAATCAGAAAGGAACATTGACAAAAGATCCAGTCTGGAAAAATGATCTTTACACGGAACCATCAGCTGTCCGATGGGGTGATTTCGACAGTGATGGTGATTATGACCTTGTTGCCGGCAGTTTTAATTCTCAGATCGGAATTTTTGAAAACTCAAACGGGAAATTACCTGATCGATTTACATGGAAGTTTCTTAACTCAAATAACATTAAAATCAGACCACAGCAAATTGCTCTGGGGGATTATGATGAGGATTATATTGAAGAAGAGTTTTTAAAGATTTTATCAAAGGGCAGTACCAAACTTTTTAAACTTAAAAAGAATATCCATGAAATTATTTTTGTTAAAATTAATGACAGGATTCTCAATAGAACTGAATATTGTTTTGATCTGAATGAAGGTTGGATCTCTCTGAAAGATTATCCGGATAAGGGAGATGAAATTATAATTTACAATCGCTTTTCCAATGACCTGGATATTGCTGTATCAGGATTATATTCAACAATACTACTTAAAAATAAGAATGTTACTAAATAATTTAAAGAATAATTATGAAGATAAAATAAAAGTTCGTGTTTAGTAAAATATGCTGTAATTGGTCTGTTATTATCGCTGTCTGTTTTATGGTTAGTGAAAAAATTTAAAGCCTCAAATATGTAGTACTGCTATTGTTCAATCTCTATGTTCAAAATTCAAAATTCAAAATTCAAAAGTCAAAATTCAAAAGTCAAAAGTCAAAAGTCAAAAATCAAAAGTCAAAAGTCAAAAATCTTAAATCTTAAATCGAAGGTATGAGGTCTGAGGTATGAGGTATGAGTTATGAGGTCTGGGTTCTGTGGTTAAGTGGTTAAGTGGTTAAGTGGGGATGATTTCGGTGGCTGAAATTAACCACATGTAAAGTGATATTAATAAGCTGTAAAATTTGTCTATGTAATTGTATAAAACTAAAATACATTTGATTATTGTTATTTGAAATTTTATATAATTATTTCAATTCTTTAATGAAAATTTTTGATGTGAAAAACAAATTAATTTATATTAAGATAATTATTGTATTTGTAATATTAAGTATTTCAAATACTTATAATGTGTCCATTGCTCAAGATCCAAATAAATCCGCGTTAATAATAATTGATTTACAAAATTCAATATTTCCTGTATATAATCAAGGGAACTTCATACAGAATGTTAATACTCTGATCAGTAAAGCAGATTTAAATAATGTTTTAAAGCTATTTGTACAGTTTAATGACAATGGCATCTTCGAAAATGGAACTTTTGGTTGGCAAATTCATAATGATATTATTATTGAACCAGATGATATTACTATTCAAAAGTTTTACCAGAACTCTTTTACAGATACGAAATTAGATAGTATACTTAAATCACATAATATTAATTCAATTTACATATCAGGATTACAAAGTCAATATTGTATAAGACAAACATGTTTGGGAGGACTTAGATTGGATTATAATGTTTTTCTTGTTAATGATGCACACAGTAATAATGATCCTGATGCATTAACAATAATAAATAATGTAAATAATGATATGGAACATGCAGGCTGTGTTTTACTTGAAACCGACGAAGTGAATTTTACCACTACATTTATCAATGAAAAGTCAAATAATAAATTTCAGTTATCTGTTTACCCTAATCCATTTAAAGAATTTATTAATATTGATTACTATTTACAATCCAATTCAAATATAGCAGTGAAAATTTATGATGTTTCCATGAAAGAAATTAAAACCCTCATTAATAGCTATCAAACAGCTGGAAAAAAGACTATTGTTTGGAATGGATTGGATAATTGGGGAAGAAAAGTTGCAAATGGCTTGTATATATATACTATGATTTCAAACAAAACTATTATTTCGAAACAAATAATTAAATATTAAGTGCTATGTGGAAGAAATTAGTATTAACTCTTTTATTTCATTGTTTAACTGTTGCTTTTATAAAAAGTCAAAAGTCAAAAGTCAAAAGATAAAAATCTAAAATCTTCATTCTTCATTCTTAAATCTTAAATCGAAGGTCTGAGGTATGAGGTATGAGTTATGAGGTCTGGGTTCTGTGGTTAAGTGGTTAAGTGGTTAAGTGGGGATGATTTCGGTGGCTGAAACTAACCATATGTAAAGTGATATTAATAAGCTGTCAAATTTGTATATGTAATTGTATAAAACTAAAATACATTTGGGTATAATAATAAAATTAGTAATAGTTATGAGGAGAATAATAAATTGCATTATCCAGGTTCTTTTAATGATTTCAATAATATTCAATACATTAAGTGGAAAATCTCAAAATGAAAACCAACTAAATAGTGATCTGTGTGATTATGTAATTGCATATTGCTATCAGCCAGTTGATGGTTCAGGGCTTCACCAGATATATACAATCAATGGAGATGGAAGCGAAAACTCAAAATTAATTAATTCAACAATTGGCTTAAACCATCATAACTGGTCGCCCGATGGTAATAAAATGGCTGCAGTTGGTTACGTTGGTACAGATAATACTACATGGTCGATTCATGTATTTGATGCTGATGGCAGCAATCTCACCAGATTAACAAATACTATTAATGTATGGGATAATGATCCTGCCTGGTCACCCGATGGATCATTAATAAATTTTACAAGAATATATCCCGGGCAGGATATGCGCCAGGAAATTTGGATAATGAACTCTGACGGAAGCAATCAGCATTGGATAGGTATAGAGGGTGGGTCAGCTAAATGGTCACCCGACGGTACACGATTGATATACCAATCGAATAAGGATGGTAATTCTGATATTTATTCCTGCGATATCGATGGAAATAATGAAACGCAAATAACTGATACAGAGCATAATGAATTTTCACCTGTCTGGTCCCCCGATGGCTCTCAGATTGTATATTCTAGTGATTTTGACGGGGATAGGGAAATATACACTATGAATAGTGATGGCACCAATGCTTTCCAGCTAAGCTATAATGATTATACAGATGGTTCACCAAAATGGTCTCCTGATGGAGAAAAAATTGCCTATACTTCCGGTCCCACCGGCGAATGGAATATCTATATAATGAATGCCAATGGAAGAAATTCTACAAGAGTTACAAATTATGAAGCTCCTATTACAGCTATTAATGCAGACTTTAAACCATCCATAATATCCGGTATAGGTTTTTCTTCAGAAAAAAATTCAGATATTGATTTGTCCGTTACAAATTATCCAAATCCTTTTTCTCAATCTACAACTATTGCATATAATTTATCTATACCAACAATTGTGCGTATTAAAATTTATGATTTATTCGGTAGGGAGATAAAAACTTTATTAAATGAATATCAGTTGCCGGGGAAAAAAATTGTAAACTGGAACGGAAAAGATCAAAAGGGTAATAGTGTTACTTCAGGATTATACTTTTATAATATTAATACTGGGAAATATAATAAAAGTAATTCAATGATATCTTTAGACGACTAACAACCGGGTGGGCCCGACCAAAATAATCAGATATTTATAAGATTAAAGCAAAATAATTGGACTGATAATCAGGCAGTTAAAAATTATTTTTAAAATAATTACTTTTTTTCTGTAACAATGTAATGCTAAATGGTATTTAAATAGTAGAGACAAAGGTTAATTTATAAATATCCCTCTCATTCCCTTTTCAGTTAACCTAACTTATAACCCCGGTGCAGCAAACTCCGGGGTTCTTTCCGTTTTATAGTTTCAGCTTCAAAAGTCAAAAGTCAAAAATCAAAAGTCAAAAAGCAAAAAGTCAAAAGGCAAAAGGCAAAAGGCAAAAGGCAAAAGGCAAAAGGCAAAAGTCAAAAGGCAAAAGTCAAAAGTCAAAAAGCAAAAAGTCAAAAGGCAAAAGGCAAAAGGCAAAGTTTGAATTCTCAATAATTTATTTTGCTGATAGATATTATAAGCAGATTTTGTCTAAATTTAGAAACAATTACTGTACATTATTTCATAAAACAATCATCAGGCTTATGTTTCAACAGTTATTAGAACTTTATTCAAACCTTATTCAACCCCTGAAAATTTTAATATACAAGCTTATGAGAATAGATTTGTAATGATAAATTATTTTTACAAATTAAAATTTAATATTATGAAAAAAACAATAAAATTATTATCCGGAACATTGATATTACTCTTTGTATTCAGCTCATTTACTATTGGGCAGACAAACGAAACTGATTTTACTACCAGAAGAAAAATTAGTTTTCATAATAATTCAGAAACCAGAGAGGTGAAAATTAATGTTGATAAAGATTTAATATCAGGTGATGAAGGAATTGATCCAGGCATACTCAAGCCAACATTTACATTAAATATAAATATAATCGGCGAGATTAATTCAGGAAAAATTTCAATAGAAATATACGATCCCAAAGGTGTGAAAAAAGGAAAATTTTCTATAACAGCCGAAAAGCCTGATCCAGATAATAAGACCTATATGCGTGACCAGGTAAGTGGAAAAATTGATAAAAAGATAAGCCAGCCTTTGAAAGGAGATTGGCTTATTAAAATAATTCCTGAAAAAGCAGGCGGGGATGTTGTAATTTCTTCAAGTCAAAATTATCAATCGTATACAGTAAGAGAAAAATAAAATATGTTAAATCAATATCTGCAAATTAAACATTTCAATAAATATTTGCCTATAAGGACAATTATATTGTTGCTGATTTTTGTGAGTTTTACATTTTCTAATTTAAATGCTCAAACCTCAATAAAAGGACATATAAAATTAGACAGTACATGGGCTCCGGTGGTTTACCTTTCACTTATTCCAAATATGGATGAGATGTTAGATATATCAAATGAAATGATTAAACAAACAGCAAATATTGATTCAGAAGGGAAGTTCTATTTTAATACAAGTTTTTTAGCACAGGAGGATCATTTATACAGAATACATTTTACGAAAAAGGGTGATCCTCCTGTGTCATTAAGTATTGGGGGTAAAGATGAGAATCATTTTTTTCTTATAGCAAATAACAAATCTGATATTTTCGTAAACAATAAATGCAGTGTAAGTTTTTTAGATGAAATTTCCTTTAGCGGTGATTATCCAAACAATGCACTTCAGGAAATAGACGAAATGTTAGCTTATCTCGATTCTGCAGATTATCCCGGACTATCAATAAAAACAGAGTTTTTACATAATGCTATATATGAAAAACTCAGATATTATGCTGATACCTGTTCTCATCCAATAGTTTCATTATATGCACTTTATAAAAGTAAATTCGAATCTAACTATCCCTTAAATAAACAATTCTATAAGGACTATCTGAAAAAGTGGAAAAATAAAAAATCCTCATATCACAAAGCTTTCAGGGCACAGCTTGGAATATCTCAAAACAAAGAATTCTATGGTCGTTTAATAATAGGATTATCATTTTTTATTATTGGGGTAATTATTACAATTCTATTCAGAAAATACAGAAGTAAGAATAAAAATCTGCTCAATTCTTTGAGTGTACAGGAAAGAAAAATTTTCACATTATTAAAAGAGGGAAAATCAAACAAAGAAATATCAGAAGAATTTAATATAGGCCTTAGCACAGTCAAATCGCATGTTAATAATATTTATTCCAAGCTCAATATTAATTCTCGTAAAGAAAGTATGAATTTCGAACAATAAGAACTGCCTTCAGAGTTCAGAGTTCAGAGTTCAGAGTTCAGAGTTCAGAGTTCAAAGTTCAGAGTTCAGAGTTCAGAGTTCAGAGTTCAAAGTTCAAAAGGCTGCCGAGCTTATGAGCTTATGAGCTACCGAGCTTATAACTTTAGTCACTTCTTAAAAACATACAGAAGTTTGTTGGGTACGGATATTATACGTACATTTGTAAAAATTAATAATTATGCCAACAAAAAGAATAAATAAAGAAAAAGCAAGGTTTGATACCAGATTGCCAAAAGAACAAAAACAATATTTTGAAAGAGCTGCAAGATTAGGTGGTTTTCGAAATCTTACTGATTTTATAATATTATCAGCCCAGGAAAAAGCAAAAAAAATAATTGAAGAAAGTGAATTAACATTAGCCTCACGTAAAGACAATGAGGTGTTTTTTAATGCAATTGAAAATCCTGAAAAACCTAATAGTGATCTAATTTCAGCAGTAAAAGAATATGAAAAATTGTTTAATAAATGACATATCTGACTGAAAGGCTTAATTCTTCGCATAACAGGAAGGGATTTAATTGTGGGAAGATCACCTTAGATAATTATTTGCATCATCAGGCAAATCAAGATATTAAAAGAAAACTATCAATCTGTTTTGTGCTAAATGATAAAAAAACAAACCTGATTCAAGCTTATTATACACTGGCAAATAATAGTATACATAAAGATCAAATTATTGAAAAAATTAAAAATAAATTACCAAAATCATATTCATCTATTCCTACTACTCTTCTTGGACGATTAGCAGTGGATAGAAAATTTCAAGGGCAAGGGATTGGTAAAATAATGTTAATAGATGCACTAAAAAGGAGTTTTGATTTATCTAAAAATATTGGATCATTTGCAGTTGTTGTTGATCCCCTTGACAATGAGGCAGAAGATTTTTATGGGAAATTTGGATTCATTAAACTCCCGGATAGTGGAAAAATGTTTTTGGCTATGAAAACTATAAAACAACTTTTTGAGAAATAAACTATGAAATAAAACTGTTAAAGATATTGTAAACTGTACCACCTTCGATATTCAAAAGTGTACCACCCTGGAATCAATGATTTGATTAACTAGTGAAATATTAATGATTAAGCATGATATTAGTATGTATCTACCAATATATTAATAGTTAAAATATTTTACTATCTTTGCATTAACTTATGAAATATTGATAGTTATATCAATATTTTGGCTTAACTACTTATATTTTAATATTTAAATTTAACAAAATGGATAACTGGTTGTTTTTAACCGAGCAGGAAATTTTAATAGAAATAGGCAAAAAGCTTAAAAAAATACGGCTTCAGCACAACCTTACTCAAAAAGAAATGGGTGAAGAAGTTGGATTAAGTGTTTCAACAATTAGCCTGATAGAACAAGGGAAGTCCACTACAGTTGAAAGTCTGATAAGAATTTTAATGAGATTAAATCGAATAAAAGAGTTTGAATCAGTATTTAGAGTAGGAGAAAACCTGGAACTTAAATTAAAATTTGAAAAAGCGAAACTAAAATCAGAAAGAAAACGAGCATCTAAAAAAATAAAATATCCATGATAGTAGAAGTTATGTTGCATGGTCAATTATTAGGAACGGCAGAATGGAATGCTGATAAGAAAAGTACGACTTTTCAATATAATAGCGAAATAGTTAAAGTTTTAGAACCTTCTCCGATTATAATGCCAACAGAAGAAAGAATATTTGAAACAAACAGAAACCATATCAACTTTCACAACTTGCCTTATTTATTATCTGATTCAATGCCCGATGATTTTGGTAATGTAATGATGAAAGAATGGCTAAAACTAAGAGATTTGTCCATCGAAAACATCAACCCGGTTGACAGATTAACTTATGTGGGCAAAAGAGGAATGGGAGCATTGGAGTATATACCTGCTAATCACAGAGAAGATGATAATAGTCTTGTTGATATTAGTGAAATATATGAGCTTACAAAAAACGTTTTAGGAAGTAAGAAAGAAAATTCCTTTCCTGATTTGGACAAAGATAGTCTTACTGAAATATTAAGAATAGGCACATCCGTTGGAGGAGCAAGGGCTAAAGCTTTGATTGCCATTAAAAGAGATCAAAACAAAAAAATTGAAGAAATAAGAGCAGGCGACATTATACAACCCAAAGGCTATTCTTATTGGCTGCTGAAAATAGACGGAGTAAATGAACAAAATCTGGGAGAAAGTGAGGGTATGGGCAAAATAGAATTTGCGTATTACAAATTAGCAAAAGAAGCCGGGATTGAAATCTCAGAAAGTACTTTGTTTGAAGAAAATGGCAGATTTCACTTTTTAACGAAACGATTTGACCGCACAGATAGTGGTGAAAAAATTCATATGCAAACATTCGGTGCCTTAGCGGGCATAGATTACAAAATTCAAAAAGCCAGCTCTTACGAAATTTTGTTCAGGCTTATGAAAAGGCTTCAACTGTCATACAAACAATATGAACAGCAATATAGACGCATGTTGTTCAATGTTCTGGCAAGAAATCATGATGATCATGTAAAGAACTTCTCATTCTTAATGAATAAGGATGGAAAGTGGCAAATATCTCCAGCATACGACATTTGTTTTTCCTATAGTCTGGGTGGAACATGGACTAAGGTACACCAATCATCAATTAATGGTAAATTCGATAATTTTACTAAAGACGATTTATTAGACTTTGCTAAAAAATTTGGAATCAAAAAAGCCAATACAATTTTAGAAGAAGTTGTATCAGCAGTGAATCAATGGCCCAGAATAGCAGCTGAAATTGATATTCCTCAAGAAAAAACACAATACATTAATAAGTATCTAAGAACTAAGAACTTTTAATTTTAATTATTATTTTTATGAAACAATTAATTTACTTTCAGAATGAACCTAAAAGATAAAGTAGTATTGATTACCGGCGGATCGCGTGGTATAGGTAAAGAAACTTCCTTACTTTTTGCTCAAAAGGGAGCCAGTGTAATTATTAATTATCGTTCGAATACAAAAGAAGCAAAAAACACACTGGCTTTATTGAAGCCGGGGAAACATAAAATATATCAAGCCGATGTTTCTGATGTTGACGATGTAAAAAAAATGATTGGTGATATTATTGCTGAATATTCAAGAATAGATGTATTGGTAAATAATGCCGCTATAGCAATAGAACATGATATTAATAAGATAGATTTTGAAGAATGGCTGGATGCCTGGGATAAAACTATAAATATCAATTTAACAGGACTGGCGAATATATGTTTTTTGGCGGCAAAACAAATGATAATTCAGAATAGTGGGCATATAATAAATGTTTCATCAAGGGGAGCTTTCAGGGGTGAACCAAAATACCCGGCATACGGTGCCAGTAAATCGGGTGTAAATGCATTGAGCCAGTCATTAGCCAAGGCACTTGGGGAACATAATATTTCTGTTACGGTTGTTGCACCCGGTTTCGTGGAAACAGATATGGGGAAACAAATTCTTGATACGGAAGAAGGAGAAGCATTAAGAAATGAGAGCCCCTTCAAACGGGTTGCATATCCCGATGAGGTGGCTCATATTATTGCCTTCTTAGCCGAAGAAAAATCTACATTTATGTCCGGCGGCATAATCGATATTAACGGCGCCTCTTTTTTGAGGATGTGATACATAAATTGGTTGAGTGGTGTATTGGTTAAGTGGTATATTGGTTAAGTGGTATATTGGTTAAGAGGTTAAGTAGTTAAGTGGTGAGTGTTTATATTTAATCTTTCTTTTGGTAATTGCAATTGTCCTGCTTCTTCTGGGGATAATTAAGAAGAGTTTAATTCTAATGATTATTTCAGTTATACTGGGTCTGGTATCTATTGGTCTGATAATTTTACTCGTACTGTCGTTAAATACAATGTGATTCCGGGACAAATCGAAATTCAAAATTCAAAAGTAAAAAGTAAAAAGGCTGCCGAGCTCATGAGCTTAACAGCTACCGAACTTGTGAGCTTATGAGCTTAACAGCTACCGAACTTAAGAGCTTATGAGCTCAACAGCTACCGAGCTAACAACTTTATTCACTCTGAATTACTTTTACCGGATCAGTTTGAGCCGCTTTCCATGCCCTGAGGCTTACAATTGCAATTACTATGGCAAGACTTATTAATAAAGAGCGTATTATAATCCATGTACCAATTGAAATCTGATCAGCATATGCCTCCAGCCATTTACTCATTATCAATTCAGTTACAGGAATAGAAATTATCCAGGCAAGAAATATCAGTAAAGCAAAATTTTTATTTAGAAGCAGAATGATATCTGATACTCTGGCACCATTTATTTTTCTTATTCCAATTTCACGTGTTCTTCGGGATGCCATAAATATGGATAATCCTACTAAACCTAGCATTGCTACAATTATTGAGAGCAAACTGAAAATTCGGATAATCTTTCCAAATGCCCTGTCGTTCTGATATAATTCGGCAATCATATCATTAAAAAACTGGTATTCAAATGGGTGATCGGGATACATTTTAGACCATTCTTGTTTCAGAAAGGCTATTGCTTCATCTGTTCTGTTTTCAGCAAGCCTGACAGGTATTGTTATTACAAATCTATCTACCGGACGTATAAAAATTGGTATTTTTTTATCCCTGGCCGATTGTACATGGAAATCGCTAACTATTCCAATAATTGTTCTGGGAGTTCTTTCAATCTTTATTATTTCACCTATAGGATCACCTGTTATTCCCAGTTTTTTTACACCTTCTTCATTAATTATAACAGCTTCTTTTACATCGCTTGTAATATTTTTTGAAAACCAACGACCTCTTTTAAGCTCAATTCCCATAGTAGTATGAAAATTATATCCGGCAGAAACCGGATAGAATGAAATATCAATTTCCGGATTAGTAAAATGGGGGACAGAAAGTCCTCCTACTCCTTCAGATGGCCCGATATCTAACGATCTTGAAGCATCTACTATAAGTGTGCTTTTCCTGATTTCTTCATTAAAAATATCAATATTTAATGTATTCATAGGATCTCCGTAAACAATTATCAGATTATCGCGGTTAAATCCCATGTCAGGATCTTCCATATATTTAATTTGTTTAGAGATAATACCGGAACAGCTTAAAAGAACTGAAAAAATAACAACCTGAATTATAATTAATATTTTATAAAAGACAGATCGTTTTCCGGTGAGGGATAATTTGTTACGAAGAATATCAGCGGGCCTGAGGCGTGACAGGTAAATTGAAAGATAACTTCCTGAAAATATACCTGCGATAATAGAAATTCCGAAAAAACATAAGACCACCGGCCAATTGTTTTTTATAACAAATTCAAGATCAGCACCAAACAAATTATTTATATTGGGAATAAGTAATAACATTAATATTATTGCTATTGGAAAAGCATATACAGAGATCAGAACCGATTCTTTGAGAAATTTTGAGGCCAATTGATATTGTGAAGCACCGATCAATTTGAGAATTCCTACTTCTCTGTATCTTAATGAGGATCGTGAAATACTTAATATAATATAATTGAGAATACCAATAAGCAGTATAAGAATACCCAGAATTATCATTGTTAGAATGCTTTTCAGATTTCCTGTTTTAGTAAAACTGATAATATTTGAAGAATGTAAGTATACATCTTTTAAAGGCTGAATGTTGAGAATTAATTTAAGTTCATTGGAAAAGTATTTCTTTTCTGCCTGATCAAGTTTTGATTCAAAATTATTTATATCTATTCCTTTCCCAAGAAGAAAATAAATTTCATAGGAATTATGTTTGAATTTGGTTTCAACCTCAGGGTCACGATAAACTCTTTTCAAAAAAGCTAATGTTTTCCTGACATTAACAATAGCATCCGGCCTAAAGGTTGATGTGATTGGAAAATCTTCGAATACAGCAACTATTTCCATTAATTCAGCTTTGCCATATAGTTTACATTCAATGATCTTACCAACAGGGCTTTCTTCACCAAAAAGTTTTTTGGATGTAGATAATGAAATAGCTATTTCATCAGGCTTATCGAAAAGATTTAATTCATTTCCTTCCAGAAAATTAAAACTAAAAATGTTTGTTATACCCTTATCAACACCATAGGTACGTACAGAAATTTCTTTATCATTTATTTTTACATTGTTTCGTATTCCTTTTATTCTTGAGAAGTTTTTGATTTCAGGATAATCTTCTGCAAGTGCCGGGCCCAAAGGGTATGGTGCATGTGAATTAGGTTCTTGTGTTTCCCAGGTTGTGAGTAATCTGTATACTGAATCGTAGTTTTCATGTGATTTGTTATAACTGAACTCCTGGTATACATATAATGTTATAAAAAATGCACAGGTAAGGCTAATTACAAGTCCAATAATATTTAATATTGAATAAAAAAGATCTTTTTTAAATGGCCTGAGAATTGAATTCAATATATTATTATTCATAATTTTAATACTTTTAGTGTATACTTTATAAGTCTAAAAGCATGCCAGTGTTATAATTGCCTGATAATCTTTATATTGTATTTTCATAATTGATATTATTGTCGGATTTCAGGACAAATTTGTTGTCGGATTTTCGGTCATTTTCGGAAGTTTTAATCGAAATATTGTTTTCTCTTTATAAGATTCCACTGAAATATTTCCACCTAAAATATTCATTACTTGTTTGGAAAATGACAATCCTAAACCTGAACCATTATTTTTTGTGGTAAAAAAAGTAGAAAAAACCTCAGGTAAATTTTCTTCACTTATACCCACACCGTTATCCTGAACGTCGACATATACATTCGATTCATCCTGTTTAAACAAAATTTCTATTTTAGCATTATTGATACCTTCCAGAGCCTGAATTGAATTCTTTACAAGGTTAATCAATACCTGCATTAACAATGTGTAATCGCTTTTTATTTCTATAGACGATTTTTCAGGCTTAAGTATACAATTGATACCCAAATTCTCAAATTCATGTTTGAAAAATGAATTAACCTGAGAAATCAAATTCATAATAAGGAATTTATCCCACTTAGGTTGAGGTATATGAATAAATTCTTTATAGGCAGTAATAAACTCTGTTAATCCCTCGCTTCTTTTTTTTATAGTATGGAGGCCTGATATAAGTTTTTTGTGATCTTCCGGATTCATAGCTTTTAAGGTAACTGACTCAGATTCAAAGTTATTTATTAGTCCTAATGAAAGAAAAGTAATAGGATTGAGAGAATTTATCATTTCATGAGAAAGAATTCTAACCATACGTTTTAGAGTTAAATTTTCGAGGCGGTGAACTTCTTCTTTAATATCCTGAATGGAAACAACATTATATTCTTCATTTTCAATAATAAATTTGCTGCATCGTGAAAAAAGATACTTGATCTCGCCATCGAAAAGGATTTTATTTGTTTGTGATTTTGATTCCGAGATAGTATTAATAATGGATGATATACTCTTTGAGGATTCATTTAATGCATTGATATTTTGATTGTCTCTTATACCAATAAGCGATTCAATTTCTTTATTTGCAATTTGAACCTGTCCGTTTTTTTGATAGGTTAATACCCCAATTGGAAGATTTTGTATTACCATTCTGAAAAATGATAAATCTTTTTCTTTTTCAAGACGTGTGATCCTGAAAGCCTCTACTAATTCCTGAATTTCCTCAATAAATTTCGGATTGACATTATGCCTGAACAAACGTTTAAAATCGTGGTATCCTGTTTCATTTTTAAGTATCCTTAAAGCGTCAATAAATTTTTCTTCTTTGGAATTGATAAAATAAAATAAAAAAATAATCTGGCCGAACCAAAGGAGTATTAGTATTATCCTGGTATTACTCAGGTAGGTGTCGTTTTGAATTAACCAAAAAACGAATGGTATTATTGCTAAAACCAGTATTTGTAAAAGCACCAATATATTAAAACGGGTAAATAGAATGTTTTTTAATTTTCTCATATAAAGTAGACCTGTTAATTCCTAAAATTTTTGCTGCCTTGCTACGATTACCATTACATTTTATCAAAACCTTTCGTATTATTGTTATTTCATTATTCTCCAGGTTAAAAGATTGTTTGTGGTTATGGTAATCATTCGGAGTTGAGTCATTTGCAACATCTTCCAGTTTGATTTCATTCGACTCAGAAAGAATAACCCCTTTCTCTATAATATGTTTGAGCTCCCGAATATTTCCCGGCCAATTGTATTCATACAAAAAGCTTAAAGCAGGTGAACTTATATTTAGCTTCTTATTATATTTATCAGTAAAGTGCTTTATGAAATGCTTTATTAATACCGGGATGTCTTCTTTTCTCTCGCGAAGTGGAGGTATATTTATTGTTATTGTATTTATGCGATAAAACAAATCTTCCCTGAATAATTTATTAGCTATTGAGTCTGCTAAATCTACATTAGTTGATGATATTAATCGGAAATCGACCTCAATCTTTTTTAATCCGCCTACACGATAAATAGTATGATTCTGAAGAACTGATAATAATTTTGATTGCATATCCATAGTCAGATTACCTATTTCATCAAGAAACAGGGTGCCACCACATGCCAGCTCTATACGTCCGGGTTTATCGGCATTTGCCCCGGTAAAAGCTCCTTTCATATGGCCAAATAGCTCACTCTCAAAGAGGGTTTCAGTAATACTTCCAAGATCTACTGGAATAAACATTTCACTTTTTCGTGCAGATCTTTTCTTTATCTCCCTGGCAACAAGCTCTTTGCCGACTCCATTTTCTCCAAGCAGCAATATGTTGGCATCTGTAGCGGCAACTTTATCAATTTTTTTATAAATTCTTTGCATTGATTTGGCAGGGCCACGAACAAGATCGAAGTCAGGTTCAGGACTTTCTCCCGGCTGCTGTTTTTTTGTTTTTAATTTTGAGATTTCCTTTTCTGTTTGTTTCCTCTTGAATGCTGTTTTAATAATTGAAAGTATTTTCGATACATTCCAGTTTTTCTGAATAAAATCAGTAGCGCCAAGTTTCATTGCCTGAATAGCCAGCTCTATATCGCCGAAAGCTGTGATAACAACTACCATCTGTTCGGGGTGCAATGTTAATATTTTTTTCAACCAGAAAAGTCCCTCATTTCCGGAATTCACCCCTAACTTGAAATTCATATCCAATAATAATAAATCGTAATTATTTTTCGACAATAATTCAATTAGTAACTCCGGATTGCTTAAAGTATCTATTTTATAAAAGTATGGTTGGAGATATAGAGACCAGGCCTCAAGAATATCCTTGTTATCGTCAACAATTAGCAAATGCCCTTTTTTCATAAGCATAGAATTAAAAAATCAAAGTTCCCAAATTTCATTATAACATCAAAGGCCTTGTCGGATTATCCAACATTTTTCCTCTTTCATATACTTTGTGCATATAAATAAAAAAACCAAACCATTAAGTGAAAACATTTAATTTTCATTTTTCGCGATGTGTAAAATAAAAAATGAATTATTTCTGGTGAGGGTGAGATCAAGTAAATCGGCCATGAATTTATATGGTTTATTGTTCGGGCCGGTATTTTATTAATGGAATATTTATTCCAAAAAACGCAAATGTTATGAAAAAGAAAAAATTCTATTTAAGCAATTATTACCTATTAGCTCTTTTGTTTTGTATTGGTTTATGTGGTTTTGTTTTCCAGGCTTGTGAAAAAGAAAAAATACAAAATAATGATGAATTGAATATTCCTGAGGGATATCAGATGGTTGGAAAACTTCATAATCAGGGACTTGATCATGTTTTTAAAATTATGAAGGAAAATATTATTGAAGCAGGTGAGGAAAGTGGATTTAAAACAGCAATTGATATTGATTATATGTCTGTTATTAAAGAAGCTTCTCTTGATTTTTGCAAAAAAAATGAATTTCTAAAAGTTAATTATTCTGAGTGTGAAAATTCGATTGAAGATTATTTTTCAGAAATGGATAATAATTCAAATTCATTAAAGTCGAAGGAAATAGAAAACATAAGCATTGAACAAAAAAGGCTTATCAGAAGAATTGATAATGCTGTAAATAATGCGGTATTGAATAATAACATTTCTGAATTAAGAAAACAAATATCTAATATTAATTCTGAGGCTAAAGAAAAATGTAGCGCTGAAGAAGCCGCTGCAATTTATTGTGCAAGCAGTACAGCCTTTTTTTCGTACGAATATTGGACTAAAAATCAGGATAAATGGTATTTTGCAGCTCATTTTTCGGAAATAGCAGAACAATATCGTGCTGCTCATCCGGAGTATGCCCTGGTATCGTTTAAAAGTATTGATGGAGATGGATTTTGGAGCGACATTTACGAATGGTTTGGCAATAGAATAGATGATGTAATAGAATGGTGGAATAATTCAGGAAAATTAATTATTGCTGCAGATGTTACAGGCGCTGTAGGTGGATTTTTAGGCGGTATAGTAAAAGGGGTCGGAGTAGGAACTGTTCTTGCACCGGGAGCCGGAACAGCAGTCGGGGCATTAGCCGGTGGCGGAATCGGAGCTGTTACAGTTGGATTAACCACTTCAGCTTCAGCCTGTATTGCTGATCTGTTAATAAATTAAAATCGGAAATAATAATTATAATTGTATACTAAAATTCTTATTATGGAAAAGGAAAAAAAAGATAAAATGATAATAAATATCTTTCGTTTACTGCTGTTTATGTATATGATGCTTATGATATTTATGATTTTAGAATATTGGAAAATTGATGAAATAGATCATTTAAAAATTTTCAAAAAAGGATTGCTGGGAAGTGTTATTGCAGCAATATTATATCAGCCCATCAATTATATTATTAAACGTTTCATGAAACGAAATAAATAAAATAAACTTCCGCAATAATTACCGGCGGCATAGTTGATATTAGCCGCGCCTCTGTTTTAGGTAATTAACAGATAATGAACTTGAGGTCGCAATTTGCGACCTCAAGTTGGGGTGGAACAAGATATGCTCCAATGGCTTTTACTGAGCATGGAGTATCAATGCTTTCTTCTGTAATTAATTCCAACAAAGCAATTAAGATTAATATTGAAATTATGCGTGCTTTTTCAAGATACAGGGCAATAATTTCTGAAAGCAAGGAATTAAAATCTGAAATATTGACATTGGATAAAAAAATTGATAAACTTTTTAAATACCTGCTTGATAAGATTGATGCATTACACCAGAAGGAGGTGGAAAAACCAAGAAAAAAAATTGGTTATAAGAGATTTGATGAATGAAGCCCATCAATTATATTTAGAAGATAAGCTCTGACGATAAATACAAATCAAGGCCGGTGGTATAGTCGATATTATTCTTGTAATATTTGACAACATATTAAATAATTATTATACAATTATGACAATTTATCATTATCTTTGCAGATGAAATATATTTTGACAAATGGTATATATTTTAGAAACAAAAGGCAAAAGACTTATTGACGCAGACATTGTTGTTGCAGAAAGAAAAAATATACCATTAAAAAAAGATGGGTGGAAATTTAATTTGAAACAATTAGCTCAAGAACAATATACCCAAACATTTATACTGAAAACCATGGAGTTTCCACAAAGTATTGGAGGAGCTTTGCATTTAAAGGTTGAAAGTGGGATGTTAATTATGGACGTAGTTGAAATCGCAGCTCATAATATAGGAAGGAAAAAAAAATATGATTATGTAGCTGGTTGCTTAATTGCTTTTGCCTGTAGAGAAAGCTTCAAACTTGAAGGAAGTTATAAAGGTTTTTTATCCTTTATTTCCAAGACAAATTTGATTAAATGGTATTCTACTAAATATGGTGCAACATTGGCTTTTGGACAATTGATGTTTATAGATCCAGAAGCTGGTGAAAAATTGATTAATAAATATTTATAAAAAAGGTCATGAAAAATAATAAACAAATAGAACCAACGGATGGTACTTTAACTAATCGCATGGATGTAGGCACAAATAGTTTTGATGAATTCCAGGCAATTCTGTTAAACAAATCGAGGGAGCAAACAATTGAACAAAAACGGAAGATAGAATTGTTAGCTCTAAAATTTAAAATGGAAGATTATTTAAAATCAGAAGGACATGATATCAGGTTAGCAGGAGAATTCCTAAAGTTGTATCTAAGGGCTTTACATATTCACCAAAATAAGTTTGCCAATTATATTGGACTTCATCCGTCAAACTTAAGCAAATTAATTATCGGAGAACGTCCAATAAATTATGAATTAGCTTTAATATTTGGAAATATTTTTAACACTGACCCGATGATTTGGATAAAAATACAGGCAAAAAATGAATTGAAGAAACTAAACAAAATCAGAAGAAAAAAATATCAAAATTATACTTTAAATGATTTGATCACAGAATAAAGAACGTCGTGTCACAAGATGTGATACCCTCGAAAACAAATTGGATAACATTGATTTTCAATTAAGTTGGTCTCATTATCTCTTTTTAATTAGAATAGACAATCCTGACGAGAGAAAATTTTATGAGAAAGAAGCAATAAATAACAATCGTGCTTAATGTTGCTTATTATATCTTTATAATCAGGTTAATCCTGACAATACTGATATAAAACATTATTATTTATAGATTTTTTTAAATATTACGAATTATTATTCGTATCATTGTAGTCAGGTTAAACCTGATATGAAAACTATGAAAAATAAATATATATCTACACAATCTAATAAATTGCTATCTTTTTTTAAAGAACAAGAAAAGGATTGTTTTGATTACAAAGATGCTTCAAAAGCTTTACCTCAATCTAATGAAAGTGCAATAAGAGAATTGTTAAGTGATATGGCAAAAAGAGGGCTTTTAATGCGATTGAGAAAAGGACAATATTACATAATACCATATGAGCAGGAGTCGGATATATTTATGCCTGATTGGCACTTGATTGCCAAATATATAGTAAAGGATGCGGAACATTATATTGGTTACTATTCAGCTTTACAAATACATAGTCTAATTACCCAGCCATCCTTAAAAGAACAGATTGTGGTGTCAGAGCAAATTAGACCTTCATTAATAAGAATTAAAAATGTTCCTTTCCAGTTTATCTACCATAACAAAAATCATTTTTTTGGAAGCAAAGGTATGTGGATTGATAACTTTAATAAAGTGTTATGTTCGGATCTTGAAAAAACCTTTGTTGATTGTTTGTTTAAGCCTGATTATGCTGGTGGGATAGTTGAAATAGCAAGATCGTTATATATATCACGTGACAAAATTGATTATAGAAAACTTCTTAATTATGTTAATATATTCAAATCTCAAGCAGTTATTAAACGACTTGGATTTCTGTTAGAATTATTGAAAATGGATTCGAATATTATTGACGAACTACAAAAAACAAAAACAATTTCTTACGTTTTGTTGGATACAGAGCTACCAAAAGCAGGAAAAATGATAAGTCGATGGAGCATTCAGCAAAACCTGGAAACTGAAACAATTAAATCTGCCATTTACACATGATAAAACCAGGTGAAATACAAAAAAAAGCCAGAGTAGTTGGAGTTCGGGACCAGCAAATAGAAAAAGACTATATATTATCCTGGATTTTACAAGGAATTTCGCAACACATAGAACTTTCAAAAATAATTGTTTTCAAAGGAGGTACAGTTTTGAAGAAAGTGTATTTTGAAGATTATCGTTTCTCTGAAGATCTGGATTTTACTTTGCTAAATAGTAAAATTGCCAATAGACAAATATTTTATTGGTTTAATGAAATTTTTGAATTCATAAAGGAAGCAGCAAATATATCTCTTGAAATTATTGAAAACACCGAGCACCTTGATAGCGGAATAAATTTCTATATCAGTTTTATTGGACCTCTGGGTGGTTTAGGTGCCAATAAGCAAGTAAAAATTGATATTTCAAGAATTGAGCATTTAGAATTTGAACCGATAACCAGGGATGTAATTTTGTCTTATTCTGACCAGGAAGAACATAAATTGTTATGTTATTCATTGGAAGAAATATTAGTAGAAAAAATGCGTTCGGTAATGCAACGGATGCAAGCCAGAGATTTTTACGATATTTGGTATTTAACGGAAGTTCATAAAATGGATGTATCCTTTTATTTGAACGAGTTTAAAACAAAATGCGAAAGGAAAGGATTAAAGGCTGCAGATTTTTTAGGAAAATTAGAACAACGATTTCCACAATACAGAGGGCGATGGCAAAAATCAATAAATGAGCAAATAAAGGATTTGCCCGACTTTGATCAAGTAATGAGAGAAACAAAAAGACATTTCAAACATAATTTTTCAGATATCTAATTGTGAAATGGGGAATAAAAAAATAATTATTTCGGACAAAAAATTACTAGAGAAAATAAATAGTAAAATTCATGAAATTGCCCATGCCCTGTTAAATATTGATGCCGAAAAATTAGATAATGGACTATTAACGGGTAAAGCAGGCATAACAATTTTTCTTTTCAATTATTCAAAATATTCCGGAGAACAAGCTTATGCACAAAAAGGGAAGGATATTTTATTATCGGTTTTTGATAGTATAAATAATGGATTTGTACAGCATACATTCTGCTCAGGTATAGCAGGAATTGCATATGTGGTAGAATATCTTGCTGCTGAGGGTTTTATAGAAAAGGAAAATACAAATATTCTTGGTGGTTTCGACAACTTTCTTTTACAAAACCAGAAACTGGAAATAGATCATGGCAATTACGATTATTTGCATGCCGCTTTGGGGCCGGCACTTTATTTTCTATTTTCTTCAGCAGGAAATATAGAGGAAAAAACAGGAGATTTTTTAATTGAACTGGAGAAACAATCTGTTAAACAAAAGGACGGATCAATAAATTGGACAGGCATAACTGATGAAAAAAAAGGAATTATGGGAGTAAACCTCGGCTTATCGCATGGTATGGCTTCAATAATTGCTTTTTTGGCACTGGTGAGAAAACAGAATATATGTATTAAAAAATCGGAAGAGTTGTTGAATGCTGGTATAAAATATTTGATAAAAAATATTCAGGATCATGAAGAGTATAATTCTTATTTTCCAAATACAATTGAGCCTGGGAAAAAAGGAGAATATAGCCGAATGGCATGGTGTTATGGTGATCCGGGAATAGCATGGGCCCTCCTGCTGGCATCAGACAGTTTGCATGATAAACTGCTGAAAAACAAAGCCATAGAAATTCTTCTTCATTCTGCAAAAAGAAAAGATCTTGAGAAAAATTTTGTAAAAGATGCCTGTATATGTCATGGATCTGCCGGCTTAATTCTTATCTTTTTACAGGCATGGAGGTATACTGGTATTGAAGAATTTGCTGAGGCAGCAAAATACTGGGCCGAACAAAGTTTAAAAATGGCCCATCATAAAAATTCTTTCGCAGGATATTCTCTGTGGCAAGGAGAAAAAGGCTGGCAGCCTGAAGCCGGAATTCTTGAAGGAATAGCTGGAGTAGGATTAGCATATTTAGAGCTTATTTCAGAAAATGAAGGCAAATGGTTAACAGCACTGCTGTTATAAAAGGCAAAAGTCAAAATTCAAAAGTAAAAAGTAAAAACTAATATTTAGAGATTTTTTTTTGTATTGATTATGATTTTTGCTAATATTTTTTTTAATTCCAATGATTCTTGAATTAGATAATCTAATTCCGTTTGATTTATATTAGTATTATTGGTGGTTGCTTTTAGTAATCTTAACCAATAATTGCTTTCTTTCATTTCCCGAAGTACAATTTCAGTTTTATATATAAAATCTGCTTTAGATGATCCTGATTGAGCCTCCTCATAATTAGCACCTGATGAGGAACCTGATTTAATTAATTGATATTTAATAACCTTAAATTCCTGGGTATAAGGCAATTTATTAAGAAATTTAATTACAAAAACTGCAAAATCAAATAATCTTTTATTTAAATCATTCATATTCTCTTATATGCTAGATAAAACTCATATTGGAATTTTTGACTTTTGAATTTTGACTTTTGAATTTTGACTTTTGCCTTTTGAATTTTGAATCTTTTGACTTTTGCCTTTTGAATTTTGAATTTTAAAATCTAGGTATTTTACTTCGTTGATCCTGGAATTGATCAATAACAAATGGAATACTAAGAGACATAAAAAAGTTCCAGCCTTTAAAATTGTACATACCCAGATAATCCACTATTTTTTCAGTTCCAATAATCAAATATTTATATCTTACGGCAATTCCTATCTGAAAATTACTGTATGAATTAATTGTTGTTGGTAACCATATTTCAAGATCTTTGGTTTCGTAGCGTGGACAAAACGACAATTGGGTAGGTGTATTAATATGAGAGTTTTTAGTATATAAGCCGGTGGTTAAAACAGCATTAATATAAAATTGTTTATATATGTGATAGTCAAGCTGTAACGACAATCTGGTTGGCAGGGAATATCTAAAATTTCCATTATTATAATTTTCAGGAATGCTTCCTACTATTTTATCGTATAAATAATAATTTAATGAATCGAGGGAATAATATTGAAACTCCCTAAAATCATCAACAGTAAATGTTGAATCCGACTTAATTTTAAATAGCGAAGTGCCATATTGAAAATTTATACCACCAACATCTACAAGCGATAATCCTATTTTAAATAAATAATCGTTAAATGTTTGATTGCTCAGACTTGTATAATATTCAGCAGGCCGGCCATGATATCTCTGTATATATTGAACACCAAAATCGAATCCTAATCCATATCCATAAGGGTATGTCATTTTGGGATTTGGAGTATATCCATACATCATGTCAATATTACTGGCCAAAAGAAAAGCTGTACTGTCGATTGAATAATTACTTTCATAATTCTCATAAAAAGCCCCATATTGTCCGGCAAGTAATTTTACATTCATTCCTACCTGCCAGTTAATATTTCTAGCAGTTTCAATCAGACGCCCATAACCCAGTCCGATTTCGCTCCACATTAATGCTCCGGAATTAAAATCGGGGAATACTTTGCCCCCTCCATACAGAGCATTATATTCGGTGCCCTCAACAGCAAATTTCAACAAATTATACGGGAGGTCACTATAAACAGCACCTTTAACTGCAGAAAAAGCAGTAAACGAATGCCGTTTAATACTAAACTGAACTGAAGGGCCCATAATATATGCCTGTCCGAAAACTAAAGGAGTTTTATTAACTGTTTTATCGAGAAATGGTTTTCCTTCAGGAAATACCGATGAAGAGTTATATCGATTAAAATTCCCGGCTAAATATTGGAAGAAACTAAAATCTTCTTTTGGGATATATAAAAAATTATTATTAAAGTGAATTGAACTGGATAATATATTTATATTACAATATGTTTTAAGATTAACTGCAGATGCAGGATTCAGAATAATATTTTCCAGTCCGTTAAAATTACTTGTACGAATACCGGGAAATCCTTGTGAGAAAGAAATTTGGGGAGTAAAAAACAGCAGTAAAGTTATTGTTAAAAAGCCTTTCAGATTCATTATTTAGTTATATTCTCTTATAAGCAATCAAAATTATATATTTTTTCTTCTAAATATGTAATTGTGAATATTTAATTATTAACTACTTTATTAAGGGGTGATAATTACCTTTTGGGCCTATCGGAGTGGCGTTTCGTATTTCATAAACTGTTTGAATACTTTGTCGTACTTCATCAATGCCAAAACCCTTCCCTTTCAGAATATTCTTGTACGATTCCGTATGAAGATCAGTAAAACCATCTGAAAATTCAATTTCTTCCTTATCAATAATTATTGAACGATATGTTCTTTGATTTTTTCTTTTAATATCTTCAGGCAGGTCATTATAATCAATACTTAAATACCATCTTATCCTCGCGTTTTTAAGCTCGATGTAACCTGCAGCTTTATTATGCTTGCGTAAGTGAACAGTATTAGATTTCAGAGGGCCGAATATCCATCCAAGCATATCAAAAAAATGTACACCTATATTTGTTTCCAGTCCTCCCGATTTTGAGATATCGGCTTTCCATGAAGTATTATACCAATTTCCCCGTGAGGCTATATAACAAAGGTCAATATCGTGTATTTTATTATTTTCCTTTGCGGAATATTTTTCTTTTATAGAAATAATGGATGGATGAAGCCTTAATTGTAATATGTTCCAGATTCTGTTACCGGTTTCTTTTTCAAATTCCTGAAGGGCATTCACATTCCATGGATTAAGAACCATAGGCTTTTCACATATGGCATCTGCATTTTGCTTTAGGGCAAAGCGGATATGCGAATCGTGTAAATAATTTGGAGAACAGATGCTTACATAATCAATTTTTTCATTGCCTGAGCGCCTTAATTTATCTATATGTCGATCGAAACGCTCAAATTCAACAAAAAAATCACTTTCCGGGAAATAGGAATCACATATTCCTACTGAATCGGATTTATCGAGAGCACAAACAAGCTTATTTCCGGTTGTTTTAATGGCTTTTAAATGCCGCTCTGCAACATAACCTGCCAGACCGATAAGAGCAAAATTTTTGTAATTTTTATTTAACATATTACAGAAACGTATATATATTATTAATAGTGTAAAAGAAATTATTCTTTGTTATTCAATTAAGTTTAAACCTTTTCTATATTCTGCCCATTGGCCTATATCTATCCAGGCATCTTCACTAATTGGAAAAACTCCTACTTTCAAACCTTTATTTTTTGCTTTTTCAATTAAATGAGTAATATGAAAAAATTCTCCTTTAGGGATTAATTGTAATACATCAGGATTAATGATATAAAAGCCAGTATTTATCAAAAAATTATATTCCGGTTTCTCAAGAATACGATCCAACTCTCCATTTTTATTTAATTCGCAAGCACCATATGGAATAATATATTGTTTTAGCGATGCAATAAGAGAAATATCATAATTTCCATTTTTATGAAAGCGATAAAATTCAGCATAATCCGACTTAACAATTATATCACAATTAGATACAAAAAAAGGAGTTTTAATTTCTTTTTCCAGATATCTTAAACTGCCTGCTGTTCCAAGTTCCTTAGGTTCTTCAAATATCTGAATTGAATAGTCGGGTTGTTTTTCTTCAAAATAAGCTCTCATAATTCTTGACTTATAATTTACTGTAAGCCAGAATTTTTCAATAGAGTATTTCCTGAAATTTTCTATTATATGATCTATAATAGGCTTGTCCTGAATAGGGAGTAAAGGTTTGGGCAAAACTTTTGTAAAGGGTTCAAGGCGGGTGCCTCTTCCTCCTGCCATAATTACTACAGGAAGGTCGAGCTTTTCTTTTGCAAATTTTTTATCATCCTCAAAAACCTTATTCCAGGTAATATAGTCGACAACAACATTATTTTCATCAACAACTGGAATAATGTTAGTTTTTTTCTCTATCAGCAGATTTTTAATAGTATTTAAATCCAAATTTTTATTCAGTATAAATACAGGGTTTGAATTATAAACATTTTTAATAGATCTTTTAATATCCTTACCGGCAAGTATATATCGCCTGATATCACCATCAGTTAATGTGCCGATCAGTTTTTGTTTCTTATCAACAACAAATAAACATTTTTCTGCTGTTTTGTCAAGAATTTTCAGCGCATCGATAACAATTACATCTGGGCTTATTATTAGATTTTTCAATGAATATTTTTTTAATTATTAAAAGTTGTTAATTTTATTGTAAAGATAAATAATTAAGTGACAAGTGACGAATGACAAGTGACGAGTATTAGTATTGAAGAACTTAAATGCTGAATTAGTAGATTTTATGGCAGAAAAGAGCCTGTTTTGAAAGGGAGAAATCAAATATATTAAGGGTTTGCGTTCAAAATATCATATTTTTATTTATTTTTGTTTTTCCCCGACAGGCAAGAGAATGTATTGAACGATAAAATAAATGGATATATAGTATAACTTGCAGTAATTTCTTATAGTGTTTTTTCAAACTCCCATATTAGAATATAATTGGTATGCTGTGTATACAAAATCGCGGACTGAGAAAAAGGTTTATGAAGATTTAACTAAAGCTGAAGTTGAAGCTTATTTGCCATTAATTAAAACATTAAAACAATGGAGCGACAGAAAAAAGTGGGTAAAAGAGCCACTTATCCGGTCGTATGTATTTGTAAAAGCAAGTGAAAAAGAATATTACGACATATTGAATATCAACGGGATAGTAAAATATGTAACATTTGAAGGTAAAGCAGCTCCTATACCTGAATGGCAAATTGATGCACTAAAAGCTTCAATCGACCATAAATTAGATATTTCAGTAACAACTGAACGATATAAAAAAGGAGAAATAATTAATATCTCCCAGGGCCCTCTTAAAGGGAATAAGGGAGAGATTGTTGAAATACAAGGAAAAAAGCAGTTTTTGATCAGAATTGAGAATATTGGGTACTCGCTATTAGTGAAATGCCCAGCGATGTATTTAGAATCAGCGCTTGGAGTTTCATAGCTTCAAGTAGGGAGTATGGAGTAGGGAGTATGGAGCAAATAACCCGGAACTCAGAACACAGAACACAGAACTCAAATTGTGACTGAGGGGGCGAAGCTGTGGAAAAAAGTGACGAGAGACGAGTGATCCGCCTGAGGCGGAACAAGAAAAAATGTTATATTGCGATAAATGTCGCAACGAAAATGTTCGCAAGGAATAAAAATATTTATTAAATAATATTTGCATTTTAACCCTGAAGATCAATTAAAACAATTATAAAATAATACAAATTTTATCCATTATGAAAAAAAATATTTTCCCAATACTATTATTTAGCATATTGCTAATGTCTTCGTGCAGACAACAAAAAGAAATGACCTACTTTCGTGACCTTGGAGAACAACCCAGTTTTATTGAATCTATTGACCCAAAAGTGGAATACAGAATTCAACCCCATGATATTTTGTATGTTAAAATTCTAACACTTGATGAGGAAGTAATGACACTGTATAACAGTATATCAATGCCAGGAGGTGCCCGGACAGGTGGTACATATCAGACTTTTAATGAGCAGGGATTATATTTTACAGGTTTTTCTGTATCAGATTCAGGATATGTTGAAATGCCAATTCTTGATAAAATTATGGTTAAAAATCTTACAGTTGAAGAAGCCAGAAATGCAATTAAGGCAAAAGCAAATGAAACAATTAAAGATCTGGATGTATTGGTAAAACTAGCAAGTTTTAAAGTAACTATTTTAGGTGAAGTAAGAAGGCCGGGAATGATATCATATTATAATAACCAGACTACAATTTTAGAAGCATTAGGAAAAGCGGGTGATTTGACCGATTATGGAAACCGGGAAAATATTCTGATTATTCGTCCAACACAGAACGGCTCCCAAACTTTCAGGGTTAACCTAACAAAAATGACCCTTATCGCTTCATCAGAATATTATATAAAACCAAACGATGTAATAATCGTTGAACCACTAAAGGCCAAAGGAACCAGATTATTTGCCCAGGACTATGGCACCTTCATCTCGGTAATCTCCACAACAATAACCGCCATCGCCATAATCCTGAGTTTCCTCAAATAAAATCGGAAAATTACCTTCGTTATTAGAAATTTATTAAATTATTATTTTACCAAGTAAATTATAACATCATGGAACACGACTTAAAATCCATTCCTCAGGAAGAAACAATAGATATAAAAAAGTATTTTCTTAAATTTCTGGCTAACTGGTACTGGTTTTTGATATCGCTGATTATTATTGGCTGTGTGGCATATATGGCAAATAAATATGTGGAGCCGGTTTATTCGGTTTCAGCAACTGTAAT
The DNA here is from genome assembly GCA_042584005.1 of Bacteroidota bacterium. Taxonomy (GTDB): domain Bacteria; phylum Bacteroidota; class Bacteroidia; order Bacteroidales; family JBHOTF01; genus JBHOTF01. The sequence continues at coordinate 45,081 of JBHOTF010000014.1, forward strand.
TGTAAAAAACGATAATAAATCCTTGGGTGGTGATGCACTTTATGGTTCACTTGATCTTTTTTCCAAACAAAAAAATCTTCAGAATGAAATTGGTGTTCTGACATCATTTAATTTAACGCGCGCTACTATTGATTTACTCGATTTAGGAATAACTTATGTTGCACTGGGCAGGTTCAGGGAAACACATTTATATAAAAATTCACCTTTCAGGCTAACTGCAGGAGAGGGCTTTGAAGAATTTTGCGGTATTCCTTTTTATGTAACAATATTATCAGATAACAAATACAGACTGGAGGCCGATGAAAGCCATAATATAGACCTTGAACTTGATTTTAATAAAGCATACCAGTATGAGAATTTTTATTTTACAATTTCCAAAACAGAATATTTTAATCAATCTGATTCAATAAACAGAGAACAGACAAATGAATATTATTTTGTTATTAATGATCAAAATAAACTTGCATATTCTTATAATGCAAAGCTTAAAGTTGAGCTGGCTAATCGTGAAGGCTCAATACTTCAGCTTGGCATGCAAGGCCATGTTGCCCGACAAGAGGTTGATTTTTTAAATACACTTATTGATACTTATATTGACAGAGGTCTTAAGGAGAAAAACCTCTTAGCAAAAAACACAGTGGATTTTATTGATAAACAGCTTCAGATAATTTCCGATACACTAATACAAGCAGAGGAAAAGCTTGAATTATTTCGTACTGATGAAAAAGTTATAGATATTTCTCTTGCAGGTCAAGCAATAATTAACCAGTTAGAAAAAATAAGAACTGAAAAAACTCTTATTGATATGAAAGCCAAGTATTATGATTATCTGCTTGAATATCTCAAAAAGGATGATAATCTAACTGATGTAATGGCTCCTTCTGTTATGGGAATTAACGATCCCGGGCTTACAGCATTAATATCCGATCTTTCAATTAAAACAGGAAGAAAAGCACAGCTTGAAATGACAGCGAGGGAAAATAACCCTCTAATTAAAGTGATAAATGTTGAAATACAATCAGTTCGTGATTTACTATTGGAAACTATTAAAAATATTATTGAAGCAACTAAAATTACACAAAAAGATGTTGAAACCAGATTAAGTGAGATTGACCATGAAATTAAAAAACTTCCTGGAACTGAAAGAGAAATGATTAAATTTCAACGAGACTTCACTCTTGCAAGTGAGGTATTTGTTTATCTTCAACAAAGAAGAGCTGAAGCAGGTATAATTCAGGCCTCAAATGTAGCCGATAATGTAAAACTTGATGAAGCCCGTGTAGATAATGCATTAATGGTTTCACCAAAAACTTTTATAAATTATATCATTGCCATATTATTAGGATTAGCAATTCCATTTTTAATAATTGTATTAAAAGATTATTTTAATACAAAAGTAGTTGAAAGATCAGACATTGAGGATAATACAAACATCCCGATTATAGGAACAGTTGGTCATTATGATAAAGAAGGAGCTATACCGGTTGCAAAATACCCAAAAGCATCAATTTCTGAATCATTCCGTGCAATAAGAACCAATCTACAGTTCAGTCTTTTTGAAAAAGACCAGAAAATAATTACAATTACCTCAACTATTGGAAAGGAAGGAAAATCATTCTGCGCACTCAACCTTGCTGCAATATTCGCAGTTTCAAACAAAAAAACCCTGCTGGTTGGACTTGATCTGAGGAAACCTGTATTGCATAAACAATTAAATCTTCCAAACACAGAAGGAATAACCACCTATCTAATTGGTAAATCATCATATGAAGATATTATTCAACCTACAAGTGTAAAAAACCTCTCAGTTGTTATCTCCGGCCCTGTTCCACCAAATCCTGCTGAGCTATTCGACACCGAAGCATTTAAAAAATTCATCGAAAGAGCAAAAGAAGAATTTGACTATATAGTTCTCGACACACCACCCATGGCACTGGTAACCGATGCATTACTTGTTTCAAAATATGCAGACATAATGTTATTTGTAATCCGGCAAAACTATTCACAAAAGAACGTCCTAAAATTCATAGAAGAAATCCAATCCAAAAACCAAATAAAACGCTTCCAAATACTAATCAACGATGTGAAAATTCCAAAACACTACGGCTACAAATATGGATATGGATATGGTTATGGCTACTATACCGGGAAGTCTTATGGTAGCGGGTATTATATTGAAGATTAAAAAAGTAACAAGAGACGAGATTTTTTTCTTGTCACTCGTCACCTATTATTTATTGCCCATAAGCTGAAAACAAAAATAAAATTGAAAAATATCTTCAACACTCGAAAATCCTCATTCAATCCATTTGAGGTCATTGGTACCGACCTCCACTCTCATCTCCTCCCCGGTATTGATGATGGATCTAAGTCGATGTTGCAGTCTATTGAAATGGCAAAAGGATTAAAGAAGCTTGGGTTTAGGAAGATTATTACAACTCCTCATGTTATCTGGGATTATTATCATAATACTGTTGATAATATTTATAAAGGATTTGAGTTTTTAAAAATGGAGTTGAAGAAGAACAATTGCGATATAGAGATTGAAGTGGCTGCTGAATATATGCTTGATTATGAGTTTAAAGAAAATATTAGCAAAACCAAATTATTAAGTTTTGGTAGAAAATATTTATTGTTTGAACTATCATTCCTAGATCCACCGGATTTTTTTTCAGATATAACATTTAACCTTCAGGTTGAAGGATATAATCTGGTTTTCGCACATCCTGAACGATATGAGTATTACCAAAGAGATTTCAAACAATACGAAACCCTGAAAGCCAAAGGAATATTTTTCCAGATAAATTATGGATCCCTTTTAGGAGTTAATGGCCACCAAACAAAAAAAACCGCTGAAAAAATGATTTCAGAAAACATGATAGAATTCATCG
>JBHOTF010000015.1:0-46453 GCA_042584005.1 Bacteroidota bacterium
TACTATGATTGTTGTAATGATAGCTTGCATCCCAGCCTTATTATTTGGGATGTATAACACAGGTTATCAGCATTTTCTGTCAATAGGAACAGATCCGGGATTCTGGCCGATCTTTTTTCATGGATTTTTAAAGGTTTTACCACTTATTATTGTTGCATATGTAGCCGGACTTGGAACTGAGATTATTGTTGCACAGATACGTGGGCATGAGGTTTTTGAAGGATTTTTTGTGACAGGTTTTCTGATTCCTCTTATTCTTCCTGCAGATGTTCCATTATGGATGGTTGCTGTAGCAACTATTTTTGCTGTTATTTTTGGCAAGGAAGTATTTGGTGGAACAGGAATGAATATTGTCAACCCTGCTCTACTTACCAGAGCTTTTCTGTTTTTCGCGTATCCTACCCGTATGTCAGGAGATCTTGTGTGGATATCAGGCCTTGGAAAGGGAGAAGGGATTATTGATGGATTTTCCGGAGCAACCCCTCTTGGAGAAGCTGCCGCAGGGAATATTTCTTCCATGCCAAGCAATAGTGATATGTTTTTTGGTTTAATACCCGGCTCAATAGGGGAAACCTCAACTTTTGCCATTCTTATTGGCGCTGCAATATTATTATATACAGGTATAGCTAGTTGGAAAATAATGATCCCTGTTTTTCTGGGAGGAATTAGCATGACACTTATTCTTAATGCATTTGCAGTGAATCCATTAATGGAATTGTCTGTTATGCAGCAACTTTGCCTTGGCGGTTTTGCTTTCGGTGCAGTATTTATGGCAACTGATCCTGTTACAGCAGCACAAACAAATAAAGGTAAATATATATATGGATTCCTTATTGGTTTCCTCGCTATATTAATAAGGGTACTTAATCCGGCATACCCTGAAGGGGTTATGTTGGCAATTCTGCTCATGAATGTTTTTTCACCACTTATTGACCATTATGTTGTACAGGCAAATATTAAACGACGCCTGAAAAGAGTCAGTATAAAAGCTTAATAAACTTTAATATCTATTAATCATGAAGCGAAGCAATTTATATACATTTATTTATGCATCTGTAATGGTAATTATTGTTGCCGCAGTGTTATCTTTTGCTGCTACTAAATTAAAACCATATCAGGAGAAAAACATCGCCATCGCAAAAAAACTCGACATTCTGAAATCAGTAAAACTTGATGAGGGTGTTGATGAGGCATCTGATAAAGAAAGTTTTATTGAAGAGCTTTTTGAACAATACATTTCAGAAAGCATTGTAATTAATGGTAATGGTGAGGTTCAATCAGGAATTAACGCTTTTGATATTCAAATAAAAGGCGAATTAAAAAAAGATCCTGCAGATATGAAACTTCCTGTTTTTATTTGTTCACAGAAAGATGGAAGCAAAAACTATATTTTTCCAGTCTTTGGTAAAGGCCTTTGGGGACCATTATGGGGTTATATTGCACTGGAAGAAAATATGAATTCAATTTTTGGCGTAACTTTCGATCACAAAAGTGAAACACCAGGCCTTGGAGCAGAAATCAATAAAAGTTTCTTTATGGATCAGTTCACCGGAAAAAATATTTTTGAGTCCGGGAAATTTGTATCAATTGAAATACAAAAAAGCGGTTTAGGAGGTGGACCAAGTTCGGTTGACGGAATAACCGGAGGGACAATTACAAGTAAGGCATTAGAAGAAACTATTAGAAAATGTCTTGAAAATTATCTAACATATTTTAATAATAAAAAATAATTAAGATGAGTCAGCTTTTTTCGTCCAAAAACATTAGACTACTTACATCGCCTATTAATGATGAAAATCCTATTACAGTTCTGGTTTTGGGAATTTGTTCGGCATTGGCTGTTACAGCTAAAATCGAACCTGCATTTGTACTGGCTATTTCGGTAACTGCAGTTATGTCATTGGCCAATGTAATTATTTCATTATTAAGAAATACCATACCAAACAGGATACGTATTATTGTGCAGTTAGTAGTTATAGCAGCACTCGTTATCCTGGTCGACCAGATACTGAAAGCTTTTGTATATGATGTAAGTAAGCAACTATCTGTTTTCGTTGGATTAATTATTACGAACTGTATAATTATGGGGCGTCTTGAAGCTTTTGCCCTTGGAAACAAACCATGGCCTGCTTTTCTCGATGGCCTTGGAAATTCCGCTGGTTATGGAATTATTCTCATTATTGTTGCTTTTTTCAGAGAACTATTTGGTTCCGGAACCTTGTGGGGTTATCCAGTATTTGAAAAATTAGGATTATATAATACCGGATATGAAGATAATGGATTAATGATCCTCCCTCCAATGGCATTGATTGTTGTTGGTGTAATTATATGGGTACAAAGAGCTAAAAATAAAAAATTAATTGAATCAAGATAAATTCCTAAAAACCGGCAAAAATGGAAAATCTAGTAAATATATTTGTTAAGTCTATTTTTATCGACAACATGGTTTTTGCCTATTTTCTAGGCATGTGTTCATACCTTGCTGTTTCAAAAACTGTTAAAACATCCGTTGGCCTGGGACTGGCCGTTATTTTTGTGCTTGGCATTACAGTTCCTGTAAACTACCTTATTGAAAACTACCTTTTGAAAGAAGGAGCTTTAGTGTGGTTAAGCAAAAGCTTTGTAGATGTTGACCTCAGCTTTCTGAGTTTTATTATGTTTATTGCTGTAATAGCTTCTATGGTACAACTTGTTGAAATGATAGTAGAGAAGTTTTCACCTGGGCTATATAACGCATTAGGTATTTTTCTTCCCCTGATTGCTGTGAATTGTGCAATTTTAGGAGGAGCACTATTTATGCAGGAAAGAGAATATGCATCTATTGGAGAAGCTACTACTTTCGGATTAGGTTCTGGAGTAGGTTGGTTTCTTGCTGTAGTAGGCATCGCTGCCATTCGTGAAAAAATAAGATACTCTAATGTTCCAGCACCACTCAGAGGACTGGGAATTACTTTTATTATTACCGGATTAATGGGTATTGCTTTTATGAGTTTTATGGGAATTAATTTATAGACTTGAAATTTAAAATACTTTTAAAATGATATTACTAACTACAGGACCTGGAATATTTACCATCGTAGGAGCGAGTGTTATCGTTTTCCTGACTGTCATATTATTTCTTGTGATAATGCTTCTTTATGCAAAGAAAAAATTAACACCACAAGGAGAAGTTAAGCTGACAATTAATGAAGATAAAGAAATTATTACTGAACCAGGATCAACTCTGTTGAATACATTGACAGACAATAAAATTTATTTACCTTCTGCCTGTGGTGGTGGTGGTACCTGCGGAATGTGTAAGGTTCAGGTTAATGAGGGTGGAGGTGAAATATTGCCTACAGAAACCGGATTTTTTACCCGTAAAGAACAAATGAATAACTGGAGGTTAGGATGTCAGGTAAAACTTCGCGGAGATATGGGAATAAATCTCCCTAAAGAAATATTAGGTATTAAGAAATGGGAATGCGAAGTTGTTTCTAATCATAATGTGGCAACATTCATTAAAGAATTTGTAGTCAGATTGCCTGAAGGTGAGTCACTTGACTTCCAATCAGGAGGATATGTCCAGATAGATGTTCCTAAGATTAATGTTGATTTTAAGGATATGGATATTGAAAAAGAATATCATGATGAATGGGATGGTTTTAAAATGTGGGATCTCAAAATGAAAAATCCAGAACCTACCTATAGAGCTTATTCTATGGCTAATCATCCTGCAGAGGGAAATATTGTTATGCTGAACATACGTATTGCAACCCCTCCATGGGAAAGGGCTAAAAATGGATTTATGAAAGTTAATCCAGGTATTTGTTCATCATATATTTTCTCAAGAAAACCAGGCGATAAAGTTATTGTTTCCGGACCATATGGTGAATTCTTTATTAAAGATACTGATCGTGAAATGATGTATATTGGCGGAGGAGCAGGAATGGCACCAATGCGTTCTCATCTTTTACATCTATTCGAAACTCTTAAAACAGGAAGGAAAGTAACTTACTGGTACGGAGCACGATCATATAGAGAAATATTCTATGAAGATCATTTCAGAGGGCTTGAGAAAAATTTCCCAAATTTCACATTTAATATTGCTCTTTCTGAGCCAAAAGAAGAGGATAACTGGAAAGGTATGACCGGTTTTATTCATCAGGTAATTATTGATGAATACCTTAGTAAGCATGAAGAACCTGAAGAAATAGAATATTATTTCTGTGGACCTCCTCTTATGAATGACGCAGTTATTAAAATGCTCTATGATTACGGTATTCCGGAAGAAATGATAGCATTCGACGACTTTGGCGGATAAAATTTATGTTTAAGCTTTTACGATTTGTTGTACTTGTTTTTATTCTTTCATCATGTGCAGGGAAAGAGTATAAAAAAATGAATGGATTTATTTTTGGAACAACATATAGTATAACATACGAAGCTTCAGTTAATAAGGATTTCACTTCAGATATTCAAAAACTTTTAAAGGAATTCGATTCTTCTTTGTCTACGTATAATCCCTCATCAATAATTTCTAAAATAAATCAAAATCAAGAAGATGTGGTTATTGATGAGTATTTTAAATATTTTTTTCATAAATCGGAAGAGATATCTCAAAAAACGGATGGAGCCTTTGACATAACTGTAGCCCCTCTTGTAAATGCATGGGGATTCGGATTCACAGGAGAACATCAAATCGATACTACCATTATTTCTGGTTTATTAAAACTGATTGGTTTCAAAAAAATAAAAATGGAAAATAATACTCTAATTAAGGAAGATCCGGGTATTATGTTAGATGGAAGTGCTATCGCAAAAGGATATTCAGTTGATCTTGTTGCTGAATTACTTGAAAGAAAGGGAGTTGTAAATTATATGGTTGAGATTGGTGGTGAAATGCGCGTAAAAGGTATTAATCCGGAAGAAAATAACTGGAGAATTGGTATTGATAAACCTGTTGAGAATCTAACTCAAAGAGAGATTTTCTCTGTAATTAATATTAGCAATATTGGTATGGCAACATCAGGTAATTACAGGCGGTTTTTCATAGAAAACGGAATTAAACATTCTCATACAATTAATCCATTCACAGGATATCCTGCAAAAAACAGATTGCTGAGTTCAACTGTATTTTCATCGGAATGTATTACGGCCGATGCATATGCAACAGCCTTTATGGTTTTAGGACTTGAAGAAAGCATAAAAATTGTTGAGAAAGATCCGGATCTGGAAGCGTATTTTATTTATTCAAACGAAAAAGGTGGTTTTGAAATATATGCCAGTGAGGCAATTAAAGATCTAATTTCCGATACTGAGTAATTGTTTCATTCTGCAGTAAGAGATTCTGCCATTTTTTCTTCAAACTTACATTTACCCTTCTCATCACATTTTACACATGTAATTCCCCTGTCTCTCATTGCTTTGTTATGCCCTATTTCAATCTCTGGAAATTTTCCATTCTTTCTGAAGAAAATATTCAATCCCAGTGCAAGCAAACAAATTGTAAGAACAACAATACTTATTATTAATACTGTTAGAAATTCCATTGTATAATTTTTTTACAAAAGTATAAAATTATTAGCATTAATTTACTGAAAATACAATAAAGCCTATTCTTCCTCTTCAGATTTAATTCTTCTTATCTTAATATTAAAAACTGCAAATAATATTGTCATTAATGGACTGATAAGACAGAAAAATGCAAAGGGGGCATAAGCCATTACTGATACTCCCAGTACACCTGACTGGGTAGCACCACATGTATTCCATGGAATCAATACAGAAGTTACTGTTCCGGAATCTTCAAGAGTACGGCTGAGAAGTTCTGGTTTATAGCCTTTTTCTTTATAGGTAGAGGCAAACATCCTGCCTGGTACAACAATAGCAAGATATTGATCGGAGGCAGTCAAATTAAAAAATATACATGTACCTACAGTTGAAGCTACCAGCGATCCGGTTGATTGCACCTTTCTTATTAATAAAGAAGTGATTTTCCTTAACATGCCTGATGTTTCCATTATTCCACCAAAAGCCATTGCAGCAATAATCAGCCAGATAGTATTCAACATGCCTGCCATTCCTTTGGTTGACAATAATTCATTAATGGCCTCATTCTGAGTTATAATACTTATCTTACCAAACATCGATTTCATTATTCCAACATAAGATGCTTTCCACATATTATCACCAATTCCAGCAATACTCTTTACAATATCCGGTTGAAAAATAAGAGCAAAAATTGCTCCTAAAAGTGTGCCTGCAAGAAGAGCAGGTAATGGAGGTACTTTTTTTATAATAATGAAAATAAGAAAGGCCGGAACCAGGAATAACCAGGGAGTAATATTAAAATTCGAATCTATTGCATTCAATACTGCAGAGATATCAGTTGTACTGGAACCAAAATCATATGTAAACCCAATAATCAAAAATATTAATAATGAGATCAATATAGAAGGTATTGTAGTATGGGTCATATACCTGATATGAGTAAAAATATCTGTACCTGCCATTGCAGGAGCAAGATTTGTTGTATCTGATAAAGGCGACATTTTATCACCAAAATATGCACCTGATATTATTGCACCGGCAACAATTCCTTCGCTTATTCCCATAGCTTTCCCAATACCGAGCAGAGCTATTCCAATGGTGGCTACTGTAGACCAGGAACTTCCCGTAGACACTGAAATAATGGCACTTATTATTGCTGCAGCAAAAAGAAAAATTACCGGATCAAGAATTTTAAGTCCATAAAATATCAATGCAGGAACTACACCACTTATCATCCATGTACCAGCAAGCGATCCTATCAGGAATAGAATTAGAATAGATGGCATAGCAGAACTAATACTATTAACCATTCCTTCCTTGATTTCATTCCATCGAAATCCTAACCTGGCAGCGATAATACCGGCAACTCCGGTAGCAAGTATAAGGCCTATCTGGTTTGAACCGGAAAGTGTATCATCACCAAAGAAATAAACATTCAGGCCTAATAAACAAATTAAAAAAACTATCGGAATAAATGCCTGAATTAGTGATGGTTGCCTTATGACTTTTTCCATAATTTACTCCTTTTGCGCAAGTATGAAACTTATTTATAAATTAGTTTATTAATTATTTCTAAAAGGTTTTAAATCTAACAAATAATAATTTATAAACATAAAATATTACCTGAATCGATAATGATTTGTGCAATAATAAAATTATTCATAAATTGGATATTGTTAAAAAGCGATAGTCATGTCAGTACTTGATCTGGATTTCTTTAAAATAGAGCATAATAATATTGATCCTGAGAAGGGCAAAGTTTTAATATCAGAGCCTTTTCTTCAGGACACATATTTTAAACGTTCAGTGGTACTGCTAACCGAGCATAATGAGGATGGATCCATAGGATTTGTTCTAAATAATCCTATTGATTTTTCGCTTGATGAAATTCTTAAAAACTTCCCTGATTTCGAGGCTAATATTTCACTTGGAGGACCTGTCAGCACGTCCACAGTTCATTTTATCCACTCATTGGGAAAACTTATCCCCGATGGACAACAGGTATCTGGTAATATTCAATGGGGCGGCGATTTTGATGAAATAACTACTATGATAAAAGCAGGTTTGATAAATAAAAATCAAATCAGATTTTTTGTGGGTTATTCCAGTTGGTATCCGGATCAGCTTAATAAAGAAATCTCTGAGAATTCATGGGTAGTTTCTGAACTTTCTGATACTGATATTATGGAAAAAAGCGAAAAAGACATGTGGAAATATTCAGTGAAAAGTCTTGGTAAGAAGTATAAACGTTGGATGGAATATCCTGAAAATCCGAATTTCAATTAATCAGAAAAAAACTCATTATTCATTTTATCAAGCAATTCAACAGAAATTTTTTTATAATATCTTTTCTCTTTATATGCCAATACCCACATGATTCCACTTATAGCATTTGTTAGAAAAATCTCATCAGCTTTCAAAAGATCATCCTGTTTTATCAGAGAATTATCAAATACCTGCCAACCTGCTTCTCTTGCTATCTTAATCACATTTTTTCTCATAACTCCCTCTACGCAACCTGTATCAATTGCAGGAGTATAAATCTTTTTTCCTTTAACAAGAAATACATTAGAAGAAATAGCCTCAATAATATTTCCTTTTTCATTTAATAAAAAACAATCATCTAACGAATTTTCTCTTTTATATATTCCTGCCTGAACATACAATAAAGCCGAAGAACTTTTAATATTGGATAGGATATTTAATGGTTTTTTTATTAAATCGAATATTTCTAATTTTAATCCTGCAGTGTTGAGAGTAAAACTAGTTTGAGAAAGAGCCTCGGCTTCTATTAAATAATTTGCCTTATTCGATTCAGGTGTATATAATCCTCCATCATCTCTATATAAACTTAGTCTTATTCTTGCACCGCCAAAAATTCTGTTTTTATTAATCAGCCTGATTATTTCCTTCTCAAGTATCTCTATAGTTAGCAATTGCGGCCAGATCATTTTAATTAATCCGGCACTTTTTTTTAATCTGTCAAAATGATCCTGTAACAAAGGAACACTCCCACCCGAAGCAAACATCGACTCAAACAATGCATCACCATATCTAAATGCCCTGTTTTCTGTTCTAAAAACAGCTTCAGAAGAATCAATCGATCTTCCATTAAGTAATATAAATGATTTTTTACTCATTAAAAGAATTCATAATGGCTATTATTTCTTCATTCTTCATTAAATTTTCATTCTTTATTATCCTTACTGATTTTAACCCTGCCTTTTCACCAGCCTCAAAATCTGTCACTTTATCACCAATAAAATAACTCATGGAGGGATTTATGCTAAATCTTGCCATAGCTTTTTCAATCATTAAAGAATCTGGTTTTCGGCAAATGCATCTTTCATATTCAGAATGATGAGGGCAAAAATATACTTCATCAATACTAATACCTTTGTATTTTAACAAATTTAACATATGTTCATGAAGTATCTCAACATCTTCAATAGAATAGAGTTTTTTATTTATCCCTCCCTGATTAGTGATAATAAAAATAAAATATCCTTTGTCTTGAAAAAACCTCAAACAATCTATTACTCCATCATTTAACCTGAATTTTTCTATTAAATATACATAATCACCTACTTCATAATTAATCACTCCATCCCTATCGAAAAATATTGCCCTGTTCATCTTTATGTCTTAAATAATTGATTAATGAAAAAATTAAACAATTCCGGATTTACAATAATGGGAAAGGCCAGGCCGTAAATTGCGCCCCAGAAGTGTGCATCATGTCCGATATTATCCATTTTTCTTTTACTCATATAATAGGAATAAGCAAGATACAGGCCGGCAAAAACTATTCCCGGGATTGGCAAAATAAAAAAGAACAGGATTTTACGCCAGGGGTCAAAAAATATTGCTGCAAAAACCACAGCTGAAACAGCTCCTGAGGTACCTACTGCATTATAATGATAATTATCTTTATGTTTTATCAAAGAATATACAGATGATAAAACTATTCCCCCAAAAAAAAGTAATAAATAATACAACAGCCATTTATCACCAAATACTTTAAAATAATCCTCAACGGCCGATCCAAAAGAATATAGAACAAACATATTAACAAATAAATGTTCCATATTGGCATGAAGAAAACCATGGCTTAGAATTCTATACCACTGCTTTTTTCTTACAATCTGGTATGCATTAAACTGGTATTTATAAAGCAATTCCTGCCGACTAAAAGCCAGAAGTGAAATTGCAGATATTATTATTACAAGTACTAAAGTCATAATAAAAAAAATAAAAACTAATGTAGAATTTTATATACCATCTCTCTAAGCAATTCACCTGCCTGAGTTCCGGAATCGTTAACACCCTTTGACCTTGTGTCGTATTCTCTTAAATAAGAAATTATCATGCTTACTTTTTCATAAGAATAATTTTGCGCGGCCTGTTGATAATCTCTAACAAAAAATGGATGTACCTGTAAAGCAACAGCAATATTTGCTGGAGTTTTGTCATTAATAAAATAATATGACAGCACTTTACTAAAGAAATAATATAAAGACGAAATAACTTTATTTATATGATTTTCTTTCTGGTTCTTTCCAAAATAGTCAACAATTCTATAGGCTTTTAAACTGTTTTTCTGTGCCAGGGCCTTGGTTAATTCAAAGCTATTATAGTCCTTACTAATTCCAATGTTTTCTTCAATATGTGAGGTTGTAATTACATTTGAACCGCTTGGTAATGTCAGCATTAGCTTGTCCAGCTCATTAGCAATTTTGCTTAAATCATTCCCTAAAAATTCATTCATTATTTGCCCTGCCCCGGGATCAATTGTGCAATTATGTGATTTTAAGTATTGTGCAATCCAGCCCGGTACTTTGTTATCATATAATTTATTCGACTCAAATATTACAGCTGATTTAGAAAGAATTTTATATATCTGTTTTCTTTTATCAAAACTTTTATGCTTATAACACATCACCAGAATAGTTGAATTCAGTGGTTTTCCAATATAATGTTTCAGATTTTCAATATTTTTCAGATACTGTGCTTCCTTGATAACCACCACATGATGGCTTGCCATCATTGGAAATCTACGTGCTGTAATATCAATTGTCTCAATATCAGTGTCTTTTCCATATAAAACAGTCTGATTAAAGGTTTTTTCATCCTCATTAAGAATATTATTCAGAATAAACTCGCTGATTTTGTCAATATAATAAGGTTCTTCACCCATTAAAAAATATATCGGCTTGTAATTCTTATTCTTTAGATCGTTTAAAATTTGACTATAGGATACTATCGAGTCTATTTTTTTCATAAAATATTTTACTATTCTTAAAAAAGTATTTAATTTACCGTATATAACCGGATTAATGGACAGTTTAAATTTACCAACTTATTCCTTTAATATAAAATCTGAAGGACAAAGAAAACTTATTTTTGATAAGATAAGAAAAAGATTTGTTGTATTAACCCCGGAAGAATGGGTAAGACAAAATTTTATTAGTTTTCTTATTGAAGAAAAGAAATATCCTGCCTCATTGATCTCTGTTGAAATGTCGATAGAAGTAAACAGGCTGAAAAGGCGATGTGATATTGTTATATTTGACCGAAAAGGATATCCTGTTTTAGTTGTTGAATGCAAAGCACCAAAAGTAAAAATCACACAGTCTGGTTTTGATCAGGTTGCTGCTTACAATATTGAGTTACAAGTAAATTATCTCATTGTAACAAATGGTTTAAGTTTTTATTGCTGTAGCATCGATCATAAATTAAAGAATTATGCATTCTTAAAGAATATTCCGGAGTTTGAAGAAATAATCAACACAAAGTAGAAGTTTTGATTATTCATTAATTAATTGGAGAAGATATTCACTATGCCACTTCTCACCATCATATACCCAGTCTTTTTTTTCTCCAATTACCTCAAAACCATGAGTTTTAAATAATTTTAGACTAATAGTATTGTCGTGTGAAATATTACAATATAACTGATGTAAACCAAGCCAACCAAATGCATAATCAATCACCAATTTAAGTGCCTGGGATGCAAAACCTTTTCCCCTCAATTCTTTTCTGCCAATTAATACTCCTAATCCTGCCCGATGGTGAAATGGATCAAAATTGAACAGGTCTATTGCTCCAATTGTTTTATAAGAAATCCCATCTTCACCTTTAATATCTATCATTAATCTCAATTGTTTAGCCTGATAAATGTCCTCATGAGCATTATCCAGGTATTTTCTAAGAACATGTTTGGAAAAGGGGGCAAGTGTATTACTCGCCGGCCATACTTCAGTATCATTCTCCCACGCATACAACAATTCCAGATCAGATAGTTCCGGAGCACGAAGTTTTATTAAATCATTTTCTAGTAACTCCACAATAATATCTCCTATTTTTCAATATAACTTTTCAATTCTTTCACGTATGCTCCAGGATATCCTTTTTTCTTAACATCTTCAAGATATGCTTTAGCGGCCTCCATTGTAACAAATTTTCCTGAAGTATATCTGTAGAATCCATCCTTCCCATGATAAACTTTCAGATCAGTAATTCCCTGATAAGATCCTTGTGGTAATGGTTTTTTCGAGGCAGAGAGCTGTATTGTGTATACAGGGTCGCCTTCAGCATCCTGAATAATTGTTATTCTCTCTTCTTTAACCTCATTGTTAAGCTCTTCATCTTCTTCTTTAACTTCTTCTATCTCTGCTATATCAACAGGTTTTTGGAAACTTTCAGGACTTCTATTTATATCCGCAACTATCTGATGTTTAATTTGTAAAGTTATCATATAATCATCAGCATCCGGAAAATCATTTTCTCTCAATTTAACCCTGCCAGCATTAATTCCTAAATTCTCCAGTTTTAAAAATGTTGTATCAGCAAGAATAGCTGATATTGAATCCTCTCCATATAACAATTTAATTTTCATGTCAGAATTACCCGTCATTAAACCATCTATTTTTGAAAGAATATCATTCTGTATTTCATCAAATAATAGTTTTTCAAAATATAAAACAAAAAATCGTCTATATGAATCGGGAAGAATAATATCTTTACTCAGCTCCTTATCAGCCTCAGCCGGAATATTTATCTCTACAGAGAAAGCGAAAAATTCATTATTCTCAACAATAATTTGATATCTATTACCTTTTAATAGGGGGATTGAAAATATACCTGTTGAAATTTCCGGAACATAATTACCAATAAAAGCTCTCGATTGGTTATCTATTACCGTAAATAAAGCATCCGTAACTATTGAGTCATTTTCCAACAACAATTTTCCGGTTAGAGTACAAATTTTCGGATTAACTCTGGTGAATTTTTTTTGAATATTTTCCTCCTGAGAAACAACCGGATTTAAAAGGTTAATTCCAATAATTAGCAATAACAGATATTTTTTTTTATCCACGGTGAGATATCAATAACTATATAGAGTACAAAGGTATGAATGTTATCTGTTATGCACAAACAAGAACAGCTTATTGATACAGATATTTAATATTCTTAGTAATTAATATCAAATCATTAATGATCTTATAATCCCTGGCATATCTTATGTTAAGCTTAGCAATATCATCAGGGCTTAAATTCTTATTTTCAAGATTATCTGTGGGAGAAAGTACTGCTTTTTTTATTTCAGGCAAATTAGATTCTGTATCTGAATAATCACGATTATAACCAACCCAGGATAATTTTCCACTAATTATTTTCATAATATTTCTAAAAAACCCGGAAAAATTTTTTCTGTAAAAAAGAAGCATAATTGGCGAAATCAGCAATAATAGTATTGAAATAATAACATCAAGAAATCGTTTATTTCTTAAATTCGATTTACTTCCTATTGAATTAATATTAATAACATAAAGGTCACCAGAAGTTTTAATTGAGTTACTACCGATAACAGAAATGCTTTCCGGTGGAGCAATTTTATATTCAGCCTGGATATCAGATAATTTAAGCATATTACGTATTATCTCATGAATTGCAATTTCCTTTGAACAAAAAATAATTTCATCCACTTTGTTAATTGTCACAATTTCTCTAAGTTGATCAATACTTCCTAAAAAACCAGTGGATGAATCTTTACTGTCCGGGTAAACAAATCCCACCAGAACAGGGTTGATGGTTGTATGATTCAATATATCAAATACCCTGCTTCCTTCTTTATGCTTTCCAACAATAATAATTCTTTTCTTACTTCCAGCTTTAATTTTGAAATTTTCCACTTTAAGAATATTAAACAAAAGCCTTACAGTTAAAATGCTAATAAAAGCCCATATGGCTCCTATAATAATCAATGCACGTGAGAATCTCATTTCTTCACTTAGAAGTGCATAAACAATTATAATAATTATTGTTCCAATCCCTATCCCTCTGGCTATCTTGACTATATTGACCGGTTTTGAATATCCTCCTGAAAATAATATTGACAGGAACCAAACAAGAATATAAGCCGGGACAGCTATTAAGAGAAACTCGTCGGGATATGTTCTTCCATCAGGAAATTTATACGCCTCCCAGATCGGTTTTATTAAATAATATCCACCAAAAATCATAGACATATCCAAAACCGGCAGAATAATATTAGCTATTATTCTCTTTAATATTGAAATACCTGCAGTAAAATATACAGCAAGACTAATAAGAAAGGCAAATAATCTGGCATTCTTTTTTGAAAAATGCTTTTTAGCAAAAATTATCATTGCTTTATAAAATACCACCACATAATTAAGGCTTCCTTTTTTTGTGCTTTCACCCTTATAATGAATTATTGTTGTTTCAGGAAAATAATAATTAGAGAAGCCTCCAAGGCCTATCCTGTGCGACAAATCAATATCTTCACCATACATAAAAAAAGTCTCATCAAGCAATCCTACCTTATCAAGAACCCTCTTTTTCAGAAGCATAAAAGCACCTGCAAGAATATCAACTTTATTTATCTCTGCCGGATCAAGATGTCCCAAATAATATCTGTTGAACAAACGGGATTTTGGAAATACTTTTGAAAAACCAAGCATTTTAAAAAAGGCTACAGAAGGTGTTGGCAAGCCCCTCTTCGACTCAGGAAGAAAATTTCCCTTTCCATCAATCATCTTTACTCCCAATGCACCAAAATCGTCTTTACTATCTGCGAATTCTATAATTTTTTTGAAAGTATCTTCCTCTACAACAGTATCAGGATTTAGAAGAAGAAAATAATCAGCCTTTGACAGCCTGATAGCCTGATTATTAGCTTTTGAGAACCCGACATTATTCTTATTATCAATTAATATTATTTGTGGAAACTTTTCCCTGATCATAGCACAGGAACCATCAACAGAATTATTATCAACAACATAAATTTCTGCTTCAATATCGGAAATAGCTTTTATTGCTGAGTGAAGACATTGCTCAAGAAAATACTTCACATTATAATTTACAATAATAACAGCAAGCTTCATCTACAAGGTTTTTGAATGTTTAGCAAATATACAGTTTAATTATTTTGCGATTATTAGATATTATTCAAACGCCAAAAGTATTAAATTATTTCTGATTCGAATAACTATTTATCGGATTCAAAATCAAATTTTGTTCTGTTTAAAATTGATCTTCCAAGTGTTAATTCATCTGTGTATTCCAAATCATCACCAACAGAAACCCCACGGGCTATTACGGTTATTTTTTTATTAAATTGGCGGATTTTTCGATATATGTAAAAATTCGTAGTATCTCCCTCCATAGTTGTGCTCAATGCAAGAATAATTTCATCAATATTTCCTTTTGATACTTTCTCAACCAAAGGATTTATAAAAAGATCTCCAGGGCCAATCCCGTCCATGGGAGAAATCACCCCTCCCAGAACATGGTATATTCCCTTAAACTGTCCTGTAGCCTCAATAGCCATAACATTTTGAATATTTTCAACAACACAAATTACAGATCTGTTTCGGGATGTATCTTCACATATGTTACAAATATCATTATCGGAAATATTATAACACTCTTTGCAATATTTAATTTCCTTTTTCATTTGTATTACTGATTCCCCAAATGCCAGGACATCTTCTTCATCCTGTTTTAACAAATATAAAACAAGCCTGAGTGCAGTTTTTTTGCCAATACCGGGAAGTCTTGAAAAATGTTCAACTGCATTTTCCAACATTCTTGAAGGAAAGCTTCTTGTATCCATAATAAATGCCTTAATTCTTCTTAAAAGTAATAAAAAATAATTTTTCTTACTTTTATCAAAACAAAATCTCATGGCTCCATTAACAGTAATACTGGTAATAGTAATATATTTTGGAATTCTAATTGTGATATCTGCTATAACAGGGAAAAATGCAACTAATGATGCTTTTTTTCTGGGCAATAAAAAATCCCCCTGGTTTATTGTCGCATTTGGAATGATAGGAACCTCATTATCAGGTGTTACATTTATTTCGGTACCCGGATGGGTTGGAGCTTCCCAATTCTCATATATGCAAATGGTGTTAGGATACCTACTTGGATATGCAGTGATATCTTTCATATTAATACCTCTGTATTATAAAATGAATCTCACTTCAATATATACTTACCTTGAACACAGATTTGGAAAATGGTCGTACAAATCAGGAGCCTTTTTCTTTCTTATCTCAAGAACATTCGGGGCCGCTGCAAGATTATTTATTGTTGCCACTGTATTGCAATTAATGATTTTTGACGCCTGGAATATTCCCTTTATACTAACTGTTATTGTCACAATTCTTTTGATATGGCTATATACTTTCAAAGCTGGAATAAAAACAATTGTTTGGACTGATAGCCTTCAGACTTTTTTCATGCTTTTGGCTGTTATAGTAAGTGTAATATTAATTGCCAACAAACTCGATTTGAATTTTAAAGGACTGGTAAACACAATAACTGATAGTGAGTATTCAAAAATGTTATTCTTCAGGGATTTTGCCGGTGAAAAGGCTCATTTTCTGAAACATTTTCTGGGAGGTGCATTTATTGCTATTGCCATGACTGGTTTGGATCAGGATATGATGCAAAAAAATCTGAGTTGCAAAAACATTGGTGATGCTCAAAAAAATGTAATGAGCCTTAGCTTTGTTCTCATTTTTGTAAATCTTTTATTCCTTTCTCTGGGAGTTCTTTTATTTACCTTTGCTGAAAAGACCGGCATCAATTTACCTGCTCATTCAGACGACCTTTTTCCCTTAATTGCAACTAAGGGATATCTCAGTCCGGTATTAAGTGTTATATTTCTTATTGGAATTATTGCCGCTGCTTTTTCAAGTGCTGATTCTGCACTAACTGCACTTACAACTTCATTCACAGTTGATATTATTGGAATCAAAAACAAGAATGAGAGACAAATAAAAAGAACCAGAAAAAGGGTTCATGTTTTTATTTCAGTTATTCTGATATTAGTAATTATTGGATTTAAATTACTAAATAATAAAAGTGTAATAGATGCTGTTTTTACGATAGCAGGATACACATATGGCCCTCTTCTGGGTTTATATGCCTTTGGATTATTTACTAAATATAAAGTTAAAGATAAATTTGTTCCATTTATTGCAATATTATCTCCATTGATTGTATACTTAATAAATATAAATATTGAAAACTGGCTTGGTTACAAATTTGGTTTTGAATTGTTAATATTTAACGGACTTGTCAGCTTCTTCCTTTTATGGTGTATTAGAAAAAATCAAACTTCTTATCCTTCCTCATAATACCAAGGTTTCTCCAGAACAGCGTGACTTATCCTTATTCTTTACCAATATTATCGTGGCCTACTGAATAAATCTCTTCAAGTACATCAGAATATTTTTCAGTAATAAATTTTCTTTTTAATTTAAGAGTTGGCGAAAGCTCACCTGTATCAGTTGACCATTCTTCACTTACCAGGCGAAATCTTTTAATTTGTTCTGCAAAACCAAGTGTTTTATTTATTATATCTACTTCCTTCTGCATTCTGGCAATAATAATAGGGTTTTTTATAAGTTCCTTATTATCACGATAGTGAATTTTTTTCCTGGCGGAATAATCATGCAAAAATGAAACATTTGGTGTAATTATCGCACTGGCAAATTTCTGATTCTCTCCCACCACGATTATCTGTTCTATAAAAAACGATTCTTTAAATTTGTTTTCAATAACTTGTGGAGCAATATACTTACCTGCAGAATTTTTAAAAATTTCTTTTTTCCTGTCTGTTATCTTAAGAAATTTCCCTTCAACTATCTCACCAACATCACCAGTATGGAACCATCCATCCTTATCAATTACTTCATCAGTTTTTTCCTTGTCATTATAATAACCCAACATAATATTAGGTCCTTTAACCAATATTTCTCCATCATCAGCAATTTTCACTTCTACATTGTCAACAATCGGTCCTACAGTCCCAAATTTTGCTTTTGGATAATGATTGTAATTAACCGCAACAACCGGAGAGGTTTCTGTTAAACCATAACCTTCCATTGCTATAATTCCTGCTGCCCAAAAAACCCTCGCAAGCCTGGGTTGAAGTGCAGCGCCTCCCGAAACAACAAGCTTAATATTGCCTCCCAGGGCATCTCTCCATTTATCAAATATTAACTTGTTGGCTATTTTTAACTGCAGTTCATAAAACCAGCCGTTTTCACGATTATGCTCATATCTCAATCCAAGATTTACAGCCCAGAAAAACAGACTCTTCTTTATCCCCTTCAGATCCTTACCTTTAGCAATTATCTTATCAAATACAGATTCTAACAATCGCGGAACAGACACAAAAACATGGACTTTAAGTTCCTTAAGGTCCCGGCCTATTGTTCCCATATTTTCAGCATAATAAATATTTATTCCAATGTACTGGTATAAATAACATACCATCCTTTCAAATACATGGCAAAGTGGTAGAAAACTAAGTGCTTTATCGTGAGGATCTAATGGAACAACCGGCATAGCCGACATTACATTACTAATGAAATTATTATGCGATAACATTACTCCTTTCGACAAACCTGTTGTCCCTGATGTATAAATTATTGAAACCATATCGTCCGGATGGATTGAGGCTTTTATTTTTTCGACCTCCTCAGAATATTTTTGTTGATTCTCTTTTCCAAGATCAATAATTTGATTAAAATTATCTAAACCATCAATTTCATTAAATGAATAAATATGTTTTATAGCAGGTATTTTATCTGCAACAGGTTTAAGCGTTTTATATAATTTATTATCTGATAATACTAAAAGTTTTACACCTGAATGTTTAAATATATGAGTATATTCCTCCTCACTTAGGGTTGGATACACCGGAACATGAACTACTCCTATTTGAGACATTCCCATATCAATAAAGTTCCATTCAGGGCGGTTATTTGAAACAGTGGCTATTTTATCGCCTTTTTTCAGACCCAACTCCAATAGGCCATAACTAACATAATTTGAAATTTCTATATACTCGTCTGAACTAAACGAGTGCCATTCACCATTTTTCTTTCCGCATAGAGCTACTTCTCTCTTATTAACAGTTTTGTAGCGATCCAAAATATCAAAGGTTCTTTTTATTTCCATTTTCCTATATTGTTAATTATTATTATAGTTTTCTTTTAGATCTGGGAATACATTTTTTCAATCAGATCTGAATATTTCTCAAAAATATTTTTCCTTTTCAACTTTTGTGTTGGTGTAAGTTCACCGGTTTCCGGCGACCATAATTCGCTTACAAGCCTAAAGGTTTTAATCCTTTCTGATCTGCCGAGAGTTTTATTAATAATACTGATCTCTTTACTATATAATGCCAAGATACGCGGAATATTTATTAAATCAATATTATTTTCATAATTAATGTTATGCTGCCTGCACCAATCGTAAAGATGTTGAAAATCAGGACTTATAACTGCTGAGGTAAATTTTCTGTTCTCCCCTATTACCATAATATGGCCTATTAAAAATGATTTTCTGAAAATATATTCTATGTACTGAGGTGCAATATATTTACCCCATGAGGTTTTAAACAAATCTTTCTTTCTCCCGGTTATAACTAAAAATCCTTCATTATCGATTAATCCAATATCACCTGTTCTGAACCATCCGTTTTCATCAAAAACACTTTTTGATTTTTCAGTATCCTTATAATATCCCTTCATCACATTAGGACCTTTAACAAGAATTTCACCATCATCTCCAATTTTAACCTTAACATTTTCAAGAATTTTTCCTGTCGATCCAATTTTTAAAGTTTTATTGAGATGGCTTGATTCAGGCTTACCATAATTTACTGAAATAATGGGAGAAGTTTCAGTAAGCCCATATCCCTCATAAACAGGTATTCCGGCAGCCCAAAACAAACGAATTAAATTTGGTCTGCAGGCAGCTCCTCCAACTCCGGCACAGCTAATTTTTCCGCCCAATGCATTTCTCCATTTTGAATAAACAAGTTTATCGAATAATTTATGCTGTATATTATAAAAAAACGTATTCCCATTTATCTTATATTCTAATGCAAGATTAAGAGCCCTAAAAAAAATCTGTCGTGGAAACCATGATAATTTTCTCCCTTCGATCACCAATTTCTCATAAATCTTTTCAAATATTCTTGGTACAGCTGTAAAACCATCAAGCTTCAATTCCTTAAGATTATCAGCAATCATATTCATATTCTCAGCATAATAAAGAGAGATTCCAAGATATTGGTACTGATAATTAATCATACGTTCATACACGTGGCAAAGTGGGAGAAAACTTAAAATTTCCGCTCCTGTTTTTAAATGCTGACGCCTGGCAACTGCAATTGCATTTGTTATCAGATTATCATGACTGAGCATTACTCCTTTTGATATGCCTGTTGTTCCTGATGTATATATAATAGTTGCTAAATCATCCGGTTTTATTTCCTTCATTACACTTTGCAACTTATTGAAATACAATTCCTTTTCACTCTCTCCCAGCTTAATAATTATTTCCCAGTTTTTTAATCCGGCAACCTCCATAAAAGTATAAATATTTTTTAATGTCAGAACATCACTAATAGCTGACTTAACCGGTTCAAAAATTTGAGAATCAGATACAAGAAGCAATACCGGCTCTGCATGGCTTAACACATATTTTAATTCTTTGTCGCTAAATGAGGGATACAATGGAACATGAATTGCCCCAATTAAAGCAATACCCATATCTATGAAATTCCATTGAGGACAATTTATTGAAATCGATGCTATCTTATCACCTTTTTTTACTCCCAGGGCAAGTAAACCAATTGCGAAATGTATGGAAGTTTCTTTATATTGTTGCGGGCTGTACATTTCCCATTTCCCATCCAACTTTTCGGCAAATGCTATCTTCACATCCGGGAAATTATCATAATTATCCAAAAGGTCAAATATCCTTGATACAGCCATAATTATGAATTAAAAAAATAAAAATAATAAAAAATAGCTAAGAACTATCAGCAGGTCATAAATATTGAAATACTATTTTGAATAGCCCTTCAAAAAGCTCAGAAAACACAGAATTTATCAGTCTAATAATTTTAATGCTTTATTGATAGCTGCATCAATTCCTTCAGGATTCTTACCTCCGGCTGTTGCAAAAAATGGCTGGCCTCCACCTCCGCCTTTAATCTCTCCCGACACCTCTCTGATAAGCTTGTTTGCATCAATTCCTTTTTCTTTAACCAACTTTTCATCAATCATAATACTAAGGCTTGCTTTGTTGTTTATCTCAGCACCCAAAATAACAAGGTATTTTTCCAGCTCAGTTTTTAACTGAAATGACAATTCTTTTAACTCATCAGGGCTTTTAGCATCAATTTTTAATGCAATAATATTCATTCCATTTTTATGTACTGCTTGTTCAAGCAAAAACTTCCTAAGCGATTTTAACCTCTCTTTATCAAATGCAGTAAGTTCTTTTTTTAACCTAACATTTTCATTAATAATTCCCTTAACAGTTTGTTTGATATCTTTTGGGAACTTACATATTTCAGTGATATCATTTAGAATATTTAGTTGTTGCCACACATATTTAATTGCATTAATACCTGCAAAAGCTTCTATCCTTCTGATGCCTGAGGCAATGGAACTTTCAGAAACAATTTTAAATAATCCTATTTTACCGGTTGCAGAAATATGTGTTCCTCCGCATAGTTCAATTGAGTTTCCAAACTTAATAACTCTTACCTGCTCCCCGTATTTTTCACCAAACAAAGCAATAGCACCCATTTCATTTGCTTCTTTGAGCTGAATATTTCTGAAATCTTCAAGAATAATGTTTGCTCTTATTTTTTCGTTAACACTTTCTTCTATTTTTTCAATCTCTTCAGATGAAATCTTTTGAAAATGTGAAAAATCAAAACGCATATGATCTTCAGCCACAAGCGAACCTTTTTGTTCAATATGATTCCCTAATACTTCTCTTAAGGTCTGATGAAGCAAATGAGTAACAGAATGATGAACAGCTGTTTTTTCTCTAATATCATTATCAACTAATGCCAGAAATTCTGAAGAAGGATCTGATGGTAATCTTGAACAAAAATGAACTATCAGATCATTTTCTTTTTTTGTATCAGTAATAATGATTTTTTCTTTTTCATTCTTAATATATCCTTTATCCCCTACCTGTCCTCCTCCTTCAGGATAAAAAGGCGATTTATCAAAAACAAGTTGATAAAATATCTTGTTTTTAACTTTTACTTTTCTGTACCGTGTAATTTTAACTTTTGCTTCAGTATTATCATAGCCTATGAAATCCTCATCCTTGTTCTCAAGAATAATATTCCAATCACCTGTTTCAGTGGAAGCTGCCGATCTTGATCTGTTTTTCTGAGCTTCGAGTTCAATATCAAAATTCTTCTTATTGATATCTAGTTTATGTTCAAAAAGTATAAGTTGAGTCAAGTCATATGGAAATCCGTATGTGTCATATAATTCAAAAACTACTTTACCTTCAATTTGATTTATTTTATTATCTTTTGCCTTTTTAATAATCTTATCTAAAAGTTTTATCCCCGTTTCAAGAGTTCTTAGAAAGGCATTTTCTTCTTCTGTAATAACCTTATTTATAAGATCTTTCTGTTTTTTTAATTCTGGATATGCTTCACCCATAGTTTGGATAAGTACAGGCAGTAATTTTCCAAAAAATGCCTCTTTCATATCAAGAAAAGTATATCCGTATCTTACAGCTCTTCTTAAAATTCGTCTAATTACATATCCGGCACCTGTATTTGACGGTAATTGTCCGTCGGCTATTGAAAAGCTTATTGCCCTTAAATGATCGGCAATAACCCTCATTGCAATATCAGTTTTTTCTTCATTCCCGTAATCAATTCCTGCTATTTTTGAGATTTCTTTAAGCAGAGGTTGAAAAACGTCAGTATCATAATTTGATTTTTTATTTTGAAGCACCATACACAAACGTTCAAAACCCAAGCCGGTATCAACATGTTTCTCAGGAAGAGATTCCAGCTCTTTGTTTGATTTCCTGTTATATTGAATGAAAACCAGATTCCAAATCTCTATAACAAGTGGATGATCTTTATTAATAAGCTCTTTTCCATCAAGCTTTTTCCTTTCCTTCTCATCTCTTATGTCAATATGTATTTCAGAACAAGGCCCGCATGGCCCGGTATCACCCATTTCCCAAAAATTATCCTTTTTCGATCCATTTAATATTCTATCCTTATCGAGGTATTTTAACCAAAACTTTTTTGCTTCCCCATCTTCTGCTATTCCATCATCCTCACTTCCTTCAAAAATTGTAGCATATAATCTATCCGGGTCTATTCCTAATTTTGTTACAAGAAGATCCCATGCCATATCAATTGCCTCTTTTTTAAAATAATCGCCAAACGACCAGTTGCCAAGCATCTCAAACATAGTATGATGGTATGTATCCCTCCCTACTTCTTCCAGATCATTATGCTTACCTGAAACGCGCAAACATTTCTGTGAATTTGCAATCCTGGGATCTGCTGATTTTTTGTTTCCCAGAAAATAATTCTTGAATTGATTCATCCCTGCATTAACAAACATAAGTGTAGGATCGTTTTTAACAACCATTGGTGCAGAATGAATAATTTTATGCTGATTTGATTCAAAATAATCCAAAAAGAATTTTCTAATCTGGTTTGATTGCATATTTCTTTAATATTATTTTATAAATTCCGTTTTTATTATGTTGCAAAGTTAGATTATTTCCCTAATTTTGCGGAGTATAGTTAATTTTTTGAATATAAAAGTATCAATTATATGCCAAAGAGCAAGTATAGGTATAATCCTGAGTCACTTAATTATGAAAAAATACAATTAAGCTTCAAAAGAAAGCTTAACAGATTTCTTATAATATTTGGCAGTTGTTTTCTGGCCTCCTTTATAATAATTTTTGCATTATCTTTTCTTATTGATCTCCCTAAAGACAGGGTTCTAAAAAGAGAAAACCAACAATTATTATCTCAGCATAATATTCTTAAAGAGAAAATGGATTTAGTTGAAGATGGTCTTAAAAATTTGGAAGACAGAGACGATGATCTTTACAGAAATATATTCGGGGCTGAACAAATTTCAGATGAACAGCGCCAGGCAGGTTTTGGTGGTGCCAATCGATATGCTGAATTATCAGGTTTTAATAACTCGGATATTATTATTGAAAGTGCCAGAAAACTCGATATTTTATTAAACAAAGCAAAAGTTCAGTCAGAATCTTATGACGAAATTTATAATTTAGCCCGAATAAATGCAGAAAGGCTTGCTTGCACACCCTGTATTAGTCCAATAAAAATTGATAATATTAAAACAATTATTGATAAGGTTGGAGCTGGTTTTTCAAAAAGCCGTTGGAATAGTTTATTAGGATATGCCAGGAAACATGAAGGGCAAGATTTTGCCGGATCAGTAAAAACTCCAATACTAGCCACTGCAAATGGAAAAATTATAAGTATTGAAGTAAAACCATGGTCGAAAACTGATTATGGGACATACATTTTAATTGATCACGGTTATGGTTATAAAACTCTATATGGACATCTAAGTAAAGTTGTGGTTAAAAAAGGCGATAAAGTTATTAGAGGACAACATATTGGAAATATGGGAAGGACTGGTTTATCAAGTGGAGTCCATCTGCACTATGAAGTACATGTAAATAATCGACCCGTTGATCCATTGGGATTCATTTTTCATGATATGACTCCGGATGAGTTTGATTTAATCGTAGCAAGATCAAAACAAATAACCAAATCATTTGACTAATATTTAAACATTCTATATAGTTTTTCTTAAATAAAAATAAATATATAATCCTGTGCCATACAAAGAAAAAGAAATAGAAAAACTTTTTTACAGCATTGGAGAAGTTGCAAGAATGTTTAGTGTAAACACCTCGCTTATCAGGTTCTGGGAAAAGGAATTTGATATTATAAAACCCAAGAAAAACAAAAAAGGAAACCGCCTTTTCACAAAAAGAGATGTAGATAATTTTCACATTATTTTTCATCTGGTAAAAGAAAAGGGGATGACCTTAAAAGGCGCCCAAAAAAAACTTAAAGAAAATAAGGATAATGTTGAAGGAAACTTTGAGATTGTTCAATCTCTGAAAAATATACGGGGAATGCTTATTGAAATCCGAGATTCACTCTGATTTTTTATTCAAATTTTAATTGTCGGTTTATGAAATTAAAAGACCTCATATCCTGTATTGAGCAGTATGCTCCTCTTCCGTTTCAGGAATCATTTGATAATTCAGGACTAATTGTAGGAAATACAGAAAATGCTGTAAAAAAGGGCCTTATAGGATTTGATGTAACTGAAGAGCTTATTGACGAGGCTATTAAATTAAAAGCTGATGTGGTAATTACTCATCATCCTTTATTATTGGAAGGGATAAAAAAGATTACAGGAAAAACTTATATGGAAAGAATATTAATTAAAGCAATAAAAAATGATATTGCTATATATTCTGCACATACAAATCTCGATAGCGTTAAAGGAGGAATAAGTTCAAAGCTTTGTGAAAAATTAGAATTGCAGCAATGTAAATGTTTAGCTCCTAAAGAGAATATACTGAAAAAACTTGTTGTATTCGTACCGGAAAGTCATGATGAAAAAGTGCGTCAGGCTATTTTTAATGCCGGAGCAGGAAATATTGGCGATTATAATTCATGTAGTTTTAATATTGAAGGAAGAGGAAGCTTTTTTGGCGGGAAGAATACTAAACCTTTTGTTGGTGAAAAAGGACAAATAAATTTCGAAAAGGAGATTAGAATTGAAACCATATTTTTAGCTCACCAACAAAACAGCCTGATTAATGCTATAATTGAATCACATCCATATGAAGAACCTGCCTATGATATCTATTCTATTGATAATAAATATGAGGCTGCCGGATTTGGTATGATTGGTTATTTAAAAGAAGAAATTGACGAAAATGATTTCCTGAAGAAATTACAGAAATTATTTAATGCAGATGGAATAAGATATTCAAAAACTCTCGGCAAAAAGATTAGAAAAGTCGCTGTTTGCGGTGGAAGTGGTAGCTTTCTTTTACAAAATGCAATTTCAGAAGGTGCCGATATTTTTGTTACCGGCGATTATAAATACCACCAGTTCTTTGAGGCTGATAACAAAATACTCATTGCCGATATCGGACATTTTGAAAGTGAGCAGGTAGCCATGGAGATTTTTTATGATATACTTACAAAAAAAATTCCTAACTTTGCGCTTCATTTGTCAAAATATAGTTCAAATCCAATAAATTATTTATAATAAGATGGCCACAAAAAAAGTTAAGAAAACTGATACTACTGATCTTACTGTTGAGGACAAGTTAAAAGCCTTGTTTGAACTTCAAAAGGTTGATTCTGAGGTTGATAAAATTCGTGTGTTAAGAGGTGAATTACCTCTCGAAGTTCAGGACCTTGAGGACGAACTGGCCGGATTGGAAACAAGAATAAGCAATTATAACAATGAAATAATTGATCTCGAATCTTCCATCTCAAAAAGGAAAAACGAAATTAAAGATTCTGAAACTCTAATTAAAAAGTATGAATCTCAACAAGATAACGTAAGAAACAACAGAGAATTTGATTCATTGTCGAAAGAAATAGAATTTCAGTCACTCGAAATACAGCTTTCCGAAAAAAAGATTAAAGAATCCATGTCCTTGCTTGCTGATAAACAATCACTTGCAAGTGATGCAAAAATTATTTTCGAAGAAAGACAAAGTGACCTTAATATAAAAAAATCTGAATTAGACGAAATAATATTAGATACGAAAAAGGAAGAGGATGACTTATCTGGAAAATCTAATGAAGTACTTGATCGTATTGAAGAAAGACTCTCATCTGCATATAAAAGAATAAGGAAAAATGCAAGAAATGGTCTAGCAGTTGTTACTGTTCAAAGAAATGCATGTGGTGGATGCTTTAATAAGATACCTCCACAAAGACAATTAGATATTGCTTCCAGAAAAAAAATCATTGTTTGTGAATATTGCGGTAGAATATTAGTCGATGAAAACATCGATGATACTGAAGATTAAAATGATCCGGCTTTTATCAATATCTTTTTTTTCTCTTTTAATTCCAAATATACTTTTTGCCCAAATTGATTTTAATCAGAATTGCAAAAAAGCTTATACTAAAATCTTTCAATTGCAATTTTCTGATGCTGAAGATATTATCAAATATGAAAAAAATCAAAACTCCGATAATGCTATATGTTATTATCTTGAAGACTATCTGGATTGCATAAAAATTCTTGTGAGCCAGAAGGAATCTGATATAAATCTGTACAATAAGAATTTTTCATCGAGAATCCGTGAGATAAAAAAAAGTGATAATAATTCTCCATATTATCTCTATTGTATTTCGGAAATGTACTTCCATTCCGCTCTTATAAAGATCAATTCAAATTCAATGGTAGCCGCTTCTTTCGATTTAATTTCTTCACTAAAACATATCAAAAAAAATATTGAAAAATTTCCGGGTTTTATTTTAAATAAAAAGCTTGATGGTGTATTAAACCTGTTTATGGGTTCAGTTCCTGATAATTATAAATGGTTTACAAAGCTTATTGGGTTCTCAGGAGATATAAATACAGGATTAAAAAAAATAGACCAATTTTATACATATACTCTCAATAAAGAATTCTTATCTGTTGAAGGCATACTTATTAAAGGATTTTCGCTGCACGATTTTTCAGATAATTCTGATAATGCTTATGGATTTATATCTAACATTCAAAATCTTGACCTTAACAACCCTCTTGTCAGGTATACTTATTCACTGTTTGCATTAAAATCAGGCTATACCGACAAAGCAATTAAAACACTTGAGGGATATAAACCCTCTTTGAATGAATACAGGATGTGGTTTTTTGAATACCTTCTTGGAAGATCATATTTGTATAAACTTGATAAAAAAACCATTAGTTCATTTAACAAATTTCTTCACAATTATGAAGGAATGAATTATATTCCAGCAAGTTACCAGAAACTATCATGGTATTATTTTCTGACAAATGATTTAGATTCTTTCGAAGAATGTAAAAATTCAGCTATTACTAAAGGAAATTCTTTTATTGAAACAGATAAACAAGCCAGGGATGAATTAAAAACTTCAAAATATGATCCGATATTGCTTAAAGCCAGGATTTATTTCGATGGTGGTTATTACGATTTAGCTAAGAAACTTCTTATAGATAATAAAGATATATTTTTAGCTCAAGACACTGATAAAAAAGGGGAATATTATTACAGGCTTGCCAGAGTATATCATAAGCAAAAGAATATTACTAATGCCAAAGAATATTATTTGAAAGTTTTAGAAATGTCTGATATCCTCAAAAAATATTTTGTTCCAAATTCAGCTCTTAATCTTGCATACATTTACGAAAAAGAGGGTAGTAAAATTCTTGCAAAGGAGTATTATGAAAAATGTCTTAACCTTAATAATTATCAATTCAGTTTTGGCATTGAGAAAAATGCAAAAACAGGCTTAAACAGGTTTAAATAATTACCAGCTACCACCAGCACCTCCTCCACCGAAGCCACCTCCTCCAAAACCACCGAAACCACCGCCACCAAAACCGCCACTTCCTGAAGAGAAGTCACTAAAACCACTGCCGCGGCTATGTCCCGAGCCCATCATACCAAGTAAGAGCCAGAAAGGTAAACTTCTTCCAACAGAAGAATGTTTTGATCCTCTGGATCGTCCAATAAAGGTTATTAATATTAATAATGGTATAATACCATAGAAACCGGTTCCTTTTTTACTTTTTCTGGCCGGACTTGATTTCACATATTGATCAGATGTATATTCACCTCTTGTTATGGCTATAAGAGTATTTGTTGCCTGATTCAGTCCATTGTAAAATTGCGATCTTTGAAAATATGGAAGAATTTCGTTGGCAACAATTCTTCTTGAAGCAACATCAGTAACGGCACCCTCAAGTCCGTAACCGGGAGTAATATAAACTTCTCCTTTTGAACTTGCAGTTTTTGGTTTAACTAGTATCAATACACCATTATCTTTACCCTTACTCCCTATCCCCCATTTCGTAGCTAAACGGGTTGCATAATCATTGGGTTCATAACCATTAAGACTTTTTACTATAACAATAGATATTTGGTTAGATGTTTGTGTGTCAAATGCCCTGAGCTTTTGTTCAAGGTTACGTATTTCATTGGCATTAAGAAAGCCTACAAAATCATTTACCATTCTTGGGGGTTGCATTGGTTCCGGAAAATCATTCTGAGCAAATGAATTCATCCCGTTTATGCTAATAAGAACAGTTAATATAAGTACTAATCTTTTCATTATTTTATGTTGAAAATTGATTATTAATTTTTTTAATTTTCACCAAAACTGATATCATCAGAAAGTTCATTAACATCATCTTTTTGATAAGGGAAGTGAGTTTTTAATTGTTCACCACTTTTTAAGATTCCGTTAATAAGCCCTTCTGCAAATTTACCCTCTTTAAAACTCATCTGCATAGAATTTTTAATCTCCTCCCAAAAATTCTCAGGAACAATGGCATTTATTCCACCATCACCTAAAATGGCAAAATTTTTATCCTTTATGGCTATATAAAACAACACTCCATTTCTAAGTTGTGTTTTATGAATATTAAGTTTTTTGAAAATGAAAGAGGCTCTATCGAGAACATTATCCTTGGTGCTTCCTTCTATGTGAACACGTATCTCACCTGAAGTATTTAACTCAGCTTCTTTAATCGCTTTGGTTATCTGAAATTTTTCTTCAGTAGTGAAGAAATTGGCAGCTATACTCATAATAAAAATTCTTAAAATTCTACTTTTGGAACCTCTTTTGATGCTTTTTCAGCTTCAAAATATACTTTCTCATCAAAATTAAATATGGAGGCGTAAATATTCTTGGGAAATTGTTTAATGAAAGTATTATAATCTCTCGCTGATTCGTTGAATCTTCTTCTTTCAGTGGCTATTCTGTTTTCCGTTCCCTCAAGTTGAGACTGCAGATCTTTAAAATTCTCGTTGGCTTTCAAGTCGGGATATCTCTCAACAACCACCATTAACCGTGAAAGTGCTGAAGATAGCCCGGATTGTGCTTCCTGGAATTGTTGTAAACTTGCTGCATTCATTTGTTCTGGATTAATATTAACCTTTGTGGCTTGATTTCTAGCCTCAATTACTCCGGTTAATGTTTCCTGTTCATGGCTGGCATAACCTTTTACAGTACTAACCAAATTTGGAATAAGATCTGCACGACGTTGATATTGATTTTCAACATCAGCCCATTGTTTGCTCACGGATTCACTTTTTGTAACCATATTGTTATATGTGCCCTTTACTGAGGAAAAAAGAAGCAATATAACTAAAACAACAACTGCAATAATAATCCATTTCTTTTTCATTGTATTAGATATTAAGTAATTAATTATGTCAAAATTCGTTATTTAAGCTACACAAAAAGAATACCATAAAATTATTAAACACTGTGTAATTAAATAAAATTAAGCATTATATTAAAAACAGCTTAATTAATCATTCATAAATTTCAATTTTACAACATACAAAAATAAGCTAACATTAACAATTACAGCTTAAAAGCGCAATTTTTGTTATATCACCTTATACAAGTGAAACATGATTTAATTACTCCCTGATAATAAAAAAAATTCAATAATTCTAATATCTGGCATTTGCCTGTTATTGCTTTTTACTGCCAGTCTGGCATTTTCCTGCAAATATGTTTAAAAAAAAGGATTGAAAAATGTTCTTTTTCTAAATTTACTCTTATTTAAAATGGTAATTTTGTAATTCAAAATTATTTTATTGCATATGACTACTGAAGAATTCAAACAAAGTGTACTTAATGGTATACCGGAAGTTTTACCGGAGTTTAAAGAATATGAAACAGCAATAAACCATGCGCCTAAAAGGAAAGATATTCTTTCAAAAGAAGAAAAAAAACTGGCATTAAAAAATGCATTGAGATATTTTGACAATAGATACCACAAAGAACTTGGCCCGGAATTTCTTAGTGAACTTGAAAAATATGGCCGAATTTACATGTATAGATTCCGTCCTGATTATAAAATCTATGCCAGGAGCATCAATGATTTTCCGCACAAATCAAAACAAGCAGCAGCGATAATGCTAATGGTAAGTAACAATTTAGATGATATTGTAGCCCAACATCCACATGAACTTATTACTTATGGTGGAAATGGTGCAGTATTTCAAAACTGGGCACAATATCTTCTTTGCATGAAATACCTTGCTGAAATGACTAATAAACAAACACTGATATTATATTCCGGCCATCCAATGGGATTATTTCCCTCACATGAGAATGCCCCACGTGTTGTTGTTACGAATGGAATGGTAATACCGAATTATTCCAGTCAGGATCATTGGGAAAAGTTTAATGCATTAGGTGTTTCACAATATGGTCAAATGACTGCCGGCTCATTTATGTATATAGGGCCTCAGGGAATTGTGCATGGTACAACCATTACAGTATTAAATGCAGGAAGGATGATAGCAGGCCGAAGAATTTCTGATCTGCGGGGAAAACTTTTTGTCACATCAGGCCTTGGAGGCATGTCGGGTGCTCAACCCAAAGCTGGTGTTATTGCCGGAGCAGTGAGTGTTATTGCAGAAGTTAATGAAAGAGCTGTACAAACTCGGCATTCACAAAACTGGATAGATGAAGTTTATAACGACCTGGATGAACTTATCCCCAGAATCAGGAGAGCGGTATTAAAAGAGGAAGCTGTTTCACTGGCTTATCATGGTAATGTTGTTGATCTTTGGGAAAAGTTTGTAGAAGAAAATATCAATGTAGATCTAGGTTCAGATCAAACATCTTTACATAATCCCTGGGCAGGTGGATATTATCCGGCAGGAATGAGTTTTGAGGAATCAAATATTATGATGTCTGAGAATCCAGATAAATTCAAGGAAAAAGTACAGAAAAGTTTAAGACGGCAGGTTAAAGCTATAAATATTCTTACTAAGCGTGGAATGTATTTCTGGGATTATGGTAATGCATTTCTGTTAGAAGCGGGCCGAGCTGGTGCAGAAGTATTCAAAGATGATAATAATTACATATACCCATCTTACGTACAAGATATTATGGGCCCCTTATTTTTTGATTATGGATTCGGGCCATTCAGATGGGTTTGCACATCATCCAATCCAAAAGATCTTGAATTAACAGATAAAATCGCTGCTGAAGTGCTTGAAAATATTGCGAAAACTGCCCCCGATGAAATTAAAGGCCAACTTAACGACAATATTTTATGGATTAAAGAAGCTGGACGAAATAACCTGGTAGTTGGATCACAGGCAAGAATATTATATGCCGATTGTGAAGGTAGAATCAAAATTGCCGAGGCATTTAATAAAGCAATATCTTCAGGTGAAATTTCTGCTCCTGTGGTTCTTGGCAGGGATCATCATGACGTTTCCGGCACTGATTCTCCATTCAGAGAAACCTCAAATATATATGATGGTTCGATGTTTACTGCCGATATGGCTATTCAAAATGTTATTGGAGATTCATTTCGTGGAGCCACATGGGTTTCAATTCATAATGGTGGCGGAGTTGGATGGGGTGAGGCAATAAATGGAGGATTTGGTATGTTGCTTGATGGAAGTGATGATGCTGACAGAAGGTTAAAATTAATGCTTGGCTGGGATGTGAATAATGGTATATCCAGAAGAAGCTGGGCAAGAAATAAGAGTGCAATATTTGCAATAAAACGTGCAATGGAGAAAGATTCTTTATTGGATGTTACCATCCCTAACATTACAAATGAGGATTATATTGACAAATTATTTGAAGATTAGTACAGTAGCATAAGCTGAAATCCCCTGTTCGGCTCCTATAAAACCAAGTGTTTCTGTTGTTGTAGGTTTAATGGCTATTTGTTCAGGTGAAATTTCAAGCAAAGTTGCAAGAGTGTTTATCATTTCCGGAATATATTCTTTAATTTTCGGTTTTTCGAGACATATAACTGAATCAATATTTCCTATTTTGAAATCTTCCTTTTTGATCAGCTCATTAACTTTTTTCAATAAAATTTTACTGTCAATATCTTTATACTTTTCAGATGTATCCGGAAAATGTATCCCAATATCTCTTTTTCCCGCAGCTCCTAACAGCGCATCACATATTGCATGTATCAGAACATCTCCGTCAGAGTGAGCAATACAACCTTTATTATGTGGAATTATTATTCCTCCAATGCAAAGATTTCTATCTTTCCCCAGCTTATGAACATCATATCCAATACCAACTCTGGGAATCATAATAAATATTAATTAGATAAACTTGCCATATCAAAATTAATGGAGAACCTTACTGTATTAGCAAGTGGATTATTCTGATTTACAGGAATAAGGTATGAAAAATCCAACCCGAAAACATTAAGTTTTAATCCTATTCCAACAGTGAAAAATTTCCTGTTACCTTTTGTTCCGTGTTCATGAAAATATCCACCTCTTATTGCAAACTGGTTAGAATACCAATACTCCATCCCTATTGAATATTGAATTTCACGAAATTCTTCCTTGGCAACATTTCTGCTTCCATCATTATTTAAAACTCCGGGAGCATCAAAAAAGGATCTGAACAAAGCAACGGTAGACGAAACATTAGGGTCATAACCAAACTCAACAACCTGATTGCCTTGACTATCTAAAGAATCCATAAAATAAATTGGCGGGGTTGGGACCAGTGCCTTATTTAAGTCGGTTGCAAAAGCCAGGGAATTATGCTCATCAAAATCAATTTTCAAAGCACCTCCAAGTCGCAAATTTGCCGGAATAAAATCTTTATCCGCATTTGAAGTATAAGATATTTTTGATCCTATATTTGAAATATTAAGTCCAAATGAAAGAGTCGAATTTTTTCCGGAAAGATATAAGTCCGGATTCATATAAAATAAAGAGACATCTGCCCCTATTGCTTTTCCAGGATGAGATTCCACTCCACCTACATAAGCTCCGGCACCACCGGTTATATTTGAATAAATAAATCTAAAAGCAAGACTACCAGAGAATCTGTCAGAAAATGCCCTTGAATATGCAGCATCAATTGCAAACTCATTCGGATTCTTTTTAGCTATTTCATTTCCAGTATCATTAGTGAAAATTATCTCACCTAATGAAAAATACACCATTGACATACCTATCACTTGTTGGTCATCAATTCTTTTATATCCAGAAATATAAGCCAGATTAATATCATAAATGCCTAAATTTCTTAACCAAGGTGTGTAAGATATCGAAATACCCATATCACCATCAATAAAGGCATATTTTGCCGGATTCCAATGCATTGAATTTGGTCCTGGTGAAGTAGCAACACCAGCTTCACCCATACCACCTGCCCGAGAATCCGGGCCAATCATTAAAAATGTTGCGGCAGAGGTTATTGCATTTGGATTATCTTTTCCAATAACAGTGTTTGAATTTTGACCAAAGGAATTATCAAAAACTAACATCAAAACAATAACTAATAAAAAGACCTTACAATACTCACGCATTTTAACCATATTTTTATAAATAAGCCACAAAGATAATTAATATTATTAAACTAATAAACCAGACAAAATATTGTTCTGCCAAAATATTATTTCAAAACTACCAATTTTTGATATTTTTCAACTATATCTCCATTATTGTCGCTCACTTTAACACGATAAATATATGTTCCTCTTCCGATCGGATCACCATAATCATCTAATCCATCCCATTCAATTGGTCCTATTCTATAAGAATCACTATTTACCTGTGTGCCCAGAGCCGACAAAAACTCAATAGACTTAACTAATTTCCCGCTTATTGTAATTACCTGAATAAGGACATCCAGGTCCTGATTTGCTCTGTTATGCTCGAAATAAAATGAGGTTTTTGTTGTAAAAGGATTAGGATAATTTAGAAGGTGTTTTATAACCATTTCTTCAGATCCTGCAACAATAAATTCAATATAATCTTCTGAAGAATTATTAAATGTATCCCATACTTTAAACTTCAGATTATGAGATCCAGTTTCCAGTTCAGATAAAGGGAATTTCACAGTCCCTTTTTTATAATCATTTAAACCTGCCTCATAAAAATCATTAAGAAGAAATGTTTGCTTTGTATTATCATCCAAAATGGCAGTGATATCGTGTCCAACACCATTAGTTGTATTTATTCCGTTAGTATCAGAAACCATTGCAAACAAACTAGGATTTTCGTCGGTTGTTCCTCCAAAAACAAAATTATTATCATTCATATAAAGTTCTATTTCAGGCCCTTCATTATCGGTTTGAGACAAGCCCATTGATCCGCCAATAATAAATCTATTTTCCATTCCTGATGCATCAACTTCTGAATTATCGGCGTAATAACTAAGTTTACCAAAGCCATACTTATATGAAATATCTTTAGGGACGATAAATGAAAATGAAAATTCCCCATTAATAATACTTGCCTTTCCTTTATAAATGATACTATTCATTACATCAAAATGCATTATTGGAGTACCATCATTACTTAAATTATTCGTTGTAACTGATTTATCATAAACAGTTGGATATACAATCCCGTTAAACTCATTAAATTTTTCTCCGTTTTTGTTCTCAATATATCCGGCAACTGTTACCAGGCTAAAAGCCTTTAAAGTATCAGTTATTGCAGTTATCTGTTTATCATTAATTGAGGAAGTTTTTATTTTATAACCAGGATAAGCTAGCTTTATTGCCGGGTCACCCAGAAGAGTAAAATTCAGTTTATTCTGATCCCATCCCGAATTGTTTTTTGTAAGTCTTAAAATATCGCCTAATCTGAATGGTTCACCATTTGCATCTTTTTCAAAAACATTTTCATAAAACTTTGTATTCAAATTTTTATTTCCTGCTGAAAAAGCAAGCCTGGTTGTTGTAAAAAGTGCAATTGCTCCTCCATTTTGATTTAAAAAAACCCACTCCCCAGCAGACACAGCATTATAATCATCGAATCTGCTAAACTCACAGGTAGCTGTCACAAACAATGGCAGCTTGTTGTTGTTTGACCACTTTTTAATATCAGATATTCCTAAAATTCTCTCATGAGCAAGTCCAAGTTCACTTCCATGTCCAATATAATTAAAGATTAAAACTCCTCGTTTTATTCTCTGATTAATTGCAGTATTTACTTCCGGGTAAAACTGTCCACCGGAAGTTGAAACCTGTTGATAGGCATCAAGATATATCTTTTCAATATTATATTCAGGATTACTATTATTAATCTTTTGTGTTATTCCATCTGCATCTCTCATATGTAAATTACCATCTCCATCATCCGCTACAAAGCTAATTTGGTTTCGCCAGTCGCCAAAAGTAGTATTGTCAGAATAATGAAATATCTTTTTATTCATTGCAGCAGCCTGTTGAGCATCTCTCACCGGAATCCTTCCTACACCGATATCCAGCATCCCGTATCCAAAATCCTCTTCATCATCAAGCAAACCAAAAAAATCGTCAGTTACATAAGAATCCACAGGGTCAAGTGATTCTTCAGATTGGTAGGTAAGAATAAAATTAGAATTTCTGTTTGAAATTGTTTTATTATCATATGATCCATCTCCATATAATAACAAATATTTTGGCATATCATTTTCATTAACAGCCCTGTCATAGAACATTTTAACAAAATCTCTTATTGCAACAACATCAGGCCCCCCGGAAGAAAATTCATTGAAAACTTCTTCCTGATCAACAGTTACAACAGAAAGGCCATCATTATTTTTATGAAACTCACCCAGCTCTCGGGCATAATCCTCAAAAACTTTATTATAAATAATAATCATGTCAGCCTGGGGTTTCTGATGCAAGTTCTGATTAGGAACATCCCCCAGATTTAACCCGGTAATTTCAGGAATCAAATAATTATCAGCTGCTGTGGAAAAAGCGATAAATTGTCGCAAAACCTCTGTTTTTAACTTAAAACTATGTAATTCCCCATTTTTCACAACTTCCACCTCAGATGGCCTGGTAGGATCAGTTATTTCCCAAATCCTAATATCATCTGAGGCTCCCGAGAGTTGAAATTCACTGATCACATCAATACCAACAGAATTTTGATCACGAAATAACATCTGATCAGAATTCATTCTCAAATTACGTCTTGCATTCATAGTAAGATAATCAAGCCATCCTTCTGAGGTACCGGTACTCTTATTAAAAGTAATTGAGATATTTATATCATCTGAATCTGAATTAAAACTTGAATATTCAGTTTTTGACAACGCAAAAGGGTTTTCAAAAAAGTCCATGTTTATACCGTTAAACACGATGTTCTCAATACTTGTGCCTCCCGAGCTTATTAAAAAAGATGAATTTGGGCTTAATCTTGGAGTACGGCATATTATGCTACTGGTTAATTTTACTTCTTCAGTTTTAATTAATCCGGGAAAGGAAAAGTCAAAAGAATGGTCCAGATCCATGCCAAAGTGCTCTCCATACCATATCCGGCCAGATTTGATAAAAGTTGTGTCATTATTATCATAAAATGAATAATCGTTAAAAGAATTTACAACAATGTCAGCTTCTTCATTCAACGATTCAAGAATTGATGTTCGTAATCCAGTTCCTGCTTCATCAGTAATAAAGTAATAAGTATAATCAGAATATATATTTATATTATGGTCAAAAGATTCACGATCACTATTCCATGTCCATTTAACCGGACTTTGGCCGTAGAAAATAAAATAATCACCATTATCAAAACTTCCATCATTTCCATCAATTCGTTTTATTTTGTTTTCTCTAAGATCATCTATTCTTTCTCCATTACTCACAAAAGGTAAAGACGAGCAAACATTACCAAATAACCTGATAGACCCCGGTTGATCAAATCCCATATCAATTAATTGAGAATAAGTCAATTTGTAAATTCCGGATTCTTTAATTCTTATTTTATTCCATTTTCCAGTTGATAAAACTGATGTTGTTGCATATTTATTTACCTTTTTCACTCTATTTGTTTGCTCTGGTTTTATGAGCCTTTTTTTCAGGCTAATTGAAAACCTGGTAAGTTTTTCTGTTTTAGCTGTAGTTTGATTATATCTAAAAGGAAGAAAATTATAAACAACAAATGGTGTTTTCCTTTCGAAAGTCATTTTTGACACAACAGTTATTTCCTTCTGTAACTGCCCGTTAGGCATTACTATCTCCAATTCTTTGGTTGGCAATTCTTCAAACACCATATTCTCAATCACCGCAAAATATTCATAGCCTTTGTCAGGATTGTTTGATTTAATTTTTCCGGAAAAGAATGGAAGAGAGGTAAAATGATCAGGGTAAATTGCTCCTTCAAAATTTATAAAATATTTTGTTTCCCCATCAGATTTCAGAAATTTTTCATCCTTATCCTTAATTATTTCTTTCCATTCGATAACAATATCCATACGGTCAACCTGAGATAGAGCGTCTTGAATGCCACCCAGGAAAAAGATAACAATTACACAACTTATTGCAAATCTTCTTCTCATTTTAAATAATTTCTCAGATTTTGGTTCCATAAAAATAATCCGGATCAAATAATAAATTATATAATTAATATATATACAAAACCTTCTATTAGGAATAACAAACGCTAATCAGAATACAATATTATAATTTTTTATCTTTTTTATTTCAATTAATTATATATTTGTTTATTATTCTTGATTGTTATGTATTTGTTAAAAAAGTTGGGTACTAAATACAATAAGTATTCCATAAAATGGTTATGTTTGTAAAGTAAAATTAATTTTGTTTATTATGAAATTTAAGCTTAGCATTAGCTTTACTGCGCTTATTACGGCATTAGTAATATTAAGTTCGTGTAGCAAAAATAATGTTTCCTCAAAAACCGGTTGGAAATATAATGATATTAATAATGGTGGATTTGAAGTAAATACCAACTATAATGAGGAAACCGGGCCTGGTCTGGTTTTTGTTGAAGGTGGAACTTTCACTATGGGGCGCGTTGATGAAGATTTGGTATATGATTGGAATAATCCGCCTCGGAGAGTAACTGTTTCGTCGTTTTATATGGACGAAACAGAAATTACAAATACAGATTATCTGGAATATTTGTATTGGTTAAAAAGAGTTTTTGTCAACTCTGATGCAGGAGTTTATTCAAAAGTTTATAGAGATGCTCTTCCTGACACATTGGTATGGAGAGACAGGTTAGCCTATAATGAACCATTTGTTGATTATTATTTACGCCATCCTGCTTATGCAAACTATCCCGTTGTTGGTGTTAGCTGGTTACAGGCAAATGAATATTGTAAATGGAGAACCGATAGGGTAAACGAGAATATTCTTATTAATAAAGGCATTTTGGAGATTAATCCAAATCAGGCTGGAAGTGATAATTTTAATACTGATGCTTATTTCGCTGGTCAATATGAAGGATTAGTCAGAAAAAATCTGCCAAACCTGGATCCAAATGTTGAAGAAAGAAAGGCGAGAATGGAGGATGGTATCTTATTACCAAGATATCGTTTGCCAACTGAAGCTGAATGGGAATTTGCGGCTCTGTCAAATGTTTCTGATGGTGAAAACATTAGTGATAGAAGATTATTCCCATGGAGAGGTAATACTATCCGAAATGACGACAAAAAGAATTATGGAAAAATTTTGGCTAACAATACTCGTGGCCGGGGTGATTTGATGGGTGTTTCCGGTGCACTTAATGATAAGGCAGGAATTACTTCACCAGTGAAAACATATTGGCCAAATGATTTCGGGCTCTATGACATGTCAGGTAATGTTAATGAGTGGGTAATGGATGTATACAGGCCTTTATCATATGAAGATTTTGCAGAGTTTCGTCCATTTCGTGGAAACGTTTTTGAAACCAAAATAAGAGATTCTGAAGGATATTTAGTTGAAAAAGATAGTTTAGGACGCATACCAACCAGAGCAATGTCTATCGCTGAAAACCTGAACA
Source organism: Bacteroidota bacterium (assembly GCA_042584005.1). Taxonomy (GTDB): domain Bacteria; phylum Bacteroidota; class Bacteroidia; order Bacteroidales; family JBHOTF01; genus JBHOTF01. The sequence goes on from JBHOTF010000015.1 coordinate 39,916, forward strand.
GACGAAATTATCTTAAGTCGAATAATAAAAATTATCTTGATGGTGATCTTGCTTCAAGTATTAATTTTAACGATCCAGATGTTGTCGATTCTACAACTTCAAGAATGTATCATATAGGAAAGGGGAAAGATGAAATCTTTTCTAGAATAAGTGACCAGTCAAGAGTATATAAAGGAGGTTCCTGGAGAGACAGGGCATATTGGTTGATTCCCGGCACAAGAAGATATCTTGACGAAAGGGCTTCAAAAGATGATCTTGGTTTCAGATGTGCTATGACACATCTTGGAGGGCCCAGTAAAGAATAGTATTTTATAATTAATAAACCCCGTTGATTTTTCTCCGGGGTTTTTTTTATATTTTCAGATCTTCCTGATTATTTTAAATCAATATGAATATGGACCTTCAGGCTATATATAAAATATTTCGTTTATCATCAGGAATATGCATTGATAGCCGCAAAGTTTCAAAAAATTCAATGTTTATTGCACTGAAAGGTGACAACTTCAATGGAAATAAATTTGCTTCAAAAGCAATTGAGAATGGTTGTACAAATGCGATAATTGATGATGCAAATTATTATCATAATGAAAGCTACATTTTAGTTGATAATTGTTTAGACACACTACAAAAACTAGCCACTTTCCATAGAAAAGCTTTTAATATCCCTGTTATTGCGATTACAGGAACAAATGGAAAAACTACTTCAAAAGAACTTATTGCATCAGTTTTAAAGAAAAAATTTAATACTATTGCAACTATAGGTAATTTTAACAATCATATTGGTTTGCCATTAACTCTTCTGTCCATTAATAAAGAAACGGAGATTTGTATTGTTGAAATGGGTGCAAATCATTCCGGAGAAATCAAACAACTATGTGAAATTGCTCAACCCACATCAGGATTAATAACTAATATCGGATATGCACATATTGAAGGATTTGGCTCTATTGAAGGAATAATAAATGCAAAAAAAGAATTATTTGATTATCTCGTTAATTTTAATGGGCAGCTATTTGTCAACAGTAACAGCCAGGAGGTGAGCAAATTATATCCTGGACAGGAAGAAAAAAGTTATGGGAGTTCAGATCATTCTTCGTATATCGGGAATATATTATCATGCGATCCTTTCCTATGTATTAGCTGGCAAAAAAAATCTGACCTTAATAAATCCCTTACTTTAAAACAAAATTCTGACAGTCGAATAATTAAAACAAACCTTATTGGCTCCTATAATTTTGAAAATGTTATGTCAGCAATTTGTTTGGGTGATTATTTTAATGTAGATGATCAATTAATTAAAGAGGGTATAGAAGAATATTCACCTGATAATAACCGGTCTCAATATTACAAAAGCGGAAATAACGATATTTTCCTGGATGCATACAATGCAAATCCAACAAGCATGATTGCCGCTCTTGACAACTTCTTGAAACTTAATTCAAAAAATAAAGTAATTATTCTGGGAGATATGCTTGAATTAGGAATATCGTCAAAGGAAGAACATATAAAAATTATTAAATATATTTCTAATAACAGATTCCAGAGTGTATTTCTTGTAGGGAAGATTTTCAGTAGCCTAAATCTTCCTGAGGATTATACAGCATTTGAAAATACCAGCTTTTTAAAAGAATATCTTAAGAAAAATAATATTAAATCATCTTCAATATTATTAAAAGGTTCCAGAAAAATTGGCTTGGAAGACCTTAGGGATGTTTTATAATCCCTACTGATTAATTTTGAATTTCAGATTTGAAAATTTCTTTCTCTTAGAAATATAAAATTCCCAAATAATTGATTTTTTGAACATTTCCTTATGTAATCGTGGGCGAATATCAGATATTGATTCATTTTTTCTTTTTGATAAAGATTTAATATTGTAATAAAAATCTTTATGTGCCCTGAGAACAGCCTTAAAGAAGCTAAACCTGAATGTTAGTAAAAACACCAATGCAGCTATGCCGTCTAATACCATTCTTGAAAACAATCTTCTAATAACTACTTCAGATGGAAGATTTTTTAATAAGAGAAACAGATTATTTCTGAAATTCAAATATATTTTCTGCGGACTATTATTTGGTAATGTTCCACCTCCAATATGATAAACTGTTGATCCGGGAGTAAACATAATTTTATATCCCATATTTTTCAGCCTCCAGCAAAGATCTATTTCTTCCATATGAGCAAAAAATAATGGATCAAAACCACCTGCTTTCTTAAATAAATCAGCTCTTATAAACATACATGCTCCGGTAGCCCAAAAAATTTCTGTTGAATTATCATATTGGCCAGAATCTTTCTCAATATTGCCAATAATTCTTCCTCTGCAAAATGGATATCCATATTTATCGATATAACCTCCGGCTGCTCCGGCATATTCAAAATAATCCTTTTCATGATAAGATCTTATTTTGGGCATACAGGCAGCGATATTTTTATCGTAATCCATTAAATTGATAACCGGGGCAATCCAATTTTTTGTAACCTCAACATCTGAATTCAGAAGGATAAAATATTCAGATTCAATTTTTTTTAGAGCCATATTATATCCTTCGGCAAATCCATAATTCTTATCAAATAAAATAAGGTTTATATTCGGATATTCTTTTTTAATAAATTCAACAGAATTATCAGTTGATCCATTATCTGCAATAAATAAACCGGTTAAATGGCCATTTACATTTTCCAGAAGTGGTTCTAATAACTTTTCAAGAAATTTCTTTCCGTTCCAGTTTAATATTACAATTGCAACTTTAAACATTAAATAATTAATACTAACATTATGGTTTCCAGCTTTCCGGCCTATTATGTTTCCATCTTCTATGTGACCAAAGCCAATATTCGGGTTTTCTAATAATTAGCTCTTGAAGCTCCATTATATACTTTTCAGTAATTTCATATTTTTTTGTTTTCTCAGGGTCATCAACCAGGCGGGTAAATTTAATTTTATATTTGCCTCTCTTCTCTTTAATAACAGACATAAAAATACATGCAAAACCTGTTTTTTTTGCAATTCTTTCACCCCCCAGAAAACATGCTGTATCCTGATTCAGAAAGTTAGTCCAGTAGTGAATATCTCTTTTGGCAGGGATTTGGTCAGATATTAACATGTTCAGAGTTATTTTTCCATTCTGATGGTTTTTCAGAATAGTCCTCACAGTATCTTTCATGGAATAAATTTGCACACCATACTTTTTTCTAAGTCCATTTATAAATCTGTCAAAATATTTATTCTTAAGAGGTTTATATGCAGCCCAAACTTCATGTTCACTAACCAGCGGTATTGCTCCAAGCCATTCCCAGTTTCCGTAATGACTGGAAAAACCAATAATACTTTTGCCTTTTTTATAATAATCATCTAATATTTCAACACCTTCAAAACTCACATGCCTGGCCATTTGTTTTTTACTTATGTGAATTAATTTGAAATTTTCAATAAAAAGGTCACACAAATGACGATAATACTTTTTTGATATCCGTTTTACTTCCTCATCAGAAGTTCCTGGGAAAGAATTTCTTAAATTTTCATAAACGACCTTTTTTCTATAGGCAAAAACATAATAATTAAGTAAATAAAAAGTATCTGAAAACAAATAAAGGATCTTCAGCGGTAATTTGCTGAAGATCCAGAGGAAACTATATATTGAGTAAAAAAGTATCGCAGACATTTATTATTCTGAACAATTATTTAAGAAATAATTCTTTTGCCAGGCCTTCGCCTCCACCACCGGTTCGCTTATATAAATAGCTTTCCCAATTAGGATTATTAATTTCTCCTCTAGCATCAGAATGTAATAAAACATATTCTGTTCCAACCAGGTTAGGATTATAAAACAATAGTTTTACATTATCCTGGTCCCCAAAATTAAAATAATGCCATATTTCATAAGGATATGCCTGGCTTTCATGTAATCTTCTGAAGACATCGTTAGGTGCACCATATTGCAAATATATTCTTCCCCTATCGGTTTGATAACCATGTTTTATTTTTGTGCTATAACCATTCTCAACACGAATAACCTGTTTGTAATATTCCTTCCATTCTGCTTCCGGAAATAATTCATTTCTTTGTTTCCAGAAGTTAAGAAAAAATTGCTGCATTGTTTTAGCATCTTTTGTTTTAAGCTGATTATCAATAAACCTTTTTTCTTTATTGCCTGCAATAGGCCTTAAACTACCTAAATAAAAAGATAATGTGTCAATATTTGTAACATTTGAGATAAAACTTTCACTAATATCAATGCTGGGGATATCGGCAAGATTAATATTAACACCGGGATTACTTCTATTAAAAGGAGTTTTTTGACTCAATAAAAGATTATTTTCCCTATCTCTTGCTTCAACAAGCAAATTATAATTACCTGATGGGAGCATACTTATGTCAAAACTTCCAAGAAAAACATTGACGATATTTGCTTTATGGCGCTGATTTTGCCCATATTCAACTAATTTTTTTTCTGTTCCCTGATCTACAATAAAACTTGAAATCAGAAAATCGCTATTAGGTGAAATAACTTTATCAATATTATACAATTCAACATAGTAGTTTATTCTATTAACATCATTAGGGTAAAAATCTGACACATATGGATATAGATCATAACCGCTTTTCGTTAGAATATTTTTCTGAATTGATTTCTGATATTTCTCGACAAGTTGTATGCCAGAAAAAGATGCAATTTTGTTATCAAATTCAACCCTAACTATATCATTATAGACAACTGGTTTAAGCTCTGTGTTTTTATCTGAAATTATAAGCTCAATATTGTAAATACCGTTTGGAATTGTAATTCTTTGTTGGTCAAGAAAATCTTCATTAATCTCTGTAGTGTCATTAAGTTCCGGACTCAACAGGGTGTACTTCCTCCATTCTGAAATTTCATCACTTTTTTTGAAAAAAATTGTAATATCAATTTTTGCCTGATACTTACCATTTTCATTAACGGAAAATTTAACAGTGTTAGCAAAAATCCGCAAATAGGTTTCAATAAATGAACCTTCATTTGGTGCCAAAAAAGTATTATAATGAAAGATTGCCTGGAGTCCTTGCGAGTGACTCTTTACAGAAAATAATGCTCCTGTAGCTATTATCAGTATTAGTATATATATTTTTTTCATTTTGTATTATTTATAATTTCTTTATTCTTTATTTATGACAATCAAGTAAAAACATTTAGGATTTTTCTACACTGACACATATTTTTCTATGGACGCAGGTACCAAAAATTTCTGTTATAGCTTTTTATTATGGAATTTGTTGATTTCGAATAAATTGCCTTCTCTCCAGCACCCAGGTCAACCCTGAATGCTAATGGATTTTCCGGCTCATAATTATTTGAAAACAGAACTTTTCCGGATTGAACATCCAGCTCAACAGTATCATTATTTTCATATGCATTAAGGCTAAATGATGTTCCTAATACACTAATTAATGTATTATCAGTATGAATGATAAATGTCGTTTTTGGTTCGGAATTAACTTCAAAATGAGCTTCACCAGAAATAAAAACTTCTCTATTATTTTTGTTAAACTCTTCAGGATACATAATAGTTGTACCAGAGCTCAGTGAAACAACAGTACCATCAGGTAATGTGTGAATATAATTATCATTATCAAATGACGAGATACTTAATAAATCTTGTTTTTGATCTGTTAAATTCCAAATAAAAAAACCAAAAACAAAAACTGCGGCAATTTTCAGAACGGTAAATATTAGTTTTTTGTAATTAAAGATCTGAAAATTCTGGATCTTATCAACTTTAACATTACTTGTTTTTTTACTAAGGTTTCCCCAGGCTTTATCAACATCAACCTGAGAATTGAGAGCCGGGTCACCGGTCATTTCCCAAATTCCTTTTATTTCATCAAATTCCTTTTTATTATCAGGTGAATCACTTATCCATGTTTCTAAATAAACCTTTTCTTCATCATTCATTTCATTTGAAAGAAATGCAATAATATCATCATATAAATCTTTCCTATCTGTCATTTTTTCCATCTTCTTTGCTTTCATCTAATCGGTTGACAATTAAAGCTACAATATTCCCTTATATATATTTAATAAAATTAACATTTATTAACATAAATAATAATCCTTTAGTTTCTCCCTTAGTAAAATTGATGCTTTCCGTATCTGAACCTCAACTGTTTTGGGAGAAATAGCAAGCTTTTCAGCAATTTCTTTATGTTTTAATCCATCTATACGGCTTAGCACAAAAATTCTTCTACATTGTTCCGGCAACTTGCTGATAGATTCCTGGATTTTTTCTTTGACAAAAGGCTCAGGTGTGCCTCCTGCTATATCCTTACTATAACTTTTATACAAATTAATATAATAATCCTGATATTTCAATTCAACCTGATTATGCTTTATTTTGTTTAGGGCATGATTATGTACAGCGCGAAACAAATATGACTTCAAGGAGGTATGAATTCCCGGGGCTTTACGTTTTTCCCATAAATTCATAAAAACATCCTGTACAATTTCCTCGGCAGATTCTATTTCTTTTACAATTTTTTTTGCATAAAATAATAAACCGG
>JBHOTF010000016.1:0-44848 GCA_042584005.1 Bacteroidota bacterium
CATATAATAGCTATTGGAAAATAGATGGAATATATAAAAAACGAATAATGGGTGAATATATTTATAATAATGACAAAGTCACGGAACTTATCGAATATATTTTGGATGATAATAATGAATGGGTGGAAGATTATAAAGTTAGTTATTCTTATTTGGAAGACAAGATGGTCGGCTATATTTCATATTACTTCGATGAAAATAATTGGGGAAAATATTGGAAAATAGATTATTCATTCATTGGAGATAACACCTCATCGAAAAAAGTTTATAAATGGGATAATGAAACAAATAGTTGGGAACTCGATTATATTGAGGCATACAGTTATAATAATAATGATTATTTAACGGAAATAGATGGCAAGTGGGGTATAATAAAAATTGAATATGAAGAAGGTCATGGGAATGGTAAAGTTTTCATGAATTCACCACATGAATTATTACGAGGAGATTATGTAATAAAACAGGGAATTACAGATAGGCCACTAAGGAGAAATTGATAAATATAAAACCAACTAATTATTCATCTCAATCCATTCTTCTACCCATGAACATTGGATATCAAAGTTGAATTTTAATACATTAAAAGGGATGAACCGGGGCTTGAAATTTGAGTTCTGGGGTCTGTGGTCATGCGGTATGGGGTAATGCGGTATGGGGTAATGGGGTAATGGGTTCTGGGGTCTGTGGTCATGCGGTATGAGGTAATGAGGTATGAGGTATGGGTTCTGGGGTATGGGGTGTGAATTTTGAACTCTGAACTCTGAACTCTGAACTCTGAACTCTGAACTTTGATTTTTGATTTTTGAATTTTGAGTTCTGAGGTAAAGCTTACCTGTATTTCTCAATTGCTTCAAAAAGAGCTACTAAATTCTCAACAGGTATTTTTGCCTGTATATTGTGAATTGAATTAAAAACAAAGCCACCGCCTTTTCTAAAAATCTCCATCCTTTCTTTTACTTCATTATCAATCTCAGATGGTGTGCCAAAAGGGAGAGTTTTTTGGGTGTCGATTCCAGCTCCCCAGAATGTAGCCTCCTTTCCGTATTCATTTTTTAATATTTTTGGATGCATATCTGCGGCTGAACATTGAACAGGATTGAAAATGTCAAACCCGGATTCGGAGAAATTCTTGTAGAATGCTTTAACTGAACCACATGAGTGTATAAATGTTTTCCATTTGGTATATTTATGAACCCAGTCATTTATTCTTTTATGAAAGGGTTTGTATAGCGAGGCATATTGCCTTGGGTCAATTAATGGACCATTCTGAGATCCAAAATCTGTTCCTGATAAGAAAATAACCGATATTTTATTTCCAATAGAATTGTATACTTTATTAAGATTTTCTATTGCAATATTACACTGGTATTCATAAATCTGTTTCAGAAAATCAGGACGCATAATGGATGCCATATACCATAATTCCACATCTCTAATTCCTTTTGGATGTTTTAGCTGCAATCCTGGAACTAAAGCAATATCACCAAAAGAAGCAACACCGTATGGAAGTAAAATCGCTTTATCTGTGGTATTGTACAGATAATCCGCCTGTTCATTGTAGTAATCAAGCTCTTCATCAGAAATTAATCCGAATTCCTCAATATTATCTTCAAGCTTTAAATTATTTATGTCAATTTCTTCCTGACGTATTATTGCATCAAAATAATATCCATCAGCAGGCATTTTCGCACAGGGAGAAACAGATGTATCCCCTTTTGGGTATGAATATAAAATACCTTCATTATTCTTCTCTGTAATAAATTTTTCCGGAACCAGAAGGGGTGTACCATCAGAAAATTTCCACTCCTTCCAATTTTCATTCTTGTAACCAAACATATTAATCAGGCCGTTTAGAGGAACAACATCAAGCCCTAATCTATTAATCATATCTTGCTTAATCTCACCAAGCATCTGGTATGGTTCCACTACTTTAACTGGTTCTTCTTTTAAACCAAGTGCTTTCCTGAGAAGGTATACTGACGATACATGCATGCCTGTAAGCGGACTGCCACCCAGGTCTACCGGAACTCTATCGGTTTCCCTATGTTCAAGGGCTAATTTAATTCTTTCACGAGAATTCATTTATTATTTTTCAGTTTTATAAGCTGCTTCTCTATCTGCTCAAGAGACTTTCCCTTCGTTTCCGGAACAAACTTTAATATATATATAAATCCAATCACACAAACACCTGCATAGATCCAGAATGTAAAAGCACCTTCCAGAGCTTTCAGTAACACAGGAAAGGTCATTGTTAGTGTAAAGCATGCTGCCCAGAGGCATAAAGTTGCCACTCCCATGGCCATACCTCTTATTCTGTTTGGAAAAATTTCAGAAAGAACTACCCATACAACCGGACCTAAAGTAGCGGCAAAGGAAGCAGCACAAATTAGCATTATAATAAGGAGGTAAAAACCATCGAGCTGGTCTGTATAAAATGCCCAGCCTATAAGAATATGACAAACAGCCATGCCTATTGAGCCAGATAGTAATAATATCTTCCTGCCAATTCTGTCGACCAGCCATATCGCCACAAATGTAAAGATAAGATTAACACTACCAATAATTACAGTTTGTGCAATAGCTGCATCGACAGCAAGACCAGTTTTCTCAAATATCATGGGTGCATAAAAAAATATAACATTTATTCCTGACCATTGCTGGAAAATAGCCAGAAAAATTCCGGTAATCATTATTAACCTTATTTCAGGTCTTAAAAGCTCTTTCCATCTAGCTTTTCTTGAGTTTTTAAGGGATTCTTGTATTTGTGATAATTCAAGTCTGGCAAACTTATCTCCACCAATTTTGCTAAGTATTTTATAAGATTTATCATTATTATTCTTTTTAGCCAGCCATCTTGGACTTTCAGGGACAAAGAACATAAAAACAAAGAATAGTACTGCAGGTAAAACCTCTGAAATAAACATCCAGCGCCAATTATCTTCATTAATATCGACTAAAAGATAACTAGCAAAATATGCAAATTGTAATCCAAGAACAATTGTTAGTTGGTTGAGTGAAACAAATCTACCTCTATATTTAGCTGGAGAAATTTCTGCAATATACATAGGAGACAAGATAGAAGCCATGCCAACAGCTATTCCTCCTAATATTCTGTAAAAGACAAAAAAGAATAAAGAATTTGACAATCCGGTTCCCATAGCTGATATAACAAAAATGATTGCAGAAATAATCAAAATCTTTTTTCTGCCGTATCTGTCAGTTAGTTTACCAGCAACTGTCACTCCTATAATACACCCAATATAAGCACTTGCAACCGCCCAACCGATTGCGGTAGCATCCAGTTTAAAAAAGTCCTCAATGAAAGGAACTGTTCCTGAAATTATCGCAATATCATATCCAAATAGAAGGCCTCCCAGAGCTGCAACAACCGATATTCTTAAAATATACAACAGCTTAAATTTCTCTCTCATAAAGTATTGTCTAGACCACAAATATAATTAACCCCTTATTTATTACAACGGAATCTGCCCTGATATTTGAGAAACACTAATTTATTTAACAGATTGAGAAAATGAAAAATATCTACTGAATTTGGCTTTCAATATATTCAACCAGGCAATGAATAATTTTTATATGCAATTCCTGGGCTCTGTCTGAGAATTTTGTACCAGGAACCCGGATTTCAATATCGCAATACGGAGCTAACTTTCCTCCATTATTAGATGTCAGGCCAATAACAATTACATCTTTTTTCTTAGCAACTGCAGCAGCCTTTAATATATTTAATGAATTTGCACTGGTGCTTATTGCAAATAAAATATCACCTTTTCTGGCATTAGCTTCAACAAAACGTGAGAAAATATATTCAAAGCCGTAATCATTTGCTACACAAGTGATATGCGATGGGTCAGAAATTGCCATTGCAGGCAGTGGAAATCTGTTTTTGTGAAATCGCCCTGTTAATTCAGCAGCAAAATGCATGGCATCGCTCATCGATCCCCCATTTCCACATGCAATTACTTTGTTGCCATTTTTAATAGCTTCAGAAATAATATCTCCAGCTTGATTTATCATGGCAATACTATTATCGTCATTAATAAATTGCCTCAATAATTCACTCGCTTCTGCTAATTTCTCTTTTATCAAATTTTCATTCATCGAAGAAGGTTTTTTTCAAAAATAATAAGAATTTTATTATTCTATTGTTTTTAATGAATATCTATTCAACTTCATCCATTCTGACGAATACACAATATTGTTAAATTGAAAAATAGATTAATTTTAAATTTTAATTCTTATATTATGAAATAACAAAAAAATAATTGTATAATTCAGAAAATAAAAAATTACAAACAGATGAAAACCGGCCTGAGGAAAAAACTTTATGAAATAATATTTGAGGCAGACACAAAAGCTGGAAAATTATTTGATATTATCCTTCTTATAGTAATCATTATTAGTGTAGCTTTTGTTATGCTGGAAAGTATACCGGTAATAAATAATGATTATGGAAATATCTTAAAAAATGCCGAATGGACAATAACAATACTTTTCACACTAGAATATATTTTAAGAATAATTATTGTTAAAAATTCGTTTGCATATATTAAAAGTTTTTATGGCATTATTGACCTTATGGCGATATTACCAACCTATCTGGGCATATTCATAATCGGGACTCAAGGATTAATTGTTATCCGGGCTCTTCGATTATTTCGAGTATTTAGAATTTTCAAATTAACAAGATATACGGCAGCCGGAAAAACTATTATGACTGCCTTAAAGAACAGTGGGGCTAAAATTGGTGTTTTCTTATTTGGTATTTTAATGGTGATCATTATACTGGGAACTATTATGTATTTAGTAGAGGGGGAAGAAAACGGCTTTACCAGTATTCCAAAGTCTGTTTATTGGGCTATAGTTACAATTACAACTGTTGGATATGGTGATATTTCTCCTCAAACACCTATTGGTCAGGTGCTTGCTGGCATTGCAATGATTTTGGGATATGCAATAATCGCTGTTCCTACAGGAATAATTATTGCAGAGTTTACAATTGAAAAACTCAGAAAACAAAACACAGAAGTTTGTCCATATTGCCTTAAAGAAGGACATGATAATGATGCAAAATGTTGTAATAATTGTGGCAAACAGCTTAATTAATATTACTAATTAACATTTACCAAATCTGACTGTTACTTTTAAAAGTTTTTCATAATTTTACAGAAATATGAATTAATATTTATTATTATGCCATTTATTGTCAAACCAGGAAAAAACAGGAAGTTTAATCATGTTCCTATTTATTATGATAAAGAGAAGGAAGAGTTTGAAGAAAGAGTAAATAAGATTAAGGATAATCTCGATAAAAAAGAAAGAGGAGAATATGCTCCAAATATTAAAGGGAAATTTGGAAAACCAAGATCCGGTTTTTCAGTTTGGCAGAACCCAAAAGGCGAAAAATCATATAGAGGTCGATCATTCTTTTTTGCTATTAATATTATTCTGGTGGTTGTGATTGTATATCTGTGTTTTAAATTTATTCCCTTCTTTGCAAGTCTCTAAAGCTTAATTAAATATGCCAGATATTATTCAGCTTTTATCCGATTCTGTAGCTAATCAGATTGCTGCCGGTGAAGTTATTCAAAGGCCTTCATCAGTTGCTAAGGAATTGATGGAAAACTCAATCGATTCAGGTGCCACTTCAGTTAAGGTTGTAATAAAAGATTCAGGCAAAACACTTGTTCAGGTAATTGACAATGGTTCCGGAATGTCAGAATCGGATGCACGATTATGCTTCGAACGACATGCTACCTCCAAGATCCGGAAAGCTACTGATCTGTTTTGTATTAGTACAATGGGGTTTCGTGGAGAAGCACTTGCATCAATAGCGGCGATTTCGCAAGTCCGGATGAAGACAAAAGGATTGGAAGCTGAACTTGGAACAGAAATAATAATCTCCGCTTCTAATGTGGATAGCCAGCAAACAGTTAATTGTCCCGTAGGAACAAATATTTCAGTTAAAAACCTTTTTTATAATATTCCGGCACGAAGAAAATTCCTTAAGTCAAACGCAACTGAATTAAAACATATAATTGTTGAATTTCAAAGAATTGTGTTATCACATCCGGAAATCTCTTTTATACTAATTCATAACGATTCGGAGATTTATAATTTGTCTGTTTCAAATACTAAACAAAGGATTGTGACAATTTTCGGCAAGAATCTTCTGAAGAATCTAATTCCTATTGATACAAATACAAGCATGGTGAAAATTACCGGCTTTATCGGCAAGCCCGAGTTTGCCCGCAAAACTTTCGGGGAACAGTTCTTTTTTGTTAATAATCGTTTTATGAAACATCCTTATTTTCATAAAGCTGTTACTTTGGCATATGAAAATATTATTAAGCCTGATTCTATTCCTTCCTATTTTATATTTTTTGAAATTGCCACCGGAAATATTGACATAAATATTCATCCTACAAAAACAGAAATTAAATTTGAAGATGAAAGATCAATATGGCAGATATTACAAGCTACCATACGTGAGACCTTAGGAAAATTTAATATTGTTCCTTCACTTGATTTTAATAAAGAAGGAATAATTGACATTCCTGTTGGTAAACCTCATGGCGACATTAAACAGCCGTCATTTGAAATTGATCCTTTATATAATCCTTTCGATAATCAACAAAAGGAAAAGTATTATCCGGATAAGTTCAAAAAAGAGCAAGACAAAAAGAATCTTGAGAACTGGGAAAAATTGTATTCCGGTTTTGAGAATGAAAAAATGTCAGTTATGCCTTCTGATATGCCATCCTCTGTTGACTTAATAGCAGAGCAGAGCAAGGAAAACTTTTTTCAGATAAAAAATCATTATATCCTTTCTGCTGTCAAATCAGGATTAATGATAATTGACCAGAAAAAGGCTCATGAAAGAATTCTTTTTGAGAAATTTCTTTACTCTCTTGATAATAACGTTATTACACCACAGAAAAGTTTATTCCCTGAAAAGATTGAACTCAATGAAGCTGACTATACCATCCTTAAAGCAATTATTGAAGAAATAAAAATTCTTGGCCTGGATATTAGTGAATTTGGTGGCACTACTTTTGTAGTAAATGGAACACCTTCGGAAATTGGTTCCGGAGATATTAAAGCTATTATTGAAGGCCTTATTGAAAATTATAAAAACAATGAAGAATTAGGCCTTAAAATTAAAGAAAATATTGCAAGGTCGCTAGCTAAAGTAACTTCAATAAAGCATGGCCGATCAATGCTTAATGAAGAAATGCGAAAACTTGTTGATGAACTTTTTTCCTGTAAGGTGCCGAATTATTCTCCCGGAGGTGAAAAAGTTTTTGTTATAGTTGGTATTGAAGAAATAGAAAAAAAATTCAGATAAAACATAAATAATGAGAAATCAATTTTCCTCTTCCTTTTTAAATATTCCTCCGGTTGTAAAAAACCTGTTATTAATAAATGTCCTTCTTTTCGTGTTTAAATCAATTTTAATACAAAAAAATATTGATCTGACACAATATCTGGGATTGTATTATTTCGGCTCTGAGTTTTTCAGGCCACATCAGTTTATTACCCACATGTTTATGCATGCAGACATAACTCATATATTCTTTAATATGTTTGCATTATGGATGTTTGGAAAGATATTGGAGAGTGTTTGGGGAAGTAAACGTTTTATGGTTTATTTTTTTGTTACAGGAATCGGTGCTGCTGTGCTTCATACATTTGTTAATTGGATAAGTATTTCAAAAGTATTAGCGGCTGCCCAGGCAGTTACTGAAAACCCCACACCCGACAGTTTTTCATTATTTGTAAGTAATCATTTTAAAGCTTATTACTCTCAGGTTTATGAATTTGTATCTATGTGGAGTCAAAACCCTGGTAATAGCGCATACATTAGTCAGGCAAATTATTATATAAGAGATTTACTCGATTTAAACCAAAATATACCTACTGTAGGAGCATCAGGAGCTGTATTTGGAGTATTGCTGGCCTTTGGTATGTTATTCCCGAACACAAAGCTAATGTTACTTTTTCCTCCAATTCCTATTAAAGCAAAATATTTTGTAATTGGTTACGGTCTTATTGAACTTTTTGCTGCTGTACTAAACCAGCCAGGCGATAATATTGCACATTTTGCACATTTAGGAGGTATGATTTTTGGATATTTCCTTATTAAATATTGGAATAAACATGGTTCCGCATTTTATTAATATTAACATCATATTTTTATAATGACAATTGCCGAAGAACTAAAAACAACTTTTAAATCAGGCTCTATTCTTGCCAGCCTGATATATATTAATATTGGCTTTTTTTTATTGGCAAAGATTCTGAATGTTTTTTATTTCTTTTATGAAACATCGGGTAGTGATGAGATATTTCTTAAATGGTTCGCAGTTCCTGCCAGCTTGTCGGAATTAATAATCAAGCCATGGACACTTATTACATATATGTTCCTTCATTTGAATTTTATCCATATATTATTCAATATGCTTTGGCTTTTTTCATTCGGCAAAATATTTCTTTCTTTCCTTGATAAAAAGAAACTATTAAGTATTTATTTGATGGGAGGTCTGGCAGGGGCATTTTTATATATTCTAAGTTTTAATCTATTTCCGGTTTTTGAATCCACCCGCGAAATGTCTGTGGCATTAGGAGCAAGTGCATCTGTAATGGCAATTGTTGTAGCTATTTCTTCATATATTCCTAATCATCCTGTTTACATGCCATTCCTTGGCAGTGTTAAAATAAAGTATTTTGCTATTGTTTTTATTATCTCCGACTTGTTATTTATATATAACCATTCAGGTAATCTTGGAGGGCATATAGCCCATCTTGGAGGAGCATTATTCGGATTTTATTATATCTATCAGTTAAAAAAAGGCAAAGATATATCCAAAGGATTTAACCGCTTAATGAATTCCTTTTTTACACTTTTTAAGAAACGCTCTAAGCTTAAAGTTACTCACAAAAGAGCCGAAACGGATATGGATTATAATGTAAGAAAGGCTGCAGAACAAAAAGAAATAAATAAAATACTCGATAAAATTGCCAAATCAGGATATGATAGCCTCACAAAAGATGAGAAAGAACAACTATTTCGTATGAGTAATAAGAATAAGTGAAAAAACTTAAATATAAAATATTATTATTTATCAACATCACGATTGCTCTGGCACTTGGAATAAGTTATCTGACTTCTTATATTAATCCCGGTACATTTTGGATTCCCGCACTCTTTGGCCTTATTTATCCATTAATTCTTGTATTGAACCTGATTTTTATAGTTTATTGGATATTTAAAAGAAAAATATATCTATTTATTTCACTGATAATGATTTTATTGGGTGCCGGCCATTTAAATTCCTTCTTTAGTTTTCATAGTAGTCAGAAAAACAAAACAGGAGAAGAAAAATCTTTTAAAATATTATCGTATAATACAAGATTGTTTGATATATGGAATTGGTCAAAGGATGAAGAAACACCTTCAAAGATTGTTGATTTCATACAAAACGAAAATGCAGAAATAATATGCCTTCAGGAGTTCCTGACAAAACCCGATGGCTTATTATCAAATAATAATTTACATAACAAATTTGGAAAGGAAAAATACATTCATATTGTATATAGTTCGAACATTAAATCCAGAGGACAAAAATATGGCATAGCAACCTATTCTCAGTTTCCGATTATTAATAAGGGTGAGATAAGGTTTGATAAATCTTCAAATATCATCATATTTTCTGATTTAATAATTGATAAAGACACGGTAAGGATTTATAATTGTCATTTGGCTTCCATTCATTTCCGTCATGATGAGTTAAGTTCCATATTAAATAATGATCCTGATAATAAAAACAAGAGTTTTAATAATATTTACAATATTTCAAAAAAACTGAAAAATGCATATGTAAAAAGAGCTGATCAGTCTGAAATTCTAAAAGATCATATTAAAAACTCACCTTTCAAGGTATTTGTTTGCGGCGATTTTAACGACACTCCATATTCTTATACCTATCGCAATGTAAAAGGCAGGCTACATGATGCTTTTAATAAATCGGGACTGGGTTTTGGTACAACTTATCGACAAAAATTATTTTCAGTAAGGATAGATTATATTCTTCATGATAAGACTTATAAGTCATATGGATTTAAGAACCACAATCTTGTTCTTTCAGATCATTTTCCTGTTTCCTGTTCTTTTATAAATAAGAATAGTTAAAATGGGAGATCATTAATATCAACATTTCCACCCGAAATAATTATTCCGGTTTTTTTTCCTTTAAAAAATCCCTTATTCTCTAATATACCAGCAAGTGGAACAGCTGATGAAGGTTCAATAATTATTTTCATTCTTTCCCAAACTAAACGCATTGCTTCAACAATCGATTCCTCTTCAACAAGAATAACATCATCAACATACTTTTGCAAGGCCTTAAATGTTTTATTTCCTAAAGAAGTTAATAAGCCATCAGCAATCGTTTGAGGATTAACAGATGGTAAAATTCTTCCGGCTTTTAAGGATCTGTAAGCATCGTCGGCCCCTTTTGGTTCAACGCCAATAACCTCTATTCCCGAATTACTCTCTTTGCAATAAATAGCTGTTCCGCTGAGCAATCCTCCACCACCCAAGGGAGCAAGAATCAGATCAAGATCAGGGCAATCTTCAAGAAATTCCAAAGAGGCGGTTCCCTGTCCTGCAATAACATTATGATCATTAAAGGGATGAAGAAAAACTGCTCCTGTTTCAGCAACAATTTTTTCAAGAGTACTTTCGCGGGCTTCCAGGCTTGGCTTGCAGAATGTTATTTTAGCCCCATAACCAGCAACTGCTTTTTTCTTTATTTCCGGTGCATTCTCAGGCATTACAATATAAGCAGTTGATCCTTTCAATGAAGCTGCAAGAGTAAGTGCTGCAGCATAATTCCCTGAAGAATGAGTTGCAACACCTTTTTTTAGCTCTTCATCAGATAACAAACTGACTGCGTTTAATGCCCCTCTGAATTTAAATGCCCCTACCTTCTGAAAATTATCACATTTAAAGAAAATCTCAGTTCCCAGAATTTTATTTATACTTTCTGATGTTAAAACAGGTGTTCTGTGTATATGATATTTTATTCTGTTATAAGCATCTATAATATCGTCTAATACAGGAATGTTATCTTGCATAAAAAATTATTTTAAAAACCATAAATCATAAATCCACCATCAACATTAATACATTCACCGGTAATATAAGCAGAAGCAGGCATACATAAAAATGCAACCGTTGACGCTACATCTTCAGGTTTTCCAACTTTTTTCATAGGTGTTCTATCCATAACAGAAGAATAATATTCCTCATTATCCAGAAGTTTTTCTACAAGAGGTGTTTGTATATACCATGGAGCAACAGCATTAACTCTAATATTATACTGTGCCCATTCAGCAGCAAGATTTTTTGTAAACTGATTCATTGCAGCTTTGGTCATTCCATAAACAACTCCGGTTTTTATATGAGTTAAACCGGCAACAGAACTTACATTCACAATATTTGCCTGTTCCGACTTTTTAAGCAGAGGGAACAGCTCCTTACTGAGAGTTACAGAAGAATGTAAATTAGTGTCGAACAGCAGGTTATATTCTTCTTCTGTAAATTCATGTATTTTCTTACGAATATTAGTGCCGACATTATGAACAAGGATATCGAGTTTTTCCAATTCAGAATTTAGCTTTTCAACAAGCCTCATACACCCTTCCCTGGTACTAACATCAGCAACAAATCCATTAACCTTATAGCCTTTTTTATTGACAGAGGATATTAAGGACTGGATTTTCTTTTCATCTCGTGCAATAAATAAAACATCAGCACCAAGAGCTGCAAATTCTTCAACAATTGCAGCTCCTATTCCTGTAGATCCACCGGTTACTAATGCAGTCTTTCCTTTCAGATTCCATCTGTTATCCATATTATTCTTCCTTTACAGCAAAATAATTTTCAAGTTCTTTAAGCGTATCATCACTGGTCTTTATATCATGTACGATTTTTGATTCGTCAAGAATTACTATTCTTTCGCAAACTTCAGTAACATGATTCAGATCATGACTGGAAATCAACAAAGTAGTTCCCTTTTCCTTCTTCATATTATTAAGCATATTAATAAGCCGGCTAACAGTGGATGGATCCAGATTCGCAAATGGTTCATCAAGTACTAATACTTCCGGGTCTGCTAAAAATGAGGCTAATATTCCGACCTTTTTTTTATTTCCCTGAGACAGATCCCTTATATATTTTTTCCCTCCAAGAATATCGTCACTGAGAAAATCCTTATTCTTGTTAATAAGTTCATTAATGTCACCATCTTCCAATCCCTGCAGGCTTCCAACAAATTTAAAATACTCTAGTGGAGTAAGAAAATCAATTAAAAATCCTTCATCAAGAAACGAGCCTGTATAATATTTCCAGTGTGAACTTCCCATAACTTTTTCTTCTTTCGACAAAACACCACCTGTAGTTGGTCTTATCAGGTCAAGAATAAGACGAAAAAGGGTGGTTTTTCCGGCACCATTATTTCCTACTAGTCCAAAACTTTCTGATTTCTCGATTTTAAGCTGAGGTATATCAACAGCAATTTGGCCATTATAATCTTTTGTGAGGTTTGTTATTTCTATCATAATAAATAAATTTCAAATACTTTTAATAATTATTGTCTGAAACCCTGTGCCATTTTATGCTTAACTCCTTCAAAATGATTAACCAGGAATTTTAGTATCTGTTTATGCAGAAATAATCCTATAATACCAAAGGCTCCAATTAAAATTAATCCGGCATTTGGAATTCCTGCAAGCTTAAATGGCAGATGTATTAATATCGGAGTCACTGCCAATGGAATCATTATCAGAAATTGTTTTCCACTGGTTCCCTGATAATTCATCATTGCTCCTTTTGACATATCAATTTTTTTTCTGTTATAAATACCGAAAAATAACATAACAAATGAATTTATACCAATATTATATAACCAGGATGCAGTATTAATGTATAATATCTTTGTTCCTATATCTTTCATTAAACCATATGGCATTGTAAGAACATAACAAACAGTACTTATAATTACTACAAACATAAACTTTGCTCTGAAATAAGAATAAAAATCAACATTTTTTGAGATCAAAGTATCAAAATAGCTGCTTTCCCATGCAAAAAAGAATTGACCATGCATTAATGAAAAGCCTGCAGTCATAAAAACACCACAAAAGATCAAAATTCCCCAGGAACCGGAATATGTGTCCTGAGTATAAAAAAGAAATCCATATAGTAAAAAAATAGGACTAATCAACAATGATGATCTAGGCCGTTTATTTCTCCAAATAAGCTTTATTTCCAAAACAATATATTCGCCAATACTTCCGATATTTTTCAATAATCTCATTTCCTTGGCAACCACAGAATCTTTTGGTTTTTTTGCCCTGATCTCATCAATATACATATTATTCATTAAAAATCTGTAATTGACAAAATAAGCCAGACCAGCCAGAATTAATGGAATAAGAATAATTAAATTATTATTTAATAAGCTGGCAAATAGTTTTACTGACAACTCCGCTAATGAGATAATATTCGTAAAATTGAGAGTATAAATAGCAACAAGAATAATAAAAAGTGAAAATCCGATTTTTGGATTATTAGCTACCTGCCTTTTAAAATATATTAAAATGAAATTATTTATCAACGAAAATAGTATTATTGTAAATAACCAGGCCCATCCTGCAAATCCTGGTATAGCAGGGCTTACAACGCGAAGAAAAAAAGGAATCGCAAAAAATAATGGAAGAATATTAAAAAAGCTTAAAACTGAATTGCCTATCATAAATTTGACAAGTTTCGACCTTTTTATAGGTAAATGAAGGAAAGGCTGAACTGATAAGACCGGTAATCCCTGCATAAAAAATCTTATAACAAGTTCTGTAATAAAATACAATAATATGAAAGAATTAAATATCATTATTTTATCAGCACCAGGTGCTATTTCATCCAATAGATCCGGGATAGCAATACCTGTTATTGTAAGTATTGCAAGCATATATATTATAAAAAAGCCAAGTACCAGATTTAGCCCCAGGCTCTTTGCCCATATAGGAGATCTAAAAAATTCCTTAATTTTAAATCTTATAAGAGTATAAAACATATTAATTAATTAATTATTTATTCTTTACATATTTTTCGAGCCACTGATCCGTCTCCCACAACATATGCAGAACAGATTCTCTGGCACTGTAACCATGGCTTTCCAATGGTAACATTACTAATCTTGTAGTAGCTCCATGCCCTTTAAGTGCATTATAAAAGCGTTGACTCTGAACCGGAAATGTCCCTGAATTATTATCAGCTATGCCATGAATTAATAGAATTGGTGTTTTAACTTTATGTGCATTCATGAAAGGCGACATTTCAAAATAAATTTCAGGAGCCTCCCAGAATGTCCTTGGCTCGGCCTGGAAGCCGAAAGGTGTTAGTGTTCTGTTATATGCTCCACTCCGTGCAATACCGGCAGCAAAAAGATTTGAATGAGCCAGTAAGTTGGCTGTCATAAATGCACCATAAGAGTGGCCTCCCACAGCTACACGATTACGATCGGTTACTCCCATTTCAACACCTTTATCGATTGCAGCTTTACCGTTAGCTACTAGTTGTTTAATAAAGGTATCATTAGGTTGCTGATCACCCTCTCCAATAATTGGAAAACTTGCTCCATCAATTATTGCATAACCTCTGGTAACCCAGAATAAATGTGAAGTCGGACTCATACGAGTAAAAGTATATGGCGAGCCGGATATCTGTCCGGCTGCTGCAGCTGATTTAAATTCACGGGGATATGCCCATAAAATTGTGGGCAAAGGCCCGTCTGATGCTTTATAACCTGCTGGTAGATATAGGGTAGCATTTAAATCCACTCCATCATCTCTTTTATATGTGATAAGCTGTTTAGTCACCCCTTGTAGTTGAGGGTATGGATTAGTAAAATGAGTAATGGCGGTAAGTTTATCCTTTTTTAAATCACGCAGATAATAGTTTGATGGTTCTTCTTTTGATTGCCGGTTTGTGATAACAAGCAATTTTTTAGCATCAATTATTCTATTAAGGGTCTCATAATATGGAGCTTCTGATCTCCACAAACGTTTCGTCTTAGCTGTTTCAATAGAATATTTATCGACAAATGGCCGGTTTCCTTCTGGTGAAGCACCACTTCCACTTAGTAATAATGATTTATCCTTATCAATAAAAAGGAGAGCTCTTTTGCCATATTCATTATCGTGAGTAATAAATCGTCCTGGATCACTATATCTGTCTTCTGATGAACGGTCAAAGACAATTCTTTTGGTTTCTTCAGCATTCTCAGGATCAAAAAACGAAGTTACAGACTGCCTTGTAGTTCTCCAGCTTTCTGAAATAACAGCCAGGTTTTTATTACCCCAGGTAATACCACCATATCGCAGTTTTGTTCTAATAAGTTTTGTAGCTCTTCCGGTAAAAGGTGCTTTTAATAAATACACCTGATCGCGATATTCAACTTTTTTCTTTGGATCACCATCATCAAGAGCTTCTATCCAGTAAATTGTTGAAGCTTCATCATTTCTCCAATTGTAAGATCGTGGCCCGGGTTGAGCAGCACCAAAACCTTTGGGAATAGATTCCATTAAAGGAATGTTTGCCAGTTGATGTACTTTTTCCCCTTCCTTATTCCATATCTCAATTGATTGAGGAAATCGGGAGTAAGGGACCAGATAAGAAAAAGGTTGCTTAAGTTTATTTACCAGTAAATAGTTTCCATCCGGTGAAGCGTTAATTGAGGTATATATTCCCGGTTGTCCAATTTTTTTGGAATTTTTATCCAGGTCAACAAGCATTAATTGAGAATATGTATAAAATACAAATAATGCTTCATCATATGCATTTTCCAGAAGATCCTGATAAGTTCTTACAGCAGCTTCTTTACCAAGATTTTCCTGAACTACCGGCCCTGTAGGAACCTTTGGCTCAACAGGATCGGAACCTCTGCCCGGCATAACTGATTTGTAATAAACTGAATTACTTTCAGCTGACCAGAAAAATGATCTTCCTAAAGTGGCATTTATTACAGCATCAGAAAGTTTCTTTGCTTTTAAACTAACAATATCAGCATACCACAGCTCTATTCCATTGTCCAGAATATTTAAAAATGCAAATTTTAACCCATCAGGTGCCCAACTAACACTGGAAATTTTTGCTCCGGATGGTAAGCCTTCCAACTTTTTTTGATTTTCACCATTAATATCCATTATTGTAATGCCGGTATTATACGATGACCTACTGCGTCCATTAATTTTCGGATCCAACCGTAATCCGGCAATTCTTAACATTGGGCTTGCGTAATCAGAAATAGTCGGCATACCTGGCACTTCCAGAAGAAGGATTGTTTTTCCATCAGGACTTATTGATACTGATGGAGTTCTTGGAGCATCAACAAGATTTACTATTTCTTTAGGAGGAAGTTGGTATTCCAAATTCTTTTGCGAAAAAGAAAATCCGTGGAAACATAGAATAAGAAGAAGCAGACAATTGATTTTTTTTATTTTTATTTTCATAAGGCAAGGTGGTTTATTAATAATTGATATATTTTCAAAAGTAAAAAATTATTTCCATATTCATCTTTCATTAAAAGATGTATTACAATTATGTTTGATAAACTAAAACTAAATATTGATAATGCTTGGGAAAACAGGTCGTTACTTAGAGAAAAAACAACAATAAATTCAATAATTAAAGTTGTCGAGCTTATTGATAAAGGGGAATTAAGAGTAGCAGAACCTACAGATCAGGGTTGGAAAACTAATAATTGGGTGAAAAAAGCTATAATTATGTATTTTCCTGTAAGCAAAATGGAGGTTTATGAAATTCCTCCATTTGAGTTTTTTGACAAAATCAAACTTAAAACCGGATATAAAAAATTAGGCGTCAGGGCTGTTCCCCACGCTATAGCCAGATATGGATCTTACCTGGCTAAAGGAGTTATTCTGATGCCTTCGTATGTAAATATTGGTGCCCGGGTTGATGAAGGCACCTTAATTGATACATGGGCCACCGTTGGATCATGTGCCCAGATTGGTAAAAAGGTCCATATCAGTGGAGGTGTTGGTATAGGAGGAGTTCTGGAGCCTGTACAGGCCGCTCCTGTAATAATTGAAGATGGATGTTTTATCGGTTCCAGATGTATCATTGTGGAGGGTGTGAGAATTGAAAAAGAGGCTGTACTGGGAGCAAATGTTGTTATTACCGGATCGACCAAAATTATTGATGTTACCGGTGATGAACCTAAAGAATTTAAAGCTCATATTCCACCCCGATCGGTGGTAATCTCAGGATCATATAATAAAAAATTTCCTGCCGGTGATTATAATGTTTCCTGTGCCCTTATAATTGGGAAAAGGAAAGTTAGCACCGATTTAAAAACATCACTTAATGAGGCTCTAAGGGAATATAATGTTGATGTTTAACTAAAATTACTTATTTTTGCACTTTTTAAAGTGAAACCTGAAAAATGCCAAAGCTTTCGGTTGTAATAATTTGTTTAAACGAGGAAAGAAATATTGAGCGCTGTTTAAAATCAGTTCAGAGTGTTGCTGACGATTTAGTTGTAGTAGATTCATTCTCAACGGACAGAACTGAAGAAATTTGCAAAAAATATAAGGCTCGTTTTATTCAGCATGAGTTTTCAGGTCATATCGAACAAAAGAATTGGGCAATAACCAAAGCCAAATATCCGCATATATTATCTCTCGATGCCGACGAAGCTCTATCAGAAAGGCTGATTCAATCAATTCTTTTTATTAAGGACAATTGGGAATATGATGGTTATTATTTTAACCGCATGAATAATTATTGTGGCAAATGGATAAAACATACATCCTGGTACCCTGATCGTAAACTGAGATTATGGGACAGCCGTAAAGGAACATGGGGTGGGAAAAATCCTCATGATAAGTATTTATTAAATAAAGATGCAAAACAAAAGTTCATTAAAGGAGATTTACATCATCATGTAATTTATACTTTTGAGGAGCATATAAAGAAACTTGATCATTTTTCTACAATAGCTGCATATGAACATTACAGGAATGGAGAAAAAAATGGACTTCGAAAAATCCTGGTTCATTCTTTCTGGCGGTTTTTCAGGGAATATTTTATTCACCTTGGGTTTCTCGATGGTTATTATGGATTCTTAATTTCTTCAATGTCTGCAATTTACAGCTTTATGAAATATGTAAAACTTCGTCAGTTATACAGAGAAGAAAAACTTGCAAATAAGAAAGATTAATATGCTGACTAATAATATGAAGATTATTATTCTGGCTGCCGGTATAGGATCCAGGCTTGGAAAACCCTACCCAAAAACTTTAACAAAACTTAAAGACGGAAAAACTATTCTTGAACATCAAATAAATTCTCTATCGAAAGCATTTTCTTTCGAGGATATACACATAGTTGTTGGTTTCAAAAAAGACCTTATTATGGAAGCTTTCCCTGATACAGGATATATTTATAATCAATACTATAAAAAAACTAATACTTCAAAAAGCCTGCTTAAAGCAATTAAAAAGTTTAGATCATCATCAATACTATGGCTTAATGGCGATGTAGTATTTGAACCTCAAATACCTGGACATCTTAAGAAATGGACAGATAAAAATATTTCCTTCGTTGCTGTTAATAAAACCAAATGTGGAGAAGAAGAAATAAAATATACTCTTGATTCAGATAAAAAGTATATAAAAGACATATCCAAAATTGTTAAAAACGGCCTGGGTGAAGCTCTGGGAATTAATTTTATTTCTTCCGATAATATTAATACTTTTATAAAGTGGCTTGAAGAATGCGATAACGATGATTATTTTGAAAAAGGTATTGAATTAGCAATTGAGAAGGATAACATGAAAGTTATACCTCTTGATATTTCTGAATTTAAATGTGTTGAAGTTGATTTTAAAGAAGACCTTATTAATGCCAATAAATTAGTATAAAAATGCAGTTTGTTCTTTTCTGCAAACAACCTTATTCTTTTGATATCCTTAGACCATTGAAGGATGAAATAATAAATCTTGGCCATAATTATTTATGGTTTGTGCCGGAAAATATTATAAAAAAATTCCCATGGATTGAGGACGAACATATTACTTCAAGTATTAAGGATGTATATAGCTTTAAGCCAGATATAATTTATGTTCCCGGCAATGAGGTCCCACATTATTTAAGAGGACTTAAGGTTCAGGTTTTTCATGGTTTTGCAGGTGAAAAAAAAGGTCATTTCAGAATAAGAAAATATTTTGATATGTATTGTACACCGGGACCATATTTTACAGAACGATTTAAAGAACTGGCTAAAAAACATGGTGATTTTGATGTGATTGAAACAGGCTGGCCAAAGCTGGATGGCATTTTCACAAAAAAAGCTGATATTATTTCTGAAAAAAAAATTATTCTGAAAAAACACAATGTAAATAAGATTATTTTATATGCACCCACATTCTCACCCTCATTAACATCTGCTAAAGATTTGCTAAGTCAGTTTTATAGGTTCAAAAGTAATCCTGATTACCTTTTGCTAATTAAGTTTCATGATTTAATGGATGGTAAATTCATAAATCTCTATAAAAAACTAGCATATGAAAATGAAAATATTTTATTTCTTGATGAAAGAAATATTTTGAAGTATATTTTGCTTGCGGATTTAATGATTAGCGACACATCTTCAGCAGTTTATGAATTTCTATTACTTAACAAACCTGTAATTAGCTTTAACACAAAATCCAAACATATTCGATGGAATAATATTAAGAATCCTGAACATCTTATTTCCACTATTAATAATATATTCATTAATGATACATACTCCGGACAGAGGGAATGGTTCATTAATAATTATCATCCATACTATGATGGAAAGTCTTCTCAAAGGATAGTGAATGAAACATTAAATTATATTGAAAATAATCCTGTTCCGGAAAAACGTAATATTCCTTTTCTACGGAAAAGAAAAATGATCAGAGAATTTGGCAGAATTTAATATTATATATATGGTTAATGAAATAATAAAGGCTGTTGAAGTACTAAAATCAGGGGGAACAATACTTTACCCAACAGATACTATTTGGGGATTAGGTTGCGACCCTACTAATTCTGAGGCAGTTAATAAAATATTCGAAATTAAACAACGAGAGGATACTAAAAGTATGCTTGTTCTTGTAAATTCTATTTACATGCTCAGTAATTATATTATGGAATTGCCGAATATGGCAGAAAAGCTAATTGAAACAACTGACAAACCTCTAACAATAATTTATGACCAGGCCATAAACCTGGCACCAAATCTTATTTCTTCTGATGGTAGTATAGGTATTCGATTAAGCCGGGATGAGTTCACACAAGGCTTAATTAAGAATTACAAAAAGCCTGTTGTATCTACCTCTGCAAACATCAGCGGCAAAAAGCCTCCACGATATTATTCAGAAATAGACAATAAAATAATTAATGCTGTAGATTATGTAGTAAACTGGCGCAAGCAGGAAACTACTCCATCAGTTCAATCAGGTATAATTAAGCTTGGGATAAATGGGGAAATAAAAATTATAAGAGAATAATAAATAAAATAAGGCTGCCTCGTTGTTTTGAGACAGCCTCTTTTTATAAGATTGTTATATATATTTTATTTTACTTTTTTGATATTACCTGAACCTGCAATCTTTTTTTCAATTTTAGGATTGCCTTTATAAGAAATATCCCCACTACCAGCAACAAATACTTTCAAATATGAAGTTTCACCTAAGCGGCAATCGCCTGAACCTGCAATTCTTACATTTACTTTTTCTACATTAAAAGAAGATACATCAACATCACCTGAACCTTTAATTGAAATATCCATAGATGAAGCACCGCCGCCACCAACTTTAACATCACCCGAACCGTTAATTCCAACTGCTACTTCACCAGCTTTTAATTGTTTTATTACAATATCACCACTGCCACTAATTTTAAGCCCCAATTCATCAGCTTTAATCAGTTCTTTGGAAACAATATCTCCAGATCCTGCAATTCCCAATCCCTCAACATCTTCCATTGTAACATAAATAAAGATACCTTCTTTTGGAATCAGCTTCTTAATTTTTTTCCAGGATGTTTTACTTTTATGTTTAATAACAAGTGTCCCTTTTTCAACTTCAGCCACAATTTCTTCTAAAACTTCAGCAGGAGCTTTAATTTCAAAATCACAGCTATTACCTTGAGTAAGGATTACATGTGCGCTAATGGATAATTTAACTTTTGTAAAATCCTCAACCTGGGATATTTCTCCTTTAGGGGAAGTAAAGCTATACAGGCAGAATAGAGTAATCAGGCCTGCTATTGCAAATAAATTCTTTTTCATAAGTTATATATTTTATTTAATTAAAAAATTTGATAATTATCTAATATATAAAAGACGAAATCAAATTTGAATAGTTGCAAATAAATGAAATAAATTATGAATAAATATCTATCAATCCTTCCGGAAGTTGAACAAATACTCTTTTATTATCAATATCGGCAGAAATAAAAAATGATTCCTGAGCAGGAATAAGAATTTCTTTGTCATTCTTAATAATCCGGATTACCGGATTGGATTTAAATGGCATAATTTCTTTAATTAGCCCTATTTCACCATATTCAGAATCTACAACTGTGTATGACAAATAATTTTGGAAGTTAAATTCCCCCGAAACGTTTTCCTTTTTCTCTGATAATATATATACTTCACAACCAATATATTCTTTGGCCTGAGTATCAGAATCAACATCTTCGAATTTAACAAAAAGGGATTTAGTATCACGTTCCCGAATATTTCCACTTGAAATAAAAAAAGGAGCTAAAAGTCCCTCTATTTTAATAAAGACAACCTTAGCTCCAATAATATCTTCTGAAAAGCCCGGAACAAGTCCTAATATCAGGTCTCCCTGATAACCGTAAACTTTAATAAGCTTTCCGGCTAATATGCTCTTTTCATTATCCATAAAAATATATGGAATTTTTATTCAGCTTTTTCTTCAGGTTTTTCTTCGGTTTTTTCCTCAGTCTTATCCTCTTCTTCAGCTTTTTCTTCAGCTTTTTCTTCAGGTTTTTCTTCAACCTTCTCTTCAACTTTTTCTTCTACCTTCTCTTCTACCTTCTCTTCAGCTTTTTCTTCAGGTTTTTCTTCAACCTTCTCTTCAGCTTTTTCTTCAGCTTTTTCTTCAGGTTTTTCTTCAACCTTCTCTTCAGCTTTTTCTTCAGCTTTTTCTTCAGGTTTTTCTTCTACCTTCTCCTCAGCATCTTCCACTTTGGCTTTGGCTTCAGCTTCTTCGGCTAAAGTAGTCTCAGGTTCAGATTCCTTTCTAATTTCTTCAACAAGTTGGGCTCTTTTCTTCTTTAACTCAGCTTCCTTTTCTTCCCTAATTTTGGATTCTATCTCTTTTCTTTCTTTCTGAGTTTTTTGTATTTCTGCAGAAACTCTTCCTTTTTCAGCTTCGATCTTAACTTTCTTTTCTTCAAGCCAAGCTTTGAATTTTGCTTCCGCCTGCTCTTCGGTTAATGCACCTTTAAGCACTCCTTTGAGCAAATGATTTTTAAGCAAAACGCCATGTTCTGATAGTATATTTCTGCATGTGTCGCTAGGCTGCGCTCCTTTTTGCAGCCATGATAGAGCTTTGTCAAAATCCAGTACAACATCCGGTGGATTTATTATCGGATTAAAACTACCGATTTTCTCTATAAATTTACCATCCCGTGGCGCCCTGCCGTCAGCTACTACGATGTGGTAAAAAGGTCTCGCCTTTCTTCCGTGTCTTGCTAATCTGATTCTTACAGGCATAATTTTTTTTAATTAATAAATACTTGTTTTTATTGCGGCTGCAAAGATAAAATCTTTATCCTTAATATCAAAAGATAATTCAATGCTAAATTAAATATTAATTTTAGAACTAAGCCTTTATTTAATAATCAGTGTTGATTAGTTACAACAATAATAATAATTTAGGAATCAAATGAGTAATTTGTTAAAAAAAAATGACAATAATCTGAAATGATATTAAAATTGTTTTTTTGATTTACTTATTTTGCAATGTCTTAAACTAAGACTGCATTTATAATAATCCTCATTTGATCAACTGCTTAAATAATGAAAAATTTTACACATCTTCATGTTCATACTCAATATTCCATTCTCGATGGTGCAGCTAATATGCAAAATATGGTTGATAAGGCTAAGGAATTTGGAATGAATTCTCTGGCTATTACTGATCATGGGAGTATGTTTGGAGTTAAATTGTTTTTTGAAACTTGTAAAAAAGCTGGAATAAAGCCAATTATCGGGTGTGAAATGTATGTTGCCACAAGGTCAAGATTTGACAAAAGCGACAAAGAAGACAGAAGCGGTTTTCATCTCATTCTTCTTGCTAAAAACAAAATAGGTTACCATAATCTTGTAAAATTAGTTTCCAAAGGGTGGTTAGAAGGTTTTTATTACAGGCCCAGAGTTGATAAAGAATTGTTAAAAGAATATAGTGAAGGCTTGATAGCCACATCCGCTTGTTTGGGCGGAGAGGTAGCCAAATCCATATTATTACATGGAGAAGAAAAGGCCGGTGAAGTTATTGAAGAATACAAAGATATTTTTGGAGAGGATTTTTATCTTGAAACACAGAATCATGGGATAACCGATCAACTAACAGTAAATAAAGGGCTTGTACGTCTTTCAAAAAAACATAATATTCCTCTTATAGCATCTAATGATGTTCATTTTCTAAATAAAGAAGATTCTGAGGCTCATGAAATATTAATCTGCATAAATACAGGCAGTGAGCTGAACGAAAACAAAAATATGAAATATACAGGGCTTGAATATTTCAGGTCTTATGAAGAAATGATGGAATTATTCCCTGATAATCCTGAGGTGATTGATAATACCCTGAGCCTGGCCGAGAAAATAGAGGAATATGAATTGAACCAGGATATAATTTTACCAGAATTTAAACTGCCGGAAGAATTTAATAATCAGGATGAATATCTTCATTTTCTTGTTTATAAAGGTGCAGAGCTCAGGTATAAAGAAATTACTGAAGAAATTAAGAACAGACTTGATTTTGAGCTTAATGTAATTAAGAATATGGGCTTTGCCGGATATTTTCTAATAGTACAGGATGTTCTTAATGCAGCGAGGGAAATGGATGTTTCAGTCGGGCCTGGTCGAGGATCGGCTGCAGGATCGGCCGTTGCATATTGTACAGGAATAACAGATATTGATCCTATTGAATATAATCTTCTCTTTGAGCGATTTCTGAATCCCGAACGGATATCAATGCCCGATATTGACATTGATTTTGATGAGGATGGGCGAGAAAAAGTTATGCATTGGGTTGTTGAAAAATATGGGAAAGACAAGGTTGCACAAATTATAACTTTTGGAACAATGGCAGCTAAAATGGCTATTAGAGATGTTGCAAGAGTTCTTGGTCTCCCACTTTCTGAATCAAATCGTTTGGCAAAACTGGTACCTGAAGGCCCGGGACAGAACCTAAAAAAAGCTTTTAAGGATGTCCCGGAACTAGCACGGGCCAAAAACTCAAAAAACGAGTTGGAAGCAAAAACACTTAAATTGGCTCTGGCTCTCGAGGGATGTGTACGGCATACTGGTGTTCATGCATGTGGTATAATTATAGGGCCTGAGGATTTAACAAATCACATCCCTCTTTCTACTTCTAAGGATTCTGATTTGTATGTAACCCAATACGATGGCAAGCATATTGAAAGTGTAGGAATGCTTAAAATGGATTTTCTTGGTTTAAAAACTCTCTCAATCATTAAAGATGCAATTGAAAATATAGAACAATCGACCGGGAAAAAAATAGATATTAAAACGATTCCATACGACGATAAAAAAACTTTTGAACTATACCAGAGGGCCGAGACAATTGGAACCTTTCAATTTGAATCATCGGGTATGCGTTCACATCTTAAGGAGCTAAAACCCACCTGCATGGAAGATTTATTCGCCATGAATGCTCTTTACCGGCCTGGGCCCATGGAATTTATTCCCAGGTATATTAAAAGAAAGCATGGAAAAGAAAAAGTAGAATATCCTGAACCAAAACTGGAAGAAATTTTAAAACCTACCTACGGAATAATGGTGTATCAGGAACAAATAATGAAAACGGCCCAGATAATGGGTGGTTTCACATTAGGGCATGCAGACATTCTTCGAAGGGCGATGGGAAAAAAGAAAAGGAAGGTGATGGAAGAACAAAAAATTATTTTTATTGAAGGTGCTCTAAAAAATGGTTTTAATGAAAAGAAGGCCGAGCAGGTTTTTGATATAATGGAGGAATTTGCCAATTATGGTTTTAACAGATCACATTCGGCAGCATATTCCGTAGTGGCTTTTCAAACAGCCTATCTCAAAGCACATTATCCTGCTGAATATATGGCAGCAGTTTTAAGTCGAAATTTGAACGACATTAAAAAGATCAAGATTTTTATGGATGAATGCAAAAGCATGAAGTTGTTAGTTTTGGGACCTGAAATAAATGAAAGTAACCATAAGTTTAATGTTAATAAAGAGGGCAATATTCGCTTTGGACTCGGTGCTATTAAAGGAGTTGGTGAAAATGCAGTAGCAGCTATTATTGACGAGAGAAAAGAAAACGGATATTATAAAGATATTTACAATATTGCCGAACGTATAAACCTCCGCACAGTTAATAAAAAAGCATTTGAAGCTATGGCAGTTGCAGGTGCATTTGATAATCTCGAATCTTTAAAACGTATACAGTATTTTATTCCTGATGCAAAAGAAAACAGCTTTATCGAGAACCTTATTAGATATGGTTCAAATGTGCAAACTGAAGCACATGGATTGCAACAATCTTTATTTGGAGATCAGGGAAATAAAGAAGTAGTAAAACCAGTTGCACCCGAGGCGGAAGAATGGAATAAACTTGAGAAATTAAATAAAGAAAAAGAGCATATAGGAATATATCTGTCGGCACATCCTCTTGATGACTATAAATTGGAAATAGATAATTTCTGCAATTGTACTATTAACGAGCTTAAAGAATTTGAAAAAAATATTGGCCACGAAATAAAAGTTGCGGGAATAGTGACTGAATCAGAGCAAAAAATCACCAAAAACAATAAACCATACGGCAAATATACTATAGAAGATTATACAAATTCTTTAAGCTTTATGCTTTTCTCCAAAGATTTCCATAATTTTAATCAGTTATTACATACTGGCTATTCAGTATTGATCTCGGGAAAAGTCCAGCAGAAACTTTATAATGAATCTGAGCTGGAATTTAAAATAAACAGTATAACTTTATTGTCGGAGGTTAAGGATGAAATGGTTAAAAATATATTAATTAAAATACCTGTTTCTTCATTAAATTCAGAAAATGTAGGAGAAATAGCTAATTTGATTGAAAAAAATAAGGGAAAAGTAAACCTGAAGTTTATTATTTTCGACAATGAAAAGAAAGTTGGAGTTGAAATGTTCTCAAGAAAATTTAAAGTTGACCTCTCTGATGATTTTCTTAATTATTTAGAAGAAAAAACATTTATTGACTATAAAATTGATTAATTTTGTGGCTTGTTTTGGCTGATTATAGATCTAGTAATTTGATCAGTATAATATTATTAATAATTAAAAAACACCAATATGACATTAGAAGTAACCGACGCCAATTTTGAGGAATTAATTTTAAAATCAGACAAACCTGTACTGGTCGATTTTTGGGCGGAATGGTGTGGCCCATGTAAAATGTTAACTCCTATTGTTTCTGAAATGGCTGTGGAATATGAAGGCAAGGCAATTATTGCAAAAGTAAACGTTGAAAACAACCCTGAAGTTTCTTCAAAATTTGGTATTAGAAATATTCCTACCATTCTTTTCTTTAAAAATGGGGAAATAGTTGACAAACAAATTGGGGCTGTAGCTAAATCTAAACTTTCTGAAAAACTTGAAGCAATTCTATAAATTGCAAAATATATCCGACATCCTTAGTATTGAAAGTCATCTTTCATCTTTTAATCTCAACCTGATGGCTAAACAGGTTGTTGAAGGTTTTATTACCGGCCTACACAGAAGCCCTTATCATGGTTTTTCAGTCGAATTTGCTGAACACCAGCATTATAATACTGGTGAATCAATAAAACATATCGACTGGAAATTATTCGCTAGAACAGAAAAACTTTTTGTAAAACAATATGAGGAAGAAACAAATTTAAGATCCCAGATTATAATTGACACCTCAACTTCAATGTTGTTCCCATTTCATGAAAAGAAAAATATGAGCAAGCTTTTCTTTTCAGTTTGTTGTGCATCATCACTTATTTATCTTCTGCGAAAACAACGGGATGCTGTTGGATTAAGTTTATTCTCCGATAAAATAGATTTACATACTCCTTCAAAATTATCTGTAGTCCATTCACAAATTTTATTTGCAGAACTGTATAAACTAATATCATCAAAAGCACAATCTGCAAGGAAAGCCCCTCCAAAAAGAAAAACCAATTGCGCAAGAGCACTTCATCAAATTGCTGAAAATATTCATCAGAGATCGCTGGTTATTCTTTTTAGTGATATGATGGATAATGAAAATCCTAAAGAGGTTTTTTCTGCGCTACAACACTTAAAATACAACAAACATGAAGTAATTCTTTTTCATGTTTTTGATAAAAAGTTAGAAGAAAATTTCGAATTCGGAAACAGACCACATAAATTTATTGATCTGGAAACCGGAGAAGAACTTAAACTAAATCCCAATGATCTCAGAAAAGACTACATTCATTCTGTCAATAACTTTTATGAGGAACTAAAATTGAAATGTGGGCAATATAAAATAGACCTTATTGAAGCAGATATAAATGGAAATTTTCAGGATGTTCTTCTTGCATATCTGATTAAAAGAAACAAACTCTTCTAACTGATTATAATAAAGGACTAAATATTCGGGCAACAGATTCAATAAATCTTCGAAATATAGATTTGTCAACAAATTTCTTATATGTAATAAGATAAGAATTTTTTAGATCATCTATAAAATCATTTTTCAGTCCAACAGCAATTTCCTCATCATAAATAAGAGCATTAATTTCAAAATTCTGATCAAAACTCCTGATATCCATATTTGCTGTGCCAACTGATGAAAAAACATCATCAACAATAATTAATTTGCTATGTGTAAATCCTTTGTGATAATAATAAATCTGAACTCCTACCTCAAGCAATTCTTCAATGTACGATTGTGAACTCAGTCTTATCATGAATGAATCAAGTTTCTCAGGTAATATAATTTTTACATCCACTCCACACATTACAACAGTTTTTAAAGCAGTCATAATACTTGTATTGGGCAGAAAATATGGTGTGGAGATATAAACATAATTTCTTGCTGTAGTTATTGCTATAAAAAATGCCTGCATAATACTTGCCCAGTCAGAATCAGGGCCTGAGGCAGCTATTTGTACGAGATGATGTTTTTCAACATGATGCTCAGGAAAATATTTTTTCACATTCAGAACGTTGCCTGAAACAAAAAACCAATCCATTAAAAAAACCGACTGAAGGCTCTTTACAGCATCTCCTTCCAGTTTCAAATGTGTATCGCGCCAAAGATCCGATTTGTCCTCTCTAAGATAACGGTCGGCTATGTTTAAGCCTCCAACAAATCCTATCTTGCCATCAATGACAATAATTTTTCTATGATTACGATAATTTACTTTATTAGCAAAAAAATATGTTTTTACCGGCATAAAACTATATATGTTCACACCTGCAATTCTAAGTGCCAGAATAAATTTCCTGCTCAAGCTCCAGCTTCCTATATCATCATAAATAACATTTACAATTAATCCTTCCTTTGCCTTTTTAATTAGAATATCTTTAATTTTGTTACCTATATTATCGTCTTCAATAATATAATATTCAAGGTTTATATGATATTTAGCATTTTCCAATTCAAATATTATTGAAGAAAATGTCTGTTTCCCATTATTTAATACTTTAATAATATTGTTTTCGGTTACCAAAGCTCTGTTATTATTAATCAATAACTTCATGATATGCCGTTTCGACTTGAGCTTTTCGTTTTTCAGAAATTTCTTTTGATTCAATTCGATCAACTGGTTATCAGCAAGAAGATCGAAGCTGATTGCATCTGTCACCTCTTTTCTGTTAAAAAATTTCTTTTTACGGAAGTTTCTGCCAAAATACAGATACAGGATAATCCCGATAATAGGAAGAAAAATAATTACAAGAATCCATGAGATTGTTTTAATTGGATTTTTATTCTCAAGAATTACAATGACGACTCCAAATAATATAGTTAATAAAAGTACTATATCAATAATAAAATAGGTTAACCCTCCTCCATCGAACATTGTAAAAATAGTACAAGTCATTTTCTATTCAATTCCTTTTAAGTTTTCGAATATTCTTGAAATCTTCCATTACCTTTGTGCTTGTTAAACAAAGTTGAGAATTTTTTTATGAAAAAAAAATTCCAAATAACTTTTTTAAATACCTAACCAACAGTGGTTTTATCTAATAATAAATATGACACTATAATAATCGGAGGAGGAGCTTCCGGATTAATAGCAGCATGCAGATCAATAAAAAACGGTAGAAAAACCATTGTTTTAGAAAAAATGCCACGTCCGGGCAGGAAATTAAGAATCACCGGCAAAGGCAGGTGTAACATAACAAATACTCTTGAAATTTCTGAATTTCTTAAACATGTTGGCCCTGAAAAAGAATTTCCCCAAAAGGTTTTTATGAAGTTTTTTAACACAGACCTTATTACATTTTTCAATACGCTGGGGCTTCAGATAATAATTGAAAGAGGAGGCAGGGTTTTCCCAAAGAGCGGAAAAGCAACAGATGTAGTAGATGTTCTTGTTAATTATATAAAAAAAAATGGTGGAAGAATAAATACAAATTCAATAGTTAATAAACTTATTGTCACTAATAATAAAATTGCAGGTATTGAGACAAACGGAATTAAATATTACGCTTCAAAAGTAATTATTGCTACAGGTGGAATAACATATCCTTTAACAGGTTCAACAGGAGATGGATATAGGCTGGCCAAAGAAGCAGGCCATAGTGTTCATCCTGTATATCCTGTTCTTGTTCCATTAAAAACGAATAATCCGAAAATAAAACGGCTGGAAAATCTGAACCTTAGAAATGTTAATCTTACTGCCTGGCTTGATAATAAGAAAATTGATGAAAAATTCGGAGAAATGATATTTCTTGATGGAAATCTTTCAGGGCCCATAATATTAAAAATGAGCAGAATTCTTGTTCCTTTTATCCGGCAAAATAAAAAAATAGTTTTATCTCTTGATATGAAACCTGCTCTAAATTTTACTAAGCTGAATAACAGGATATTACGAGATATTGAAAAACTTGGAAATAATCCATTCCGACTTATTCTTAAAGGATTATTACCGGGGAAAATGATACCTATATGTATAATGGAAACCGGTATAGCTATGGAAAAACCATGTAACAAGATTAATCCTGAGGAAATAGAAATACTTGTAAACTGGCTTAAAAACCAGACATTCGAAATTACAGGTACTGCCTCAGCAGATGAGGCAATAATTACAGCTGGAGGAGTATCTACCAATGAAGTAAATCCAAACACCATGGAATCGAAAATAATATCCGGTTTGCATTTTGCGGGCGAGGTACTTAATATTGATGCTGATACAGGAGGATATAATCTTCAAATAGCTTTTTCAACCGGATGGATAGCAGGTAATTGAAAATTGATAATTGATAATTGATAATTGATAATTGAAAATTAAGAATGGAGAATTTAGAATGGAGAATTTAGTTAACAGATTTATAAGATATACAAGCTTCGACACTCAGTCTGACCCCAAAAATAAAAACTGTCCATCTACTGAAAAACAAATTGATTTTGCATTTCATTTATTCCAGGAGCTTATAGAATTAGGTTTGATAGATACTAAGGTTGATAGTAACGGATATATCACAGCAAGTTTGCCATCTAATACCGATAAAGATGTTCCGGTAATTGGTTTCATTGCCCATATGGATACCAGTCCTGATATGAAAGGCAAAAAAGTAAAGGCCCAAATAACAAAAAATTATGATGGTAAGGATATAGTATTAAATAAAAAGAAGAATATAATTCTTTCTCCGGACGACTTCCCTGAATTAAAGAAATATGTAGGACAAAATATAATAAGCACAGATGGGACAACATTATTGGGTGCTGATAATAAGGCTGGCATAGCAGAAATAATAAGTGCTATAAGTTATCTTACTGAACACCCTGAAATTAAGCATGGAACAATAAAAATCGCTTTTACTCCTGATGAAGAAATTGGCAGAGGAGCAGATAAATTTGATGTGAAAAATTTCGGAGCACATTTTGCTTATACTATTGATGGTGGTGAAATTGGAGAACTTGAGTGTGAAAATTTTAATGCCGCTCATGCAGAAATTATTATTAATGGACTGAATGTACATCCGGGAACAGCAAAAAATAAAATGGTAAATGCAATATTGCTTGCCATGGAAATAAATTCCTGTTTACCTCCAGGTGAGATACCTGGAAAAACAGAAAACAGGGAAGGCTTTTTTCATCTGATATCAATTAAGGGAAATGTAGAAAAAGCCAGGCTTGAATATATTATTCGTGATCATGATATAAAAATATTCCTTAAACGTAAAGCCCTACTGAATAATATTTGTAACGATATAAAAAACAAATACCCAAAAGCCGGAATAGAAATAGAAATCAGGGATCAGTATTTTAATATGAAAGAAAAGATTGATCCTGTTAGTTTCATTGTTGATATTGCAGAACAAGCAATGATAGATTGTGGAATTACACCGATCAAAAAAGCAATTCGAGGTGGGACTGACGGTTCCAAATTATCCTTCATGGGACTTCCAACTCCGAATATTTTTACCGGCGGACATAATTTTCACGGCCGATATGAATTTATTCCTGTACAATCGATGGAAAAAGCTGTTGAAGTTATCATTACAATTATCAGGCTCTTTGAAAAAAGAGAAACAATAAAATAATTTATTACAATAAATAATCCATTTTATTACTGTTTGAATAATTCAAGTTTTGCAGAACCAATACACTCCTTAAAATAAGGTTTTTTATTAAATACCGGTGCTTTTACTCCATTACCAAACTCCAGATCGCCGGTAAAGACACGTGCTTCATCCCATAAACCTTCATTTATGAAGGAATTATGTAATATGGTTCCACCTTCAACAAATACAGATTGTATTTTATTTTCATAAAGGTATTTTAATATAGAATTCAATGAATCTGAAAAATCAATTTTTACATATTTGAGCTTATTCTTATCTTCTTTTTCTTCTTCTGTAAAAACTATAGTAGGTGTGTGATTATCAAAAACATTCAGATATTCAGGAAGTTTTAAATTTCTATCTGTTACCAGGCGAATCGGGTCTTTCCCATACCATTTTCTTACAGTTAATTTGGGATTATCCATTAAGGCTGCATTTCGTCCGATAAGAATTGAATCCTCTTCAGACCTCCATTTATGAACTAAGGTTTTCGCCAGATCATTTGTTATCCAGTAAGGTTTAATATCTGATCCTGCTTTCCTGATAATATCAATAAAACCATCCCTGGTTTGTGCCCATTTTAATATAATATAGGGTCGTTTATTCTCATGAAAGCAAAAAAATCGTTTATTCAGCTCTCTGCATTTTTCCTCATAAACACCAGTAATTACCTCACAACCAGCTTCTTTTAGCATGGCTATTCCTTCTCCGGCTACTTTAGAACATGTATCACTGGTTCCAATTATAACACGGGGAATTCCCATTTTGATTATCAGATTGGAACATGGTGGTGTTTTCCCAAAATGTGAACATGGCTCTAAACTTACATAAATAGATGAATGCTTTAGCAATGACTTATCCTTTACAGATTCTATTGCATTAACTTCAGCATGTGCTTCTCCATACTTTTTATGATAGCCTTCACCAATAATTCTATTTTTATAAACAATAACAGATCCTACAAGTGGATTTGGAGAAACATTACCAATACCTGATAAGGCAAGTTCCAAACATCTTTGCATATACTTTTCATCCATAGTTCTTATCTTTGAATTATGAATAAATTAAAGTCAGGATCGAGCCTAGCTGAAGGCGCACAATTCATACGTGAATGTATTAAAGAAAAATATTCTCCCGAAGAAATAACAAGTTTCATAAATCTAATCTTTAATCACCTTCTTAATTATTCAAAGATAGAAATTCAGCTTAATAAAAACATTGTTTTAGAACAGGGAATAATTTCCAGCATAATAAAGATAGTAGAAGAACTTGACAATTACAGGCCTATTCAATATATACTCGGATATACAGAATTTTATGGTGTGAAAATTCTTCTTGATAATTCAGTATTAATACCACGCCCTGAAACAGAAGAACTTGTTGATTGGATAATTAAGAATAATAAAGGGCCTGTTAGTATTCTAGATGCCGGCACAGGAAGTGGTTGTATAGCTATTGCTTTAGCTAAAAATATTATTGAAGCTGAAATAACAGCAACAGATTTATCTGACAAGGCATTGAAAATGGCCGGCTATAACGCTGTATTTCATGATCTTAACATTAATTTTATTAAATCCGACATATTAAACATGCCTGAGAACCTTTTATCTATGAAATTTAATATTATTGTTTCCAATCCTCCATATATTTGTATGCGAGAAAAAAAAATGATGCGGAAGAATGTACTCATTTATGAACCCGGGGAGGCTCTTTTTGTGTCCGACAAAAATCCTTTAATATATTATTCTGCTTTAATTAATTATGCATATAATAATCTTACAAATAAGGGAAAAATATATTTTGAAATTAATGAAGCTTATGGACAAGAAGTAGTTAAATTGCTTGATAATTCAGGATTCAAAAATATTGAATTAAAAAAAGATATTAATGAAAAAGACAGAATGGTAAAAGGCGAATTAGTTTGATAATAATTGATTAAGGATTTCAAAAAGTAATAATGAAAAAGGAAAAAGCATTATCGATAACAAGGAAAATGTGTTCAAAAGGCGAGAAATGTTGTTCGGATATAAGAAAAAAGCTCGATTCGTTTGAGCTTTCTGAAGAAGATCAAAAAATAATTATTTCATCACTTATTAAAGATAAATTTATTGACGAAAAAAGGTATTCAAAATTTTTTGCCAGTGATAAATTCAAATTTAATAAATGGGGAAAAATTAAAATATCATATATGTTAAAAGAAAAGGGAATTAAAGAAGAAAATATAAATTTCGCCATTGAAAAAATTGATGTTGAAGAATACCGCCAAACATTATATAATATTTTGAAAAATAAATTAAAAAACATTAAGGTTGAAGGCCCATACGAACAAAAGGCCAGATTAATGCGTTTTGGGCAGAGCCGTGGGTTTGAGGCAAAGCTGATATATGAAATCAGTGATGAATTACTTACAAATAAATAAATTTAATAACTTTGATCAAATAAAATTAAAATATAACTTATTTTGGTTACACAAGAACAAATAAAAGATCTTTCCGGGCGTGAACTTGCGCTGAGGAGGCATCTTTGACTTCGACAAGAAACTTGCCACTATCAAAGAAGAAGAGGAATTAACCCAGGCAGCAGATTTCTGGGATAATACAAAAGAGGCCGAAAAAAAGCTCAAGTACATCAAATCATTAAAAGAATGGACAAAAGCCTGTTCGAAAGTCACAACGGCTGTTGAGGATTTAGTGGTTTTGATCGATTTTCAAAAGGAAGGCGAGGCATCAGAAAATGATGTAGATGAACAATATAAAATTACCCTGAGTTTGATTGAAGATCTTGAATTCAAGAATATGCTTAGTAATGAAGAAGATCCTCTTGGAGCAATTGTTAAAATAAATTCTGGTGCAGGTGGAACTGAAAGTTTAGACTGGACTGAGATGCTTATGCGCATGTATATTCGCTGGGGTGAAAGAAACAATTACAAGGTAAAGGAATTATATTATCAGGCAGGAGATGAAGCCGGTGTAAAAACAGTGACATTGGAATTCACAGGCGATTATGGATACGGATACCTTAAAGCGGAAAATGGTGTTCATCGTCTGGTAAGGCTTTCCCCTTTCGACTCGAATAATAAAAGACATACAACTTTTGCCTCAGTTTTTGTTTCTCCAGTGGTTGACGATTCAATTGATATAGTAATAAATCCTGCTGATGTTGAATGGGATACATTCAGATCGGGAGGAGCAGGCGGGCAAAATGTTAATAAGGTGGAAACTGCTGTAAGGCTTAAACATTTGCCAACAGGCATTGTTATAGCAAATTCCGAAACACGTTCACAACATAAAAATAAAGATAAGGCAATGGCTTTGCTTCGTTCGCATCTTTATGAACTGGAATTACGGAAAAAGCAAGAAGCTAAGGCTGAAATTGAAGGAAAAAAGAAAAAGATTGAGTGGGGTTCACAAATAAGGTCATATGTTATGCACCCCTATAAAATGGTTAAAGACCTGAGAACTGGACAAGAAACATCTAATGTACAGGCGGTTCTGGATGGTGATATTAATAGTTTTATAAAATCTTTTCTTATGGAATTCGGAAGGAAATAAATTATTTATTAGCAATAAGTTATATAATCACATCCTTAAAATATTTAATTATCAATCATTAATTAAAATAATTATGCAACCATTAAAATATACCTGTCCAAAATGCGGAAACAAAAATTATGAAATTGATAAGTTCAGTGCTACCGGAGGATTCTTTACGAAAATTTTTGATGTTCAGAATAAAAAATTTACTACGGTAACTTGCTCAAGATGTGCATATACTGAAATTTATAAGGCTAGCACAAGTCAGCTGGGTAATATATTTGACTTTTTCACAAATTAGAAAAAGGACCTGCTGTTTAATAACATTGATTTTTTGGAAAATTAAAATACACATCCTTCAGATTAATAGAATTTCTTAGTAAATTCGTTAAATTAATTACTTACTAAATAAATTGATAAAACTATGAATACCCGTATTGAAAAAGACACTATGGGTCCCGTTGAAGTACCAGCTGATAAGTATTGGGGAGCCCAAACACAAAGGTCAAAAGATAATTTTAAAATTGGCGATGGCACAATGCCAATAGAAATTATCAGAGCATTTGCATATCTAAAAAAAGCTGCTGCTTTGACAAATGCCGAATTAGGGGTTTTACCTCAGGAGAAAGCTGATCTTATTGCTTTGGTTTGTGATGAGATACTAGCCGGAAAACTTGATGACCAGTTCCCATTAGTTGTGTGGCAAACAGGATCAGGCACTCAATCGAACATGAATGTTAATGAAGTTATTGCCAACCGTGCCCATGTTATTAAAGGAGGAAAACTCGGTGAGGGAGATAAACCACTTCATCCAAATGATGATGTTAATAAGTCACAATCATCAAACGACACATTCCCAACAGCAATGCATATTGCTGCATATCAGATGCTTGTTGAAGTTACTTTCCCTGGCATAGAAGAACTGAGAAATACACTTGCACAGAAGGCAGAAGATTTTAACGATGTGGTAAAAATTGGCCGTACCCATTGGATGGATGCGACACCTCTTACACTTGGACAAGAATTTTCCGGATATGTGTCTATGCTTACTCATGGTATAAGAGCATTAAGGAGTACTCTTGCTCATCTTTCAGAACTTGCTTTAGGAGGAACAGCTGTGGGAACAGGAATCAATACACCAAAAGGATATTCTGAACTTGTTGCTAAAAAGATAGCTGAACTAACAGGATTACCATTTGTTACAGGTGAAAACAAATTCGAAGGACTTGCAGCACACGATGCTATAGTGGAAACATCAGGAGCATTAAAAATGCTGGCAGTAAGTATTATGAAGATTGTTAACGACCTGAGAGTTCTTGCATCAGGTCCAAGAAGTGGCATTGGTGAAATATCCATTCCTGCAAACGAACCAGGATCATCAATTATGCCGGGCAAGGTAAATCCTACACAAATAGAGGCAATATCAATGGTTTGTGCCCAGGTAGTTGGTAATGATGCTGCAATAACTATTGGTGGAATGCATGGCCATTTTGAGCTTAATGTTTTCAAACCGGTTATGATAGTAAATTTATTACAAGCTGCCCGTTTACTTGGAGATGCAAGCGTTTCTTTCATAAACAACTGTGTTGTTGGCATAAAGCCAAATGAGGTTGTTATCAAGAAAAATCTTGAAAATTCACTTATGCTTGTTACTGCTCTTAATCCACATATTGGATATGAAAAATCTGCAGAGATAGCAAAAAAAGCTTTTACTGAGAACACTACCTTAAGAGAAGCTGCTCTGGCACTGAATTATCTTACTGATGAACAGTTTAATGAATGGGTCGACCCTAAAAAAATGATAGGATAAATTTTAAAAGGCTGTCTCAAAAGGACAGCCTTTTTTTTGCTCTTTATACTATTGCGGTATGTACTAATTCTTTATGACAAAAATCATACGAAATTTAACTGCCGCATTAATTTATTACCTAAATTTGCAGGCTGATAAAATAACTTGTTTATATGACTGAAAATACCAAAAAATTATTTGGTGAGTTTCCCCCAACAAGCAAGCAGGAGTGGAACGATAATATTAAAAAAGAACTCAAAGGTTCCGATCCTGAGAAACTTATCTGGAAAACTAAAGGAGGAATTACTGTAAATCCATTTTACACCAGGGAGGATACTGAGGAATTTGCATATCAAAATATCCCTCCCGGGGAATTTCCTTTTTTGAGAGGTAATAATTCCGATAATAATTATTGGTTTATCAGGCAGGATTTATTAATAGGAGAAATTTCTGCCACAAACAAAATTGCTGTTGATTCAATAAGCAAAGGAGCAAATTCTTTATGTTTTGTATTCGATAATGCTCGTGGGTTAAACATAGCAGATTTTGAAAAGCTTCTGAATAATATTCCTTTATCTGAGGTTGAAATAAATTTTGATGCAAAAAAGGGATCTACAAACCTTCTGAATCTGTTAATAGAATATTGTTTTAAACAAAAGATCCATCCTAAATTAATTAAAGGTTCTTTAAATTTTGATCCTATTAAAAAGCTTAACCTTAAGGGAAAATTCTGTAAAAGTAAAGAATATAGTTTCGACAAATCAGCTGACCTTATTAAGGAAGGAAATGAATTAGGCAATTTTAGAATAATTTCAATAAATGCCAGAGATTTTCACAATTCCGGATCAACAATCACCCAGGTTTTAGGATTTT
The DNA here is from genome assembly GCA_042584005.1 of Bacteroidota bacterium. Taxonomy (GTDB): domain Bacteria; phylum Bacteroidota; class Bacteroidia; order Bacteroidales; family JBHOTF01; genus JBHOTF01. The sequence goes on from JBHOTF010000016.1 coordinate 38,352, forward strand.
CTTTAGCTCAGGCCAACGAATATCTTGCAGAACTAACTAACAGGGGCCTTGAAATTGATGAAATTGCAAAAAGAATAAAATTCAATTTTGCTGTCGGTTCAAATTATTTTACAGAGATTGCTAAGTTTCGTGCTGCCAGACTATTATGGGCGAATATTATTGATGCATACAAACCTGACTCAAGGGATTCTGCAAAAATGTTTATTCATGCAGAAACTTCATCATGGAACAAAACAATATTTGATCCAAATGTAAATATGCTGAGATCTACTACAGAGTCTATGTCATCAATATTAGGAGGTGTTGATTCATTAACAGTTATCCCTTATGATGCATCTTTCAGAAAAGAATCTGAGTTTTCACGCAGAATTGCCAGAAATACTCAGATAATTTTAAAAGAAGAGTCATTTTTTGATAAGGTTGCTGATCCATCTGCCGGTTCATATTACATTGAAAATATGACAGATAAAATTGCTGAAGATGCATGGAAAATATTTCTGGCCACTGAAAAAAAAGGCGGATATATTAATTGTTTTCTTAAGAATCACATACAAGATTCCATAGCCAATATTGCTCAACAACGCGATATGAATATTGCACAGAGCAAAGAAATATTACTTGGCACAAATCAGTTCCCTAATATTTCAGAAAAATTTTCAGAGCAGGCGAATACATTTACAAACACTTCCAATGAGTTTGATCTGACTGATACAGTAGCTCAGCCGCTTTGTTTATACAGAGGGGCGGAGCCTTTTGAAGAATTAAGACTAAGAACTGAAAACGGAAAACAGCCAAAGGTATTTTTATTAACATATGGCAATCTTTCTATGCGTAAGGCCAGGGCAACTTTTTCTACAAATTTTTTCGCTTGTGCCGGATTTGATATAATTGATAATTCCGGATTTAAATCTATTGAAGATGGAATAAAAGAAAGTCGGGATGCTAATGCGGAAATTGTTGTAATTTGCAGCTCTGATGAAGAATACAAAGATATCGTTCCGCCAATATATGATAAATTAAAAGATAGAGCTATTGTAGTTGTAGCCGGATATCCAAAAGATATAATTGAAGAGTTGAAAGAAAAAGGAATCACAAATTTTATTCATGTAAGGTCAAATGTATTGGAGGTACTTAATAATCTTCAGGAACAGCTTGGAATTGAATAAAACTTAAAACTGAATTAAAATGAGGCCAGATTTTTCAAAAATAAATATTCGATCTAATATAATAAGCCGTCCATCAGATAGTTGTTCAGATGAATCACGAATTTGGGCCACTCCCGAAAAAATAGATGTTAAAGGAGTGTATACTAAAAAAGATGCGGAAGAGATAGAGCATCTGGGCTTTGGAGCCGGGTTACCACCATTTTTAAGAGGCCCTTATTCGAGTATGTATACAACCCGGCCATGGACAGTGAGGCAATATGCAGGTTTTTCAACAGCTGAAGAATCAAATGCTTTTTACAGAAGAAACCTCGCATCTGGTCAAAAAGGACTTTCAGTGGCATTTGACCTGCCAACTCACAGAGGTTACGATTCTGATCATAAAAGAGTTGTTGGCGATGTTGGAAAAGCAGGTGTAGCAATTGATTCTATTCTTGATATGGAAATACTTTTCGACCAGATCCCTCTGGATAAAATGTCGGTTTCTATGACAATGAATGGGGCTGTCCTTCCGATTATGGCATTTTATATTGTTTCAGGTATGGACCAGGGAGTAGCCCTGGAAAAACTAAGTGGTACAATACAGAATGACATTCTCAAAGAGTTTATGGTTAGAAACACCTATATATATCCTCCTGAGTTTTCAATGAAAATAATTGCTGATATTTTCAAATTTACGTCGCAAAATATGCCAAAGTTCAATTCTATCTCCATTTCCGGTTATCATATGCAGGAAGCCGGAGCAACAGCCGATATTGAGCTGGCCTTTACTCTTGCAGACGGACTTGAATATCTTCGTACAGGAGTTAATGCTGGTATGGATATTGATTCATTTGCACCAAGATTATCATTCTTTTGGGGAGTTGGAATGAATCATTTTATGGAAATTGCTAAAATGCGGGCAGCCAGAATGTTATGGGCTAAATTGGTCAAACAGTTTAATCCTAAAAACACTAAATCTCTTGCACTTAGAACACATTGCCAAACCTCAGGCTGGTCACTTACCGAACAGGATCCATACAACAATGTAGCCCGTACATGCATTGAAGCTATGGGGGCTGTCCTGGGACATACTCAGTCATTACACACAAATGCTTTGGATGAGGCAATAGCTCTTCCAACAGATTTTTCAGCACGAATTGCAAGGAATACACAGATATATTTACTGGAAGAAACAAAAATAACCAAGTCGGTCGATCCATGGGGAGGATCATATTATGTTGAAGCACTCACACAGGAAATAGCTCAAAAAGCCTGGAAAATAATCGAAGAAATAGAAGAGCTGGGTGGAATGGCAAAAGCTATAGAAACAGGATTGCCCAAAAAGAGAATTGAAGAATCTGCTGCAAAAAAACAAGCTCGTATCGATTCTCAAAAAGATATAATTGTTGGGGTAAATAAATATCATCTTGAAAAAGAAGATCCCATTGATATCTTAGATGTTGATAATACTCTTGTTAGAGAATCCCAGATAAAGAGACTGAAAAAGCTTAAGTCAGAAAGAAACAATGAAGATGTCAAAGCCTCTCTTGAAGCTATTACAAAATGCGCCCGCACAGGTGAAGGAAACCTCCTGGAACTTGCAATCGTAGCTGCTAAAAAACGTGCCAGTCTTGGAGAAATCTCTGATGCCTGTGAAATAGTTTGTGGACGATATAAGGCTGTAACTCATTCAATTTCCGGAATTTATTCATCTGAATCTAAAAACGACATGGATTTTACTAAAGCAATAGAACTGGCAGAAAAATTTGCCAGACTGGAGGGTAGACAACCACGAATAATGGTTGCCAAAATGGGACAGGATGGCCACGATCGTGGAGCCAAAGTTGTGTCAACCGGTTATGCCGATATTGGCTTTGATGTTGATATTGGTCCTCTTTTCCAAACTCCTGAAGAAGCTGCAAAACAAGCTGTAGAAAATGATGTTCATGTATTAGGTGTTTCATCACTTGCAGCAGGGCATAAAATATTAATTCCTCAGGTTATTGAAGAACTAAGAAAGCTTGGCAGAGAAGATATTATGGTTATTGCAGGTGGTGTAATTCCTCATCAGGATTACGACTTTTTATATAATGCCGGAGTAGTTGCCATATTTGGTCCTGGTACATCAGTTTCAGTTGCAGCAATCAAAATTCTGGAAATTCTTATTGACTTGAAACAATAAATATCTGTTTAGTTTCACCCTTGTTTTTAACTCCGCTAATAGGGTTTTATATCAAACGGAAACAGGTTAAAGGACATCGTAAACAGTCTTTTTCCTCTATTTGTTTTTGCTGGTTTTCAGATTGGTTTATTATCTTTGTTTGTATTAAATTCAGTGTAATAAAAAATAGATATTAAAGCAAAAATTAATCAGATGAAAACTTTAAAGATTCTTTCAATCTTATTCCTCAGTATATATTTTATTTCCTGTAAATCAAACACGCAATTTGAGAAAGTAGTTATTAATAAATTCCCCAGTGGAGTTCCCAGAATGGTTAATTATCTGAAAACCCCGGGCGACTCTACCTCTGTTGTGAAAGAAATAAGATATTTTGAAAATGGAGACATTGAAATGGAAGGTGGAATAAAGGATGGATACCGAGATGGTGAATGGAAAAGTTATCGAAAAGGTGGGTTGTTATGGAGTATTATGAATTACAATAAGGGTTACAGGGAAGGTATTAATGAGAATTGGAGAGATAATGGCAGCCGGAATTTTATTGGATATTACCATAAAGACAAGGCCCATGGCCTATGGCAATTTTTCAGTTATGAAACCGGTAAACTAATAAAAGAAATTACTTATGAAAACGGAGAAATAATTAAGGAAGAGAATTTCGATGAATAAATTCCTCTAAACTAAAAGTTTCATTAGCCCGCACTCCCTTTATTGTATCTTGCAAATTACAACATTCATTATAAAAATCATGCTCGAAGAAAAGTGTATAATTTTTCTCCAGAGCTTCTTTAAAAAAACCTTTTTTTTCCTGCATTGTGAGCATAGGCCTCGAATCATAACTCATTACATAAGGCATGGGAATATGAGCAGTAGATGGCAATAAATCAGCCATATATACAATTGTATTGCCATTATAATTTATGAAAGGTAATATCTGCCCGTCAGTATGCCCGTTAAAAATCCTAAGCTCAAAACCCGGGAATAATACTGTGTCCTTTTCAATTAATTCAAGTTTTCCTTTTTCTTCAATTGGCAAAAAGTTTTCCGGGAGGAATGAAGCTTTTTCCCTATCATTAGGACTATTAGCAAGATCCCAATGGCTTTTTCCAATCCAGTGAGTTGCATTTGGAAAAACAAGATTTAATTCTGTTCTATTCTCATTATATTCAACAGCTCCCCCACCATGGTCAAAATGAAGATGTGTTAATACAAGATCAGTAATATCTTCAGGTTTAATTCCTGTTTTCTTAAGTGAACTTTTAAGATTATGGCTTAAATCCAGGTAATAATGCTTAAAGAATTTATCATCCTGTTTATCACCACATCCACAATCGATCAATACTTTTCTGTCGTTTTCAACAACCAGCAAGGCTCTTAAAGCCCAGTCACATAGATTATTCTCATCAGCAGGATATCTGTTATTCCAAATTACCTTTGGAACAACCCCAAACATTGCTCCGCCATCCAGTTTAAAAGTTCCACATTCTATATTAAATAACTCCATAGTTTTTTATTGTAATGATAATGAAAATATTGTTTTTGGAATGACAGATTGGTTGAAATTTTTTTCCACCAAATGAAAAAAGTGACAAATGACCAGAAAAAACAGCCAACAGCTAACAGCTAACCAGGAGCCGAAATTTTTCAGATGCTTCATCCCAGCTCTTTAGATCTGTCGGAATAAAAGTTTTCAATTCAAAGGAGTTTGCAGTTATTAACCTCATCTCCTGAATAGAGTTCACATTCCCCATTGCTTTAGCCTGCATAAGAATATTCCCGATAGAAGTAGCCTCAGAAGGCCCCGCTATTACTTTTAAACAGGTTGCATTTGCTGTATACTGGTTTAAAATATCATTTTTTGATCCTCCTCCTATCAGGTGTAAATTTTTTATTGTATATGATGTTGTTTCCTGCAGTTGGTCAAGAACATACTTATATTTTAAAGCCAGACTTTCTAATACGCATCTCACGATAGAGGCATGATCTTCAGGAACCGGTTGATCTGTTCTTTTACAATATTCCCTGATGGCTTCCGGCATATTTATTGGATTTAGAAAATCTGCTGCATCCGGATCAATAATTGATCTGAATGCCTTTCCTTTTTTCGATAGTCCGATTAATTCTTCATATGAATAATCTTTTTCCTTTTCCCAGACTTTTTTACATTCCTGTAATAACCACAAACCACAAATATTTTTCAGAAACCTTACCGAGTTTTCAACCCCTCCTTCATTTGTAAACTGCAATTTTTCTGCCTGCTTATTAATCAATGGCTGCTCTAATTCAACTCCAATCAACGACCAGGTGCCTGAACTAAGGTAAGCCCAGTTATTTTCTATTACCGGAACTGAAGCAATTGCTGAAGCTGTATCATGAGATCCTACGGCTACAACAGGAATAGGATCAATTCCTAATTCTTTACATAAATCTTTATTCAAATCTCCTATTTTTTCACCAGGATATACAATTTCGCACATCAGCTCTGAAGAGATATTCAGTTTATCAAATATTTTTTCCTCCCAATACTTTGTTGATGGGTTAAGCAATTGCGAAGTTGATGCAATTGTATATTCTGTTTTTTTAATCCCTGTAAGCATATAATTTAATGCATCGGGCATAAACAATAATTTATCAGATTTCTCTAATAATTCAGGTTTATTCTTCTTAACAGCAAATATTTGAAAAATTGAATTAAAAGGAAGGAATTGTATACCAGTTAGTTTATATAATTCTTCAGCCGGCATTATTTGAAAAAACTCTTCCCTTTTGCCATTAAACATAGAATCTCTGTATGCAAATGGAAGGCTTGTAAATTCTCCTTCACTATTTAATAAAACAAAATCAACACCCCAGGTATCAACTCCAATTGAACAGGGTATTTGTTTTTCAACTTTCACACAAAGGCTAATACCTGTTTTTATATTTTCAAATAAAGAATAAATATCCCAATGATAATGACCATTTATATAGATCATTTTATTGGGAAAACGGTATATTTCTTTGATTTCAAGTTTATTATTATTGATAGTTCCCAAAATAGCCCTACCGCCGGAAGCACCAATATCAAAGGCTAAAAAGGCAGAATCACTCATAATTAGATATAATAATTATCATTCTCCTGTAAATAAACAGGTCAGTACAGGACAGTTTAAGATGTTAATTTAATAATTTTG
>JBHOTF010000017.1:0-43943 GCA_042584005.1 Bacteroidota bacterium
TAAAAATAAAGGGATACGAAAAAGTAATATTCAAATACTCAAAAAGCCGAAATTGTATTTTGAGAATCGAAGCTATGACTGCACTTAACAGATTGGAAGAGGAAAATTGTTTAAATTTACTTTTATCCCAAAAACAATACTTATCAAGATTAGATATAAATATTATTGTAAATGAAGCAGAAATAAACATGAAAGATGATTGTGATTTTCAGGCTTTGATTGAATCACCATCACCACGCGTTGCTGCTATTGGTTTATTGATTTTGAAAATCAAGAATAAAATTGAATATAAAGAACTTATTATACCGATTTTGGAAAATAAAGATGAGTTCTTATGTGAAATAGCATGGGAGGTATTTACTCAGATTGCCAGTACAGAAGAAGATTTTGAAATAATGACGGGAAATTTTAAAAAATTAAATAATATAAATAAATTGTCGGTTATAATGGCTTTGAAACGTTTTGAACATAATGATAACTTATTTGATTTTTTAGATAAAATAATAATAAACGAACCGGTTCTTATAAAGATTGAAGCATTTAAAATTTTGTTTGAAAGTAGTATAGATCGTTTTCTTCCATATGATAAGTCAAACGATAAAAATATTACAATTGCTTACAATGAAGTTGTTGATTTTAACATAAGCTAAGAAAATGATTTTACAAATCACATTTAATCAGATTATTAATGTTTTATTCCTTATCTATGGTCTATTTATATTAATTTCATATATTTCAATAGGAATATTATCAATATTTGAATTAAGTTTTCATGTAAAGAGAAATGAAAATTTTGACTTTAAAAGCATATTAGGTTTTAAAAAACTTCCAAGTATATCCATTATTGCTCCTGCTTATAACGAAGAAAAAAGTATTATTGAAAATATTCGCAGTTTACTTTCAATATACTATCCGAAGGTTGATGTGATAATTGTAAATGATGGAAGCACAGACAATAGTTTGCAATCAATTATCGAACACTACCAATTGGTTAAGGTTAATATGGCTGTTGAGAATAAGGTTAAAACAGCCTCTATTCGGGGTATCTATAAATCGCTTAATAGTTCATACTCCAATCTTATTGTTGTAGATAAAGAAAATGGCGGTAAAGCAGATGCGCTTAATGCCGGAATTAATGTTTCCAGAAACGATTTGTTTTTAGCTATTGATGTTGATTGCATTATAGAACCATCTGCTATACTACATATGGTTAAACCATTTTTAGAAGAGAAAAATGGTTGTCAGGTTATAGCATCGGGAGGTGTAATACGTATTGCAAATTCTTGTGAAATAAAAGATGGTATAATTATGAAAGTTAATTATCCCAAAAACTTTTGGGCTAAATTTCAGGTTTTAGAATATTTCAGAGCACTTACTTTAGGCAGAATGGCCTGGAGCAAAATAAACGGACTACTAATGATATCAGGAGCTTTTGGTTTATTTGATCGAAAAACTGTTGTAGCTGTGGGAGGATATGATACTTCCACTGTAGGTGAAGATTTAGAGTTAGTTGTGCGAATGCGTAGATATATGCATGAAATGGGAATAAATAATTATAAAGTAGCTTTTATACCTGACCCTCTCTGTTGGACAGAAGTGCCATCATCTCTAAAAGTTCTTTCAAGGCAACGTAACCGATGGACAAGAGGAGCAATATACACGCTTATTAAGCATAGGAAAATGTTTTTTAATTCTAAATACAAACGTATAGGCTTATTTAGTTTTCCTTACTGGGTGTTTTTTGAATGGGCAGCGCCAATAATTGAATTCATTGGAATAGTATATTTTTTAATAATTCTTATTTTAGGAATGGTTAGTTTAAAAACTTTTCTGATATTATCCTTGTTTGTGTTTTCTTTGGCTCTTGTTTTCTCTACATTTGCAATACTTTATGAATCATATATATATAATAAATACAAAGGTTATAAATTTTTACTTAAAGTGGTATTTATAGCGATAATTGAAGTATTTATTTTTCATCCTCTTATTATGTTATCTTCCATCTCTGGTAATTTCGATTTTTTTGTTAAAAAGAACAAAAAAGGATGGGGGAAAATGACTCGTACTGCATTTGATAGTAAAAAGAAAGTATAATTATGGAACCACAAAAGAACATTAACTGGAAATGGAAGGATTCCTATTCTTTTGGGATACCAATAATTGATTTTGAACATAAAAAATTCATTGGTATTTATGATAAAGTGGCAAATCTGATTATTAACAAAGAACAAATTAGCGATACTGAAATTATTGATGTTATTAATGAAATGATAAATTACCTTAAAGTTCATTTAAAAACCGAAGAAAATCTAATAAAGCAAGCAGGTTATCCTGATTTCGATGGACATATAAAGCAACATAAATTTTTTATAGAAAAAATTGACGAGTTTAATATTAGCTTTAGCTATAAAAACAAATTATTAATAAATAATTTATTTGTTTTTATTAAAAAATGGTTTTTGTTACATATAATTCAAACAGATGCTAAATATGTAGATTGTGTTAAATTGTATTTAAAGGAGAATCCTGTTTAACTACAATTCTAAAAATAATGAGAATATTTATTCTTAATTTAATTGTTTGTTTCTTTTTACATTTTGGCTTTGTAAAAGCTCAGAGTTTTAGTGATAACCCTATTCCCTTTTCCACTAATAGTAAGCAACTTACTATATGGGATGGCAAACAGTATTTGCCATTTTTCCTAAAAGGAATTAATCTTGGAATAGCAGTGCCGGGAACATATCCGGGTGAGCTTGCCGCAACAAGAGATCAATATGGCAGGTGGTTTCAACAAATTAAAGATGCAGGTTTTAATAGTTTAAGACTATATACCTTGCATTATCCTCGTTTTTATGAAGTATTGGATTCGTTTAATATAGCAAATCCTCATAATCCACTTTTTTTCTTTCAGGGAGTATGGCTCAATGAAGAATTAGATGGATATTCTAATGATTTGTTTTTCCTGACAGACACTGTAAAAGCTGAAATCAGAGAAAATATTGATTGTGTTCATGGCAATAGAGTTATATCTCATCGGTTCGGAAAAGCTTATGGAAACTATAATGTAGATGTTTCTTTGTGGAATATAGCTTATATTGTTGGAAGAGAAATCTATCCGGAGGAGATTCTAACAACAGATGATCTTAATTACGGAATTAACTCATATCAGGGAAATCATTTTGCAATTCAAAATTCTACTCCATCAGCTGTATGGCTAACATCCCTTCTTGATCATTTGGTTGATTATGAAAATGTGAATTATTCTTCTCAAAGGCCTGTAAGTATTTCAAATTGGCCAACACTTGATCCGCTTATCCATTCTGAAGAAGCCTTCAGAATGGAAGACACAGTTTCTTTTGATTTATCAAGAATTGAATTAATAAATGCCCCAGCCGGTTTCTTCTTTAGCTATCATGTATACCCATATTATCCCGATTTTATTAGTAGACAGTCTTCATATCAGACATATTATGATGATTACGGGCCTAATCCCTATCTTGGATATCTTACTGAGCTAAAATCATCTTGCCAGAATTACCCTCTTATTGTGGCTGAGTATGGTGTGCCATCAAGCTGGGGAGCAGCCCACTATTCCATATCAGGAATGAATCAAGGCGGTTTTGACCAAAGATCTCAGGGGGAAACCAACATACGTTTGCTTCAAACAATTAGAGATGCTGAGTGTGGTGGTGGAATGCAATTTTCATGGATTGATGAGTGGTTCAAGAGAACCTGGTTTACAGATCATATAGATTCTCATGTTGATAGAAGAATTTTATGGCACAATATTTCTGCCGCAGAACAAAATTATGGATTAATTGAATATAGAAATAATACAGAATTTCAAAATTTACAAAGTTTCTCTGCAGATGCTGATATTCAGGAAATAATTGGAGGAGTTAATTATGCTTTTCTTGAGATGGAAATAGGTATTAAAAATCCTTTAGAGGTTCCTGATGAATTATGGGTTGTATTGGATACATATCTTGAAAATGTTGGAGAATCTATTCTTCCGACTGGCGATACTTTACCTTATCGTTCGGAATTTGCTTTACATATTACAAATTATTCCGCAACATTATATGTTACCGAAGCATATGATTTATTTGGTATTTATCATAATATTTCCGGGCCAAATCAGATTTATCAGTCAACAATAACCGATGGAGCTCCCTGGAAAATTGTAAGATGGAAGAATAATGCAGACCATTCTGATGTTCAATATATTGGAAACCTGCAAGTAAATAATGGCTTTCAACTCAATTCTTCAAAAGATGCTGTTTCTATTTATGAGGATAAGATCAGGATTAAAATACCATGGTCATTAATTAATGTTACTGATCCAAGTCAAATGAGGGTTTTTCATGATGATAGAAATACTCCTGAAAATGAAGATATTGTTTCTGATGGGTTTGCTATTTCGGTTAAATATAAAGATAAATTTTACAGTTCTTCCTCACGTTATATATGGGAAAACTGGAATAATGTAAACAATGCCAACTTAGTAGAAGATTTTAAAACTTCATATTTTGTGATGCAAGACAGATTACATGAGTTTAATAATGAAGCCATTGCTGTCTTGGATAGTTTTAATTTTATTGGTAATAACTATCCTGTTAACGTTTCTAAAATGGATGGTGTATTAAAAAATGACTTTGACTTTGACGGAGATATAATGTTGGCATTATTAACTGAATTACCATCAAATGGACAGCTTAATCTTAATAATGATGGTTCTTTTACATACGAGCCAAATACTGGCTTTAATGGAAATGATTCTTTTCAATATTGTATTTATGATGGTTACAGCCTTTCTGAACAGAACAGGGTTGTTCTATCAATTAATAACAACACTTCTATCCATGAGAATTTATTAAATTCTGATGATAAATTAATAAACATCCATCCTAATCCTGCATCTGATTTTATAAAAATAATTTCAGACTTTAACATTTCAGAATTAATAATATTTGATATGTCAGGAAAAAGATTGAATAGCTATTCTGTAAATAATTCACAAACAGAACTAAATATAAGCATGTATCCCCCCGGCTATTATTATCTATTTGCAAATGTTAAGAATAAAATGATTACCAGAAAAATTATGATTTCGCGATAATTTTGATGTTGCTGTTGCAATTCACCATTACAAATAAAATTATACTCTTATGGAAACTCGCAAAAAAATCACCAAAGTGTGTGCAATAATAATTGCCGCTTTAGTCTTCTTTTCCTGTTCTAATATAGATGATAATACAGGACATAATTTTAATGGTAAATATACAGGTGATAATCTTGATCGTATTGCTTTTCCTATTGGCGGGATAGGGGCAGGCATGCTTTGCCTTGAAGGAAGTGGGGCCTGGTCGCATTTATCGGTTAAAAACAAGCCTGATGTTTATAACGAACCTCTTGTTTTTGCAGCTATTCATGTAAAAGGATATGAGAATGCAACAAAGGTTTTACAGGGCCCTGTTCCTAAATGGAAAATATTTGGCCCGGAAGGAACCGGCAACGGAAAAAGAGAAAGATCGTTTGGATTACCCAGGTTCAATAAAGCAAGTTTTCTGGCGAGATTTCCTTTTGGTATAATTGAACTGGAGGATGATGATATTCCTCTGGAAGTGAAAATTAAGGGTTGGAGTCCGTTTATCCCCGGAGATGAGGATAATTCAAGCCTGCCTGTTGGTTCTATGGAATATAGCTTTAAAAACAATACTAAAAATGATATTGAAGCTGTTTTCAGCTGGAACTCAACTCAAATAATTAAAGAGAATGCTAATAATGAAATTATTCCTCTTGAAAATGGCTTCACTTTGTATCAGGCCGGTGATGAGAATAATCCGGAAAAAGAATCGTGGTTTTCTGTTTTTATTGATAATCCGGAAGTAACAATAGATCATTGCTGGTTCAGGGGAGGGTGGTTTGATGCTCTGACAATGGCATGGAAACATATTGAGTCAGGAGAATTGATATCTAATGAACCAAAAGGAAAAAACCCACCGGGAGCAAGTATATTTGTTCCGGTTAAACTTAAACCTGGCGAGGAGAAAACGCTAAGATTGCAGTTCTGCTGGTATACTCCTAAGTCGAAGATTACTACAGGATCACAACCCCCCGAACCCGGCCCTGCTTTTGGAGATAAACCTTCAGAAGGAGCAGCATTGAAACAACAGGATATTACAGGATACCATGGAAAACAGCTGGTTAATACTTATGACCCGGCAGGCGATTATTTAACCGGAACACTCAGCTCTTTACCTTTCATGATAAATAAGGATTATATTCATTTTCTTCTGGGTGGTGGTAATCATCCCGGGGCAACATGTATTAACTTCATTGTAAATGATAAAATAGTATATTCCAATACCGGAAAAAATGATGAAAGTTTGTTGCCATATAGTTGGGATGTTAGAGCTTATGTCGGACAATATGCTAAAATACAGATAGTTGATGAAGCAACTGGCGGCTGGGGGCATATTAATGTAGATTATATTATTCAGGTTGATCAGGAGAAATGGAATAAAAGTTTGCTTATTTCTTCAGAAGAAATTATAGTTATTAATGATTTTGAAAAAAGAAATTATGGCAACTGGATAAAAACTTTTCCCGCAGATAAAAAAGAATGGGGCCAGGGAGAAGAAATAGAAAATCCCGAACCATATTACAAACCCTGGTATGCTGAACGATTTAAAAGTATTGAAGATGTTGCCAACTACTGGAAAATTAATTATAAGGAGCTAAAGGAAAAATCGGAGATTTTTTCGGAAGCATTTTATGATTCTTCTCTTCCTGATGAAGTAATTGAAGCAGTGGCAGCAAATCTTACTATTCTGAAATCTCCAACAGTATTACGACAGGCTGATGGCAGACTATGGGCATGGGAAGGTTGTAGTGATAATGCAGGCTGTTGTTCGGGAAGCTGTACTCATGTATGGAATTATGCCCAGGCAATAGCTCATCTTTTTCCAGCTTTGGAAAGAAGTTTACGCGAAACAGAATTTCTTGTATCACAAGATAATAAAGGACACCAGACTTTCAGATCCAATCTACCAATAACAGCTCCTGCACATACATACCATGCAGCATCTGATGGCCAGCTTGGAGGTATTATGAAAATGTATCGCGATTGGCGGATAAGCGGGAATAATAACTGGATGAAGAGCTTGTATCCAGCTGTTAAACGAAGTATTGATTATGGAATTGCTGTCTGGGATCCGGATCATACAGGGGTACTTACCGAGCCACATCATAACACTTATGATATTGAATTCTGGGGGCCCGACGGAATGTGTTCCAGTTTTTACCTGGGCGCACTATCTGCCATTATTGAAATGGGCAGAGAGATTGACAATGATGTTTCCGAATATGAAAGTATTTTACAAAAGGGTATTAAATATGTGGAGAATGAATTGTTTGACGGCGAATATTATATTCAGAAAATTCAATGGACAGGATTAAGAGCGGAGGACCCAACAAACATCGACCCTGTATCCACAGGATATCCGGCAGAGGCCGTTAAACTTCTGAAAGAAGAGGGACCAAAATACCAATATGGTACAGGATGTTTGTCGGATGGTATACTTGGAATGTGGATAGCCAGTGTTTGTGGACTTGACGAAGTTCTGGATAATGAGCAGGTTACAAGTCATCTTAAATCTATTTATAAGTATAATCTAAAATCAGACCTTCGCGATCATGTAAACCCGCAACGGCCCACTTATGCATGTGGTGATGAGGGCGGGCTGCTGTTATGCTCATGGCCAAAAGGTGGAGAATTGTCATTGCCTTTTGTATATAGTAATGAAGTTTGGACTGGAATTGAGTACCAGGTGGCGAGTCATTTGATGTTTAAAGGAGAAATTGAAAAAGGGCTGGATATTGTACGCTTTTGCCGTGAAAGATATGATGGCAGAGTACGTAATCCTTTTAATGAGTATGAGTGTGGGCATTGGTATGCAAGGGCTATGTCGAGTTATGGTATGTTACAGGGATTAACAGGAGCAAGATATGATGCTGTTGATCGGAAAATATATATAGATTCAAAGATTGGTAAAAATTTCAGGTCATTTCTCTCAACAGAAACAGGATTTGGAACAGTAGGGTTAAAAAATGGAAAACCATTCTTTGATGTGAAATTCGGAGAAGTAGTGGTTGATGAGATAATAGTGAATTGAGTTGTTAAGATTTTGTGACTTATAATGCTTTAACGTTCATTTAGTATTCTGTTCCATCCAGGGTTATTAACCTCACCTAAGGCATTTGAGTTTACCAGAATATATTCTGTTCCAACAAGATTTGGATGATAAAATATAAATTTCAAATTACTCTGGCCTTCAGCAAAGAAATAATGCCATATCTCATATGGATAGGACTGGGCTGAATGTACACTTCTCTCAACATCATTAGGCGCTCCATATTGTAAATATACCCGTCCACGATCGGTTTGAAAACCATGTTTTATTTTTGTACTGTACCCCTCCTCTACACGAATAACCTGCTTATAATATTCTTTCCATTCTACATCTGGAAATAATTCATTTCTTTCTTTCCAAAAGCTATAAAAAAATTGCTGCATTGTTTTAACATCTTTCTTTTTTAGCTGATTATCAATAAATCTTTTTTCCATATTGCCGGCAATGGGCCTTAAACTACCTAAATAGAAAGATAATGTATCAATATTTTTAATGCCTGAAATATAACTCTCTGAAACATCTACTGTAGGTATGTCAGCAAGATTAATATTAATACTCGGATTATTTCTGATTAAAGCTGTTTTTTGACTTGCCAATAAATTATTTTTGTTATCTCTTGCTTCAATAATCAAATTATAATTCCCTGAAGAAAGCATGCTAATATCAAAACTTCTGAGAACAGCAATAATTTTATCTGCCTTGTCCAGTTGAATAAATCCATAATCAGCTATTTTTTTTTGTGTTCCCTGATCTTCAAGAAAGCCTGTAATAAGAAAATCGCTATTTGGTGATATAATTTTATCAATATTATTCAATTCAACATAAAAACTCAATTTGTCAATCTCACCTGGATAATAATCAGACACATAAGGATATAAATCATAGCCGCTTTTAGTTAAAATATTATCTTGTTCAGATTTCTCAAATCTATCGATAAGCTGGATGCTTGAAAAAGTTACATTTTGTTTATCAAATTCAACTCTAATGCTATCATTATAAATGACTGGTGTTAGATCTGTGTTTTTATCTGAGATTGTGAGTTTAATATGGTAAATGCCATTTGGGATATTTATTCTTTGTTGGTCGAGAAAATCTTCTTTGATCCCGGTGGTGTCATTTAGTTCCTGGCTATATAAAGTATACTCATTAAGATATATTAATTCATTAGCTATTATAAACAGAATTTGCACATCAATTTCTGCCTGATATTTTTCATTTTCATTGAGGGTGTAATTAACTGAGTTGCCAAAAATACGCAAATAAGTTTCAACAAATGGCTTATCATCTGGTGCAAGAAAAGAGTTGTGATGGAAAATTGCCTGAAGCTCCTGGGATTGGATTTTTACAGAAAATAATGCTCCAATACATATTATTAGCAGAAACTTATATGAGGGTTTCATAATTATGAAATTGGTTTCGTTTTCAGCACATTATATACTTTATGCTTATTGTTTTACCACAAAAATCGTGCCCCTGCTTCGTTCGTGTTATTCACTCGCTGTGCTCGTGTTATTTGGTTTCGCCCAGGGGCTCAACCGTAATTTATGCTAATCGGTTTTACTTTATAAGATGTGTTATAGGATGGTATTAACGCATCATTTTTCCTGTACCTGTTTTGTATATTTATTTTCGTAATAATGATTCAATCATTTCATCACAAATATTACTGAATTTATCAATTTTACCAGAGTATTGAGATTCACCTGCCAGGTTATTGATCTCCTCCGGGTCATTTTTCAGGTCATAAAGTTCAGTCAAATCAGTTTTATCATTATAACGAATAAATTTCCAACGATCATCACGATATCCTTCTGTTTTAGGAATTGTAGGATTATTTATCAGGTGTTCAGTAAAAATATAATCACGCCATTTTTTATTATGATTCTTTAATAATGGCTTTAGGCTTTTGCCTTGAATTGTTTCAGGAAGCTTCAAACCGGCCATATCAAGAATAGTAGGAGAAATATCAATATTCATAACCATCTGATCTAAAACACTTCCCTGGTATTTTTCAGGGTTTTGAGGATCATAAATTATTAGAGGTACCCTGATGGAATGATCATGCATAAGCCATTTACCGGCATAACCTCTTTCACCAAGGAAATAACCATTATCTCCCATTAATATTATCACAGTATTTTTATCATAACCAAGGATTTTTAGTTCATTTATTAGCCTTCCCAAAACCTCATCAATACCAGATATCATTTTGTAATATCCTTTTACCATCTTTTGAAATTTTTCTGGTGTATCATATCTCCAATACCATCTCTCACGATTCATAGTTGTTTTAAGATATTCAGGCAGAGCGTCAAAAAATGCCGGATCAGCAGTTTCAGGAGTTGGAATTTTAATATCCTTATAAAGATTATTGCAGGAAGACGGCCAGAAATATTGTTCTTTAGCTCCATCATCTGCATGCGGTGCATTAAAACTTATTGAAAGACAAAATGGTTTTTCCGGATCATTTTCCCGAAGGAAATCGACAGCCATATCTCCATGAATTTCAGTAAGGTGCCTTGTTTTTCCATTTTTCTGTTGTATATAGGCCCATCCTCCGCTTTTTATCTGGTCAAACATTTCTTCTCTTACATCCTTTTCAACCTTAATCCCAAATTTCCCGATAAATCCAGTTCTATATCCCGCATTTCGCAATAATACAGGATAACTTGCATCAGTGTCTGATTTTTGAATGGGAACTGTTCCAAAATTATATCCATGAGTTCTTTCATATAAACCTGTAAGGATACTTGCCCGGCTTGCAGCGCTGATAGGTGTACTTACAAAAGCTCTGTTAAACCTGATTCCTGTGCTTGCGAGCTCATCCATATTTGGTGTATGAATAATGGAGTTTCCTGCCGCCCCTAATGCATCCCAACGTTGATCGTCAGTAAGAATAAAGAGAAAATTAGGTTTTTCTTTATTTAAATCTTCAGCTTCCCTGTTAGATGATTTACACGCCGGAATCAATCCGGCTAATAAACAAACACCCAATTTTATTTCTCTTTTAATATCCTGTATAGTTACTCTCATTTAATTATACTTATGATGTATTATTGTTCATACCAAAATTCAATTCTCGTTACTTGTCACTTGTATCTCGTCACTATTTCATAATCTCTTCAAGTAATCTGCGCAATCCGCCTTCTTCCTGATAACCAATAATTTTAATAGTTCCTTTTCCTTCCGGATCAACAAGGAACATGGTAGGATAACCGGTAACTCCATATTCCAGTGGATAAGTTTTGGTGCTGTCGAGAACCTGAGTCCATGTTGCACCATCGTCTATAATAGCTTGTTTCCACCTGTCATAATCTTTTGGTTTGTCAACCGATATACTAACTATCTCAAAATTCTTCTTATCCTTCCAGTCTTCGTAAATAGTAATTAAATGAGGCGTCATTTTCCTGCACCAGTGACAGTCAACATACCAGAAATCAATTAATACCCATTTCCCTCTGAAATCAGTAAGGGAAACCATCTTTCCGTCAGGATCAGGAAAAGTAAAATCCGGAACCGGAGCACCACCGGTAGTTTTTGCTGCTACTTCATATTGATCTTTTAAACTCTCAAACCTTTTGTCGTATGAAAATTCTTTAAATCCATCCACATATGATTTGAGCATTTCAGCAGTTTCGTATCTTGCTATAGGTAAGGCAATTACAAGTCCGGCGTAATTTGGATTGGTTTTTATTAATTCTCTTGTTTTTTCATTCCTGAGTTTTTTTGCCTCTTCCTGAACTATCCAGGTTTCCTCACATTCTTCATTATCTCGCGGTTCTTTTCTATAGGCTTCACCCCATGCTTTCCATGTTTTTGTAACTTCTTCATCATAAGGTTTTAACTCATCAAATAATTTCTGAAGAATAATATTATTTTTAGTTCCACCCAAAATGAAACCATTCTCAGCTGAATATTTAACTTCTATCTTGCCTGGTTCAAGTATCATGCGTGTACGTTCCTGTGAAGGGTAAGGAAATCCCAATGAAACCAGCTTGGGAAAAGTGTCAATCTCACCTGTAAATTCACATTGTCCGTCAATTAATATCGCAGTATCTGCACCTGAATACCAATTATTGTGTATCATAATGCTGTCGGGTTCTCCTGTCGCATTTACTTTTATAACATATGTGTTTTTTTGAGTGCAGGATACCAGAAGTAAAATCCCAAAAATGAGGCAGAATATTTTTTTCATAATCCAAGGTTTTAGTTTATAAAAGTCAAAAGTCAAAAGTCAAAAGGGGCACGGCGTGCCGTGCCATATGATTCAATATCCTCCAATAATGTTTCTATTCTTCTGAAATACAATATAAGCTTTTAAATCCTCGCAAAAATAAATCATTGCCATTTACAACAGGCGAAGCATGGAAGGTATCGTCCAGTTTATTGGTAAATAATAATTCATATTCCGCGCCAGCCTTAACAACCAGAACAGTCTCGGTGGCAGCAATATATATTTTTCCATTCACCCCAATTGGTGAAGAATATATGGCATTAATCCCTTCAAGCTTTTGCTTGGCATAATTTATTTTACCATCCCTGGCATCGAGACATGTTAAATAGCCATTGTTAATGCGAAGGAAATATAATTTTCCATCCATTACCAAAGGGCATGGAGTATATGGTGTATCCTGATCATATTTCCATAAAACTGCATCGGTATTGGTAATGTCTCCTTTGGCTTTTGCCAGATCTATTGCCCGAAGTGCAAATCCCCTGAAGCCGCTCATTAGGTGCAAAATACCATCGGCATAAATAGGATTAGGAATTACATTTACTGTCATACCAGTAGTCTCCCATATTATTTTACCATTTTCAAAGTCATAACTACGTATTTTTGTTGTTCCGTTTGTAATAACCTGGGTTTTTCCCCCTGCATCAACAATCAATGGACTTCCCCATGTGGTGCCTTCATCCCGATCAACTTTCCAGACATCTTTTCCTGTTTTTGTATCTATAGCAACAATAAATGATTGCCCCTCATCATCCCATAAAACAATAATTTTGTTATCACGTAGTGCAGGAGAGCTTCCCTCCCCAAAACTCATACGCTTGTTCAATTGTCCGAAATCCCTTTCCCAAAGAATATTGCCATCAAAATCGAGGCAGAACAATCCTCTTGAACCAAAGTATGCATAAATATTTTTACCATCTGTTACAGGCGAATTTGAAGCCCAGCTTCCCAGGTCGTGAGTACTCTCCTGTGGTAATTCCTCCCTGACAATTGTTTGCCACAATATTGAACCGGTATTTCTATCAATTGACATTACAATAAACTTATGAACCTGGTCAGTTTTATTGGACGACATTCCCCGGCGGCGACCCTGAGCAGCTTCAGCTTCTTTTGGCTTTTCAGCTTTTTTCCCAACGGCAACAGCTGTTGTAATAATTAACTGGTCTCCCCATATTACTGGAGTTGAATGTCCCTTACCGGGAATATCGAGCTTCCATTTGATATTTTTTGTTTCACTGAACTCAACCGGAGGATTACCATACTGGTAAAATCCTGTTTCTTGGGGCCCGCGCCAGTTTGGCCAGTTTTTAATATATTCAGATGATTTATTCTGAGCCATAATATTCCCCTGGGAAATAAATAATAAGCCACACAAACAAAGAAATAATGCTTTAACAATTGAATTGGTTCCTTTTTCCATATTTTTTTCTTAAAGATAATAATTTTCATATTATCCATTATTATTAAAATACTTAATCAAAACACTGGATTATTTCATTGATTTAACTTTCTAATATTCTTATTAAATCATTATTCAAATAATATACCTCTTTACCATCTTTCTTTGGACTTAAAATTCCAAGTTTGGATAGATCTTGCATATACTTGGTCAAAGTTGTCCGGCTTGTTCGATTAAGTACTTTTCCAATTGTTGCCTGTTTTATATAAGGTTGGTTAAAAATGGCTTCGTTTACCTCCTTTGTGTACCATTTAAGTTTTTCCTTTCCATATTTAAGTGTTGCATCCATTTGAGAAACAATTTCATCGATAAGCCTGTTTGTATATGAGGAAGTGTGCTGAACGGCTTTCATTATAAATATCAGCCATTGTTTCCAATCAGCTCTTTGCGTAACAGCTGCTAATCTATAATAATAATCATCTTTGTTTTCAATAATATACTTACTTAAGTACAGAACAGGTTGAGAAATTAAACCTACATGTACTAGAAAAAGAATATTTAGAATACGTCCTGTCCTTCCATTTCTATCGGAAAAGGGGTGAATGGCTTCAAACTGATAATGCGAGATGGCCATTTTTATTAAAAAATCTGGTTGTTTGTGGCTGATTTTCGAATAATAATCAACCAGGTTTTTAAGTAATGTCTTTAAAATAATCTCACCCCGTGGTGGTGTATAAATGATTTCTCCTGATCGAAAATCACTGTTTCCTCTTCGTATAACAACTTGTGATTGAGGAGGCCTGAACAGCTGATTTGTATTTTTAATTTTTTGATATATTTTTAATATTGAATCCAGGCTAATTTCACCATTTTCTTTAACATTATTGTGCCCTGCCCACAATGCCTCTCTGTATCTCAATACTTCCTTAGTGTTTGGAGATATCTTATCTTCATTAATGGTTTCAGAAACAGCTTTATATAATTCATCTTCAGTAGTAAATATATTCTCAATCTCCGATGAACTTTTGGCTTCCTGTAGTGTAATTGTATTTATTAACATCGTTGGATTGGGTAATCTCAATATGTTTTTATTTAACTCTGCCAGATTTCTGCTTGCATAACCCCATTCTAATAATACACCTTCATCAATTACATTTCCTTCAGGAGGTAATAATGGCAATTGATTAAATGGTTTTGTTCTATCGAATGCTATCATAATGTTCATATTTTATTAATAATTTGGACACGATGCAAATATATGTTCATTTTTTAACAATTCAAAATGATATGTTCAGAAAATGGATATATAATGAACATATACATAAAATTTGTTCACATGAAAATAATAACACACATTAAAATATATATGAATTTAATGTTTACCTGAATTGTGACAATAAAACTTGTTCAATTTATTGAGCCAACATTAATAATACAACGAATATAATATGTGCTAAAGATTTGGAAATGTTGCAAATATGTGCTTATTTTTAATTTTTTCTTCTACCTTCATTAATTCAAACTAAAATATTATGAATAGATTAATTGAAAAGTGTTTATTATGCTTCTTAATAATTGGAATGACTGCTTGCTCGGGCGAGGTTCAAAAAACTGGCCTGGAGCAATATAACGTTGTATGGTCTGAACAAAGTAATAATAGCAGCGAATCCATGCCTCTTGTTGGTGGAGATACCGGCTGCAATGTTTGGGTTGAAAATGGAGATGTTCTTTTATATATGCAGCGTAGTGGATGCTTAAGTGAGAATGGTGAATATTTAAAGCTTGGCAGGATACGCTTGAGGTTAGATCCCAATCCCTTTGATAAAACATGTGTTTTTACACAGGAATTAAAATTAGAGGAGGGCTATGTGGAAATAGTTGGAAAAAACCAAACAGTTGGTAAACCTGAAAATACAAAAGTCCGGCTTTGGATAGATGTGAAAAACCCTGTAATCCATATTGATATTTTCTCAGATAAAGCTGTTCAGGCTATTGTGTATTATGAAAGCTGGCGTATTGATGATAAGGAATTAAAGCCAGGTGGAGGTCGCGATCGATGGGGATGTTTTAGTTTAGAAGCTTACCCGGGGAAAATTATTAAAGGGAAGGATGAAATTTCTTTTGAAGAAAATAAAATATTGTTTTACCATCGTAATCCTGAAGATAATTTAGTCCCCGGAGTGCTCATAAAACAGCAAGAACTGGAAGAATATTCAGAAGAAATTGTTGATGATATTAGTGATCGGACTTTTGGAGGATTAATATCAGGATCAGGATTTATACCTGATGGGCATACGGATGGTTTGTATGGAATTACTCCTTTTAAAGCATGGAAATTAGTAAGTAAGAAACCCGCGAAGAAACACAGAATATCTATTGTCAGCCATATTAACCAGACTGATAACCTGAAACAATGGAAAAATGAAATTGACCTGCTTGCTGAAGAAGTTTTAAAAAATCATGATAAGAATTTTAATTCAACTGTTTTATGGTGGAAAAATTTCTGGGACCGGAGCTGGATAAATATTTTCCCTGATAAGCCCGATCCATCAAATAAGGTTTGGCAGGCTGGAAGAAATTATCAGCTTTTCAGGTATCAGCTGGGGGGAAATGCTTATGGGGAGTACCCAACCAAGTTTAATGGTGGAAACCTTACATTCGATCCATCATATGTTGATAATAAACGTGCTTTTGATCCTGACTGGCGTGCATGGGGAGGTTCAGTTTTTACAGCACAGAATCAGCGATTAGTATACTGGCCCATGCTAAAGTCGGGAGACTTTGAAACAATATTACCTCAACTGGAGCTTTATAGGAAAGGACTTCCGGGGGCAGAAGCAAGGGTGAAAAAATATTTCGGTCATAAAGGTGCCCTTTTCAGTGAATATACAAGTGTCCCTGGCCTGGCATTGGGAGCAGGATGGGGATGGAAAGACAGTAATCACAGGACCAGGGGAGAGGAAATCCCTTTTGGCGATTCACGGGCAGACGGTCTCCGTGGATATAATGACCTGGTGGAAAGAGGTGTAATGGCTAATCCTTCTATTGCATATCATTGGGAATCTCAGGTTGAGCATGCCTATATGGCTTTGGAGTATAACCGGTATAGTGGAAAGGATATTTCTGCATATATCCCATTTATCAAATCTGCATTGATATTTTTTGACGAACATTACCAGAAACGCCGGTTAATGCTGAACGGTAATCCTCTGGATAAAAACGGTAAGCTGGTTATTTATCCTTCAAGCTCATGTGAATCGTACAGGGGAGCCAAAAATCCCAGTGATCTGATTGCAGGCCTACAGGCTTGTATTTCTTCAATTCTTGAGCTCAAAACTGATTATTTCTCAGAAAGTGAAAAAGAATATTTCCGGTCTTATCTTAAAAGATTGCCCGATTATTCATACGATACAATTAAAGGAAAAAAGATTTTGAAACCTGCAGAATCCTGGGGGAGGTATCAAAATGTTGAATGTCCACAGTTTTATCCCTTATTTCCTTTTAACCGCTTTTCTCTAAACAGTGAAAATATAAATGTTTTCAGGAATACATGGGAGCTGGGAGAATTTCCTAAAGATATGATAATTAGCTGGCATCAGGATGGTATATTTTATGCAAGAATGGGTATGACTCAAAAGGCTGCGGAATATAATATTAAAAAACTCCAGGACAGTGAACGCAGGTTTCCAACCTTCTGGGGGCCGGGACACGACTGGGTTCCTGATCACAACTGGGGAGGTTCCGGAATGATAGGACTACAGGAAATGCTTATGCAATGCTTCGATGGGAAAATTTATCTGCTACCGGCCTGGCCAAAAGAATGGGATGTGCAATTTAAACTCCATGCTCCAAATAATACCACCGTTGAGGCTTACCTTCAGAATGGGGTTATAAAAAATCTGAAAGTAACACCTTCTGAAAGGAAAAATGATGTGATTATCTTGTGATTTAAGAATGAAGATTTTAGATATCAGAATTAAGATTTGCTTATGAGCTTCTGAGCTACCGAGCTACCGAGCTTTTACCTTTTGACTTACCGTAACTGGAATTACTCCTTAGGTACCGTAAAAAGATACCCTTTGCCTTTAAGCGTGACAATTTCGATTGAAGGATCTTCCTGCAGATAACCACGAAGCTTGCGGATATATACATCAAGTGTGCGGGAGTTGAAAAATGAATCGTCACCCCATATCGATAATAACATTTCT
Organism: Bacteroidota bacterium; assembly: GCA_042584005.1. Classification (GTDB taxonomy): domain Bacteria; phylum Bacteroidota; class Bacteroidia; order Bacteroidales; family JBHOTF01; genus JBHOTF01. Next base: position 18,037 of record JBHOTF010000017.1, read on the forward strand.
TTTCGATCGGCTACCTGGTTTTTATTTGATGCCAGTATATTTAATACCTGCATATCGCGTTGCGATAGTTTAATAATTTTTTCCGGTGTATGTAATTCGTACCGCCCTGGTATAAAGCGGTATTTTCCGATAATAATTTCATTATCAGATTCAGATCCTTTTTGTGAATTTCCTGAAATCAGACTTAGTTGATTATTAATCCTTACAATAAGTTCTTCAATGCTGAAAGGTTTTCTAATATAATCGGTTCCTCCTAATTCAAAGCCTTGTACAAGATCATTTGTTTCTACTTTGGCTGTTAAAAAGATGATAGGCATTTTTGGGTAAAGGTTGCGGATTTGACGACATAATGTATAACCATCAACATTTGGTAACATAATATCAAGGATACATATTTCTGGTTTAAAAACATCAAAATGTGACATTACCTTTCCTCCATCGGTTTCCCATATAACCTCAAAACCCTGTGTTTCCAGAGTGTCTCTCACTATCTTTCCCAAAAAGGGTTCATCTTCTATATAAAAAACTTTTGTCTTCACGCTTTAGATTTTGGGAAACAGAGTTTAAAAGAACAGCCACCTTCCGGTAGATTCTTTAATTCTATAGATCCATTATGTTGCTTCATAACCATATGAGCAAAACTTAATCCAAGTCCGTAACCTTTTACATTATGCTTATTATCGCTTGGTACACGGAAAAACTTATCGAATACTTTTGATATATATTTTTCTGGAATACCCGGGCCATTATCACTAACTGTTACATATATATCTGAACTATTTTGTGCCAGGCCTATTTTTATATTAATATTTTCGCTTCCGTATTTCAGACTGTTATCTATCAGATTTATTAATACTCCCTGAACATATAGTTTATTAATATTGATATTACATGTTTTTTCTGTTGTTTCAAAACTAATATTAGAATTCCCGGCTGTTATACGGAACTGCATTCTCAGTATCACTTCTTTTATCAAAGAAATAAGATCGGTGGTTTCTGCATTAATTAACTGATCGCTATTATCAAGTATGCTGGTATTCAGAACACTGCCAACCAGCTCGTCTAATCGGTCCATTTCTCTGGTGGCCATTGTAAGGTATTCATTGCTTAACTTAGGATTATTTTTCAAATCGTAAGTTTGTAAAGCTTCTAATGCAACTTTTACTGTTGAAACCGGAGTTTTAAGTTCATGAGAAATATTACTAATAAATTCCTTTCTCAGAGTATTCAATATTATTTCTTTATTAAGGCTTCTGTAAGTGAAAAAGAAAGCTGCTCCGGTCAAAAGAAGAAGAACAAAGGCAAAAAGTATCTGAGGTGCAATTTGTTTAAATAAATATGGTCTGTATTTTTTAACTGTAAAACCAAAGGATTTATTATTAAGTAATGGTCCTTCAAAATACATATCAGTCTTACCAGCAAAATATAGATTTGCACCTTCCTCCCCAAACACTCCGGAATCATTACATGTCACCCAGATAACCGGAAAATTCCATCCTTGTTTTTGAATATTTTCTGCTAGATTTTGTTTTAATTTAACCGTATCCTTAATAATATTTGTATAAATACTTTTTAGTTCATCATCATCATTGGTTCTTTCTATAAATAGTTTAATACCGCGCAATCTAATTTCATTGTTTATGCTGTCGCCAATTTCAATTCCTCCCCTGATATTTTTAAATGGGGATAAACTATCACCATCAATTCCAACTATTATTGTTGAGGTGCGTGGAATATTATTACTAACAGTTATTGAGTCTTTTTCCGTATAGGTGGAGTAATGACCTATTAATTCAACTTTTCCTGCAGAATCAATATTTTTGAGTATAACATCCTGATCATTATTGGAATAAATTTTATGAGTTGAGCTGTCAATAAAAGCAGAATCAAATAAAGTGTTTAGCCTGGAATCAACCAATTCATTAATAGATTTACTGAATTCTAAATGTAATTCTCTTTTAAGTGTGTTTTTTTCTTCCTGAAACTGTGTATTCAACCAATATATAACAAAAGCTGTTAGTAATACCTGACTGAAAATCATCAATACAGGTATCCATTTGACCTTATTTAAGTATTTCTTCAACATAATGTTAATGCAAATTTAATCAAAGCATTGGATTGATAAACACTCATTAACCTTAATTAACCTTAATTGGGAAGCTATTAACCTCCTCTAATGTGTGTGATGTATACATTTGTCCTATACAATAATAAAATTAAATGCTAAAATTTTTACAAGAATTAACAATAAAACAATAATAGTTATGAAAAAAACAATGATTATTTGTGCAGCATTAATGATGTTTTTTGCTGCATCAGCACAGAACAAAAAGAACGGATCTATAACAAGTGGTACTGTTGTTTATGAAGAAATAACAAAACTTGATATCAAATTGGATGGCGATAATGCACAGTTTGCAGATATGTTACCAAAAGAGAACAAAAACAAGATGGTATTATTATTTAATGAGGATGCATCCTTATACAAATCAGAAAAAGTTGAAAGTGATCAACAGGAAGCAATAAATATGTCTGGTATTTCTATGAAAATATATACATCGGAACCGCAAAATATAATGTATTACGATTTCAAAAAGGAAATACAAATTGAGCAAAAAGAATTTTTGACTCGTGTATTTCTGATTCAGGATGATCTGAAAAAGATAGAATGGAAAATGACCGGGAATCAAAAATCAATTCTTGATTATCCATGCCAGGAAGCCACAAGAGAAAATGAAGATGGTAAAAAAATCAGTGCATGGTTCACTCCTTCAATACCTGTGTCATCTGGTCCTTCCGAATACGTTGACCTCCCTGGCTTAGTACTGGCGGTTAATATTGATGATGGAAAAAAAGTTTTTAATGCTCTTTCCATTGATGCCAATCCTGTTGATAAAAAACTTCTTGTAAAACCCAAAAAAGGTAAAAAGGTTACAAATCAGCAGTATACCCAAATTGTTAAGGAGAAAATGGAGGAGATGAATGCTGAATCCGGAGGTTCTGTTACTTCAGGTGGCGTATATAAGACAGTGGTTCTCCGCAAATAATCGGGAAATCTTATGTTAATGAAAAGATTATTCATTCTGTTATTGCTTTTTAGTTCTTTTTCCGCGTTTAGTCAGTCCAATACTATTGAGGGTGATATATTCAATGAAAAAGGAGAGGCAATAGGTGTTGCGACTGCTGTATTGTTAAATCGAGCTGATTCAACTCTGGAGTATTATGCAATATCAAACATGGAAGGCCATTATGGTATTACCGGAATAAAAAATGGAGAATATCTGATGCAATTTGCCTTTCTGGGTTATAAAACACAATATAAAGTTGTTAAGATCCCACTGGAAACCGGCACTAAAATGGAAACTGTTGTATTAGAAGTTAATCCGGTTAATATTGGTGAAGCGGTAGTTACCGGCGATCGTGTTCCTATTCGTATTAAAAAAGATACTATTGAATTTAATGCAGATGCTTTTAAAACAAAACCTGATGCTGTTGTTGAGGAATTGTTAAAGAAACTCCCGGGTTTTGAGGTTGATAGAGCAGGAAATATAAAAGCTCTTGGTGAAAAAGTTACCAAGGTGCTTGTTGACGGTAAAGAATTCTTTGGAAGTGATCCTAAGGTTGCCACACGAAATTTGCCTGCTGATGCAATTGATAAAGTGCAGGTTTATGATAAAAAGTCGGACGAATCTGAGTTCACAGGGGTAAGCGATGGAAGTCGGAATAAAACAGTGAACCTCGTATTAGATGAAGATAAAAAGAAGGGAATATTCGGAAATATTTTGGCTGGTGGAGGAACAGATAAACATTATCTGGCAAGTGGAAAAATGTATAAATTTAACGATAAGCACCAGATTGCTATAATGGGAATGCAGAATAACATTAGCCAAACAGGTTTTTCTATTAACGATTATTTAGATTTTAGTGGAGGCATAAGTGGTTTAATGAGTGGTGGTGGTTTGCAAATTGGAGGTGATGGAATTCCATTAAACATGGGTGGTCAGGGAAATGGACTTACTACTTCAGGTGGTGGGGGAGCAAATTTTTCACGTTCATGGTCGAAGAATCAAAGGATTTTTGCCAGCTATCTTTTAAGTGGCTCTAATACTAATCTGGAACAAAATACCAGTACCAGAAATTTCACTGATAATGGTTCATTTTTACAGGAAGATGAACTGAATCAGAATAAAAGAGATACTACTCACAGAATAAATTTTGGTATGCGAAATATGATAGATTCCACCCACAACATTATTGTGAATGGTAATATTTCGCTGAGTTCAGGTTATATTAAGAAAGATATTTTTACAAATAGTTTGATTAATGATACTTTATTTAATTCACTTAATAGAAATAATTTAGATCATTCAAACAATTTATCAGGAAATATTAGTGGCTCATTTCTGAAAAAGATAAACCCTAAACGAACTATCTTTAAGTTAGCTGCAAGTGCGACATATTCTAAAGGGCTGACAGAAAGCGAGTTTAATAATATAACTAATTATTATTACCCTGAAACTCAAATCAATTCCGATCAATATCTGGATAATTTGAATAAAAGTCTGAATTTGACAGCTAGTACATCTCTTACTCAAAAAATAGGTAAACTATATTATATTGTACCTCAGATTAAGGCTGGGAGATTAAATCAGACTCTTGATCGAACTCAGGGGATTAGATATCCAAATGATGCGATAATTGATTCATTGAGCCCTAATTTTACAAAAACTTATGAGTATTTGAAACCAGAAATCTCTTTTAAAAGAAATACTAAAAGAAGTTCATTTACTATTGCTCTTATGGCAGAATTGGGAAGAATGAATACATCTTTTAAAGAAGATCCCAGTCAGCAGAACGATTATTTTTATTTTACTCCATGGTTGAATTGGGATTTTGAATATCAAACAGCCAGAAGAATAAGTGTAGACTATAGATCAAGAATTAATACACCTTCTTTAAATCAGTTATTGCCAGTGGTTAATAATATTAATCCTTTATCACATGTACTTGGAAATCCTGATCTAAAACCGGAGTACAATCATAATCTTAGGGCAAGCTGGTATTTATTCGACAGATTTTCATTCACATCTGTTATGGTTCGTGCCACATTTAATTATACCATGGATAAAATTAACTGGATTCGTGATATTGATGATCAGCTAAGACAAAAATTAACATTAAAGAATGTTGGTGATGATTACAGAGCTGACGGATATTTTAATTTTTCTACTGATATAAAACCACTTGGTATTAAAATTAGCACCAACATTAATGAAGGCTGGAACCAGGGAATAAGTATTATTAATGATGTGGAGAATATTAATACAAATTTAAGTCATAGCTTAACCTTTAGTATTGATAACCGCAAAAAAAATAAATGGGACTTAAAAACAGGTATATCATTAAGTTTAACCGATGCCAAGTATTCAATACAGGACTATTTAAATAACAGATATTTTAACTGGTCATACTTTACAGAGATACGTTACAATCCTGATGAAAAATGGAACTTCCAGGTGTCGGCAGATGTTGTAAAATATGATGCCAGCAGTTTTGAAGAATCAATAAGTATTCCGCTTATTGCAGCCGAAGCATCTTATTATTTTCTTAAAAATAATAGAGGAGTATTAACTCTGCAGGCCTCAGACTTATTAAATAAGAATACAGGAATTAGCCGTGTAAGTGAAATGAATTACCTTAAAGAAAGCAGATCAAATGTTATAGGTCGATTTATTATTCTTTCTTTTAAATTCAGGCTAAACAAAATGGGCGGTAATAATGAGGGAGTTATTATCACAACAAGCTCAAGGAGATAATAGTTTTAAATTAATTATTAATAGATTAAGGCGGTGCAATTATTTGTGCCGCTTTTTTTATAAAATCAATTATCTTTAGGCTTGGATATTCAGGTATTTAAGAATATGAAAAGTAATAATTCACAAAGCCGAAAATCATTTTATGATGTTATTATTGTTGGCGGAGGAATTATGGGCAGTTCAATAGCCTACTTTCTGGCAAATAATAAGAATTTTAAAGGCAGTATTCTGGTAATAGAAAAAAGCCCGGCTCATTTTGAGAGCTCAACCGCATTATCAGTCGGCGGAATCAGACAACAATTTTCTACTCCTGAAAATATTGAGATATCCAGATTTGGTGCATCATTTATTAAAGATGCTGCTCAATATCTGACTGTTGACGGCGATGTTCCTTATCTCCCTTTTGTAGAGAATGGATATTTATTTCTTGCCACAAAAAAGGGAGAAAAAACACTTAAGGAAAATTATCTTCTACAAAAGAAACATGCTGTAGATGTAGAATATTTGTCTCCACAAAAGCTTAAAATCAAATTTCCATGGCTTAATGTTGATGATTTATCCTCTGGATGTTTTGGAATGAAGAATGAAGGATGGACCGATCCTTATGCATTATTGAAAGCTTTTATCCGAAAATCAAAAAGTATTGGAGTAACATTCCTTAAGAATGAAGTAATTTCAATTAAACATAATTCAAAAAAAATAAATACGGTTGAATTAGATAGTGGCATGAAATATTCATGCGGAACCCTTATTAATGCTGCTGGACCGCGAGCTGCTGAAATATCAGCTATGATTGATATTAAATTACCTGTTCGTTCAAAAAAACGTTATGTATATACATTTGTATGTAAGGACATTATTGAAAATTGCCCCTTTGTAATTGATCCAACCGGTGTTTATTTTCGCCCGGAGGGTAATAAATATTTATGCGGAGTTTCCCCACCTGAAGATAATGATCCGGACACATACGATCTTGATGTGAAATATTATCTTTTTGATGAGATTATCTGGCCTGTTTTGGCAAGCAGAGTTGACTATTTTGAAGCTATAAGGCGCGATCACAGTTGGGCAGGACATTATGCATATAATACTTTTGATCAGAATGCAATTCTAGGATTTCATCCGGAAATCAAAAATTTTATTTTTGCTAATGGCTTCAGTGGCCATGGTTTACAACAGGCTCCTGCTGTGGGGAGGGCAATTAGTGAATTAATAATTTATGGTTCATATCAAAGCCTGGATCTTTCAAAATTAAATTACGAAAGAATAAAAACCGGAAAACCGGTAAAAGAAAGAAATATAGTATAATTTGCCAGAAAAAAGTTTGTCGTGCCTTATAATAGATAACATTGTGAATGTTGTCTATAAGCTGATATTTATAAGTTTTGATTTCAACCAAATTTAATGTATTTTCCAAGTTCATTGAATGAAAATTATTTAAAACCTAAATAATAATATTTATGAAAAGTAAAAGAATCAATCTGTACTTAATTTTATTTTTTATTTGTTCTGTCCTATTTGTTAATGCCTGTAAAAAAGATGATGTAAGCCACAATTACCATCCTGATGAGTTGGTTGGTGATTGGGATGTTGTATCAGAAATGGAAGGTTGGGAGCTAACAACTAATTCGGATCAAACCTTCATGGATTTTCACTCGGAGGCTAATGGTAGAATATCTGTTACTGGTGATTATCAAGCTGTATTATCATATATTTTTCAGATTGAAGGAATAATAGTTGTGTCGGAAAATAGTTTCTCCGATATGTATATGGAAGAAAATTACCCATTAATGTGGATGGGTGTATTCGGGAATGATATTATGTTAAATGTGTTCATTAATGACTCTGATATGGATCAATTTATAATACTAGGTGCTGACTTTGATTTGGATACTGTAAGCTATACATTGACTGTTAACCAATTGGAGTTATTTAATTTTGATCAAAGCAAAAGTGTGATAATTGATGGAACTATTAGTGCTGCAATAATTGATATTGCCGCAAATACACCAACTAATATCGTAATGTATGAGTATATTAATGATTATAATATGATAATCAATTTTGGTGCAGAGGGAGCCTTTTCAGCAAGCTTTGAAGATGAAGAGAATAATTTGCATGGTATGTGGGAAGTGAAAGAAGATGGTATGTTATATATTATTGACACCACTTCTTATGATATAGATACTGATGTAGATACAACTATTTTTTCCTACAATATTATTTCGGATAAACTAACAATGATTCTGGACGTCGGCCCGGAATGTAGTGATGAGGATGGTTCAGAAGAGAAAGAAATTTGCCTTAGAGAAATAGAGACTTTTTTGCTTTTGGATGAAGGCAGTTTAATGGATGTATCTTTTATTACTATTGTATCTTTTACAAGATCTGTGGGAATACCAAAATACAGACCGGTCAGGCCTGATAACTGGAAAAAAATGATGCATCCACAACTTCCGGATAGAAATAATTATAAATCTAAATTTGAAAAGTATTTTAAAAAATGAAAAGAAAAAGTAAGTATTTAATTGGGATCATTGTTTTTTCAGTATTTCTTTTTATTAGCTGTAAAAAAGATGACATTACGAACTCAAAATACCCTGATGAATTGCTGGGGACATGGCGGATGAAAACATTTGAGCCTTATTATAAGGTTGTTACAAATTCAGATCAAACAATTTGGGACTTTTTCTCTGAAGGTGACGGAGCGATAACTTTAACAGGTGACTATCAGGTTGAGTTAAAGTATATTTATACTAATGGGGAAATCACTTTTATTTCAAATGCTCCTGCTTCCATATTTAATTCTGATGTATATAATTATCCTATATTTTTTATTATGATAATGGGTAATAATGCAAGTATGGAGGTGTTAATAAGTGGAGTTGAAGGTTATTTATATTTAGGGACATCTACTCAAGATTTTGTTGACCTGGAAAGTTTTGTAACGACCTTTGATAATTTAGAATTAATTAATAGCGATGGAAGTGCTGGAAGTATAATTGCAAATGGATCTTTAAGTCCTGCAGTATTAAATATTCCAGCAAACATTACTTCAGAAATTTTTCCGGAGGGAGTAATACAAACTGATGGGGATAACTTAATTTTTAATACTGATGGCAATGCTTTAAAAGTAAATCATCATGAAGACAGTATATTTTGTAGTTGGGAGGTTAAGGATGATCTATTATATATTGTAGATACATCATATCATCAGTTCCAGCCTGAATTGGATACGACAGTTTATTCATACAGTATAATATCTAACACTTTAACTTTAATTATTGATTATGGAACAGAATGTGAAATAGAGGATGAAAAAGAAGAATGCATGAAAGGCATTGAGGAAATGTTATTTCTCGATGAAGGTAGTTTAACTGATGTTTCATTTTTGATAAAAAATACTTATTCAAGATCAACAGCTGTATTTGGAAATAAGTCGGAGAAACAATTCAAATGGCATAACATACCAGAAAAAATAAAAGCTGATCGGAATTTTTATAAAAAGAAATTTCAACAACATTTTAAGCTATGAAAAACAGTAATATTTTAATATTTGGATTATTGGCATTTTTTATATTTTATATTTCTGCCTGCAAAAAAGATGAAATAAAAGATAATAAACATCCCGAAGAATTATTTGGTGCATGGAATATGAGCTTGAGAATACCGGAATGCCAGATTATTACTAATTCTGACCAGACAAGTTGGGATTTTAATTCAGAAGGTATCGGATCAATTACTATATCAGGTGATATCCAGGCAGAATTAAAATATATTGTGGGTAATGCAGAAATTGTTGTTATATCAAGTCTGCCTCCTTTCGATTTAGTTTCTGAACAAGTTTTTCCATCATATGCACTAGCAGTATTTGCAAATAGTATAATATATTTTGTTGTCTCAATTAGTGAAGATGAACGGTATAATTATATAATTGAACCGAATGGGCCAATTTTTGATTTTGAGAATCTTAGAGTTAGTTTTTCCGAACTTGAATATAATATTAGTATTGATGAGAGTGTGACATTTAATGGAACCCTTAGTTCAGAAATAATTAATATCCCTGCTAATACTCCAACAATTATAACTCTTGTGGATCAAATAGAATTAGGTAATAAAAGTTATATTTTTAATAATGATGGCAGTGTTATTACACAAAAGAATCAGGATGAAGATAGTTTTATTGGCAGTTGGGAGGTTGATGGAGATTTATTATATATTATTGATAGTCTTAATATTAATACAACGGGAAAAGATACTTCAGTTTACACTTATAGCATAAAAACGGAAACACTAACTCTTATTTCCGCCGAGGAATTGAATTGTGATGATGAGATTGACAGGGAGGATTGTATTAGAGAGTTTGAATATAGACTATTTCTTGATAGTGGGAGCTTAACAGAAGTATCATATTTTGAAAAACAAATATTTAGCAGAACATCTCCTGTATTCACAAAAAAAAAGGAACACCGAAGTATTCCTTTTTTAAATATATTATTAATTCTTTTTAATTCGAGATAAGCATTTTCTTGGTTTGAGTAAAATTATCACCTTTTATTGAGTAATAATATATACCGGCTTGTAAATCAGAAACATTTAATGTTAGTGTATGTTTTCCTGAAGTCTTATATCCTTCATCAATAACTTTAACCGTTCTGCCTGTAATATCACTTAATTCGAATATAATATTTGAATTAACCGACAGATCATAATCAATTTCTGTTAAGTTCTTAAAAGGATTAGGATAATTTTGTCCCATATTAAATCCTTTAGAAATTTCACTAACGCCATCAATAATATTCTCATTATTATTTAAGTTTAACCTGATCATAAAGTTTTCTTCATTACCTCTGCCCCAGGTTTCGCCTTCTAAATACCATACTCTATCGTCGGCATAGGGACGGGATTTATCAACTCCAAAAAAGAACATATTACCTTTTTCAGAGAAATGAGTAACGTCTGCACTAAGTATATATATATACCACTGAATTGCAAAAATATATTGATGTCCGGTTAACATAAATTCTCCTTCTCCATCTTTTTCAAAAGGTAATGTAACCCATCCTGCCTGGAGAACAGCAGAATCGACTGTTACAAATTCTGATCCTAACAGTTCTACAACTTCTTCCTCACCACCTTCTCCTGTAGTCACCTCAAGAAGAACTGCCCTGAAATCGGCTCCTACTCTGGCTTTAGGAAGGTACATTGTTACAGAATTAGCTTCACAATCGACTTGAGGATAAAATTCAATACCCTTCATATCTCCTTCCCAGTCTGAATTATAATAATGCTTATATGGACCGCCCCAAATTTCCATGGTTTCATCGCTCATTGAATAAACACTGTCGTTTACATGGAAAAGATATGTTCCTGTATTATCCTCAGGGTATTGGTCTTCTTCATCCTGCTGTACCGTAAAATTCATTGTATAATGTCCATATTCTGTTGGGGAATAAGTTTCAGTAAATAATACCGTATCCGGATCAGTCAGCGGGTCAACCTGCACAGGATCGGAAGAAAAACTGAATTGAGAAACATGGTTCTTAAGAATATCAACATTTATGCTTACATCGTTTTGTGTAAGATCACCAAAATTATTATAACTAGCTTCAAATGAATGGAACACGCCTGCATGATCTTTTGGAATTAAATAACCAAACCCCTGATTTGATTCTGTATCATTTCCATATTCTACAGTAAAAAGATCAAGTTGCATGTTATTATCATAACCTTCACTTAAACTCATATCATCTATCATATAGAAATAAATGATAGATCCTTCCCATGTAACCTTTATCAGAACCTCAGATTGCCCGGCTGCTACTTCAGAAATATTGGCAGTAAAATATGCAACTTCATCATTCGCAACATTATTTGTATTTGTAGCATAAGGGGTACCCATAGTCAGATCCCATTCAGCCCAGTGAACACCATCGTCGTTACTAACATATAAGGCCATTGTAACAGTTGCCCGGAAATACCTGAAGAGTTGTTCAAAGCCGATAACAACTGAGGTATGATCACTACAATCCATTACAGGTAATATAAATGAGTTGTTAACAGTGGGCATATCCGCTTCTTCATAAATATCGTTATATTTTGCGAGGTCAAGGGCCAGCCAGCCATTATGCGCTGTAGTAGAATGCATTATAAATCCGCCATCACGACGTGCATACCAGTTATCGATACTGTCCTGGCTCCAGTACCAGTTATATCCGACATCTTCAGTTGTTTCATCAATAAACTGCCAGCCTTCAGGTGCAGTCCATCCTTTAATATCATCTGGATTTGCCCAGTCAAAATCTTCTGACCAGAAAATCTCACCATCTCCTTTAAGGTTTTTGGTTTGTTTTTCCTGTCCGAAAGAAAGGGCAGTGATTGCTATTAATGTAAGTAGTAAAGTAATTTTTTTCATATACGTGTAATTTAAATTAGTAGTTGTGTAAAAATAAGCGTTTAAAAAATTAGTAAAAGATAAAGCATTTTATGTTTTTTTCAAAATAGAAATTTAATTTATATTATTTTATGATGTATTTTTCAGCCTGTAATGGTGAAAAAAAATATTCTTTTAACCATTATTTATTCATATATTTGACGATTCTGAAATTTATCAGGAAGGGGAAATTACTTGTGCGAGAGCAAGGTAATGGGCTGATAAAGAGGAGAATAAAAATATTTTGAAAGCTATATTTGGCGATATGGGATATAATAATCGTAATTCAAAAAATAATATTTCCAATCTTAATGGATCAGTTTTGCCGAAGGTGCATGCTATTCAACACCTTGGAATAGGTGTATTGGATCATGCAAAAAATTGGAGTTTTTACAGAGATGTATTAGGTTTTACAGTACCTGTTAGCCGGGATCATTCTGAAGCAGGCAGAATGGGTGCTTTAACAGATGGAGTACAAAAAAGAAAGGTAATTATCGCACTTAACCTTCTTGGTGGGGCCATGATAGAGATTTTTACTTTTACATCGAAGGAAATACGTCCAAGGCCAGAAGTTAAATGGGGTGATACAGGTATACTGGGATTTTCATTAAAAGTTATTGATATAGACAAAGCTTGTGAAGACCTGATAAATGCAGGTGCTGAAATTATTACCTCTCCAATTGATATGGCTCCTGCTAAGAAGCTGGGTTGGAAGCAAATGTTTTTTAAAGATCCTGACGGAAATATTTTGAATCTTATTCAATCGGATAAGATGAATTATTCATTGAAAACCCGTAAAGCAAATATTGGAGGTATTGCTGCAACAACCATCGGGGTTTCTGACATGGAAAAATCTCTCGATTATTATAAAAACTTATTAGGATATAATGAAGTGATTTATGATTGGGAGGGGAAAGATGAAGGCCTGAATAAAATACCTGGTGCTGATAAAAAAATGCGAAGGGTTATGTTAACAAAACCTGAAGGATCAACTTCGCTTTTTAGATATTATTTTGAAGCAGGCATGATTGAGCTTGTCGAAATAAAAGAGCATATTCCTAATCAGATATTTGCCGGCCGCGGTTGGGGTGACCAGGGAATATTTGAATTATGTTTTGATGTAAATGATATAGGGCGCACATATGAAAACCTCGTTACGAGTGGTGCAAAACCTGTTTTAGAACCAAATATTGATGCATTTGATATGGGTGAAGAAACGACTGCACTTTTTGGATATGTAAATGATCCTGACAATCTGTTTGTTGAACTGGTTGAAATTGCCGGATTCAGAATTTCCACAAATTTTAAATTCGATTTAAGAAAGCGGGGTGCAAAAAAACCTCTTTCACCGTTTTTACTCAAGATGTTACGCTTTGCAGCTGATAAAAAAAGCCCGGAGTATTTTAAGGTTTAGGTTTTTTTATAAGCTCCATCCTTCACGGTATTCTCTTTGAATATAGCTATTTGCTTTTTCGTTATTTGTCACTTTCATTTTTTCTCCATCCCATAGAAGTTTTGTTCCAGGAACAAACATCGACAAATTACCCATAAGTACCATCTCAGTCAAAGGTCCTGAATAATCAAAATTTGAGCATGCAGCTTTTCCATCCTTACACGATCTTACCCAGTCCATTTCATGACTGGTAGTAATTCTGGGGATAGTTTGCTTTGGAGCTTTATACTTATCTCCTTTATCTTTACCGAATAATTGTACGTTGCCTCCATAAGTTTCACACATTATCACACCTTTTTTGCCAATAAATATTGTCCCGCTGGTAGGTATTTTTGTGTCGGCCTTAAACAAATCAGGCCATATTGGAAGAATTCCTCCATCGTACCAGTTAAGTTTAAGTGCAGGCATTTTTCCTCTTTTTGGGAATGTATATTGTACATGAGAAGCACTTGGGTATGTCTCTTTATTATCTACTCTTTTCCACATTTCTACTACTTCCCATGAATGACTTCCCTGAACACTATCAGGATAACGAAGTTTTAATGCAAAAAACGGAGGATCTAAAATATGGCATCCCATATCGCCTAAAGCTCCACAACCAAAGTCTAACCATGCTCTCCAGTTAAATGGAAGATATGCAGGATTATACGGTCTGTTTGGTGCCGGACCCAACCAAAGATCCCAATCAAGATGTTTGGGTACCGGTGGTGTTTCCACAGGGCGCCCTATTCCTTGTGGCCAAACCGGTCTGTTTGTCCAGCTATGAACCTCATGAACATCACCAATAACACCATCCCATATCATCTCAGAAAGTTCTCTAACACCATCTCCCGATCTTCCCTGGTTACCCATCTGCGACATTACTTTATATTCTCTGGCAGCTTCTGTTAATTTTCTTGCCTCGAATATTGAATGAGTAAGTGGCTTTTGTACATAAACATGTTTTCCAAGTTTGATCGCCATCATTGCACTTACTGCATGAGTATGATCGGGAGTCGCAACTATAACTGCCTCAATATCCTTCTCTTTCTCCAGCATTACGCGGAAATCTTTGTATTGTTTTGCTTTTGGAAATTTTTCGAAGGTTTTTGCAGCCTGGTTAAAATCAACATCACATAGTGCAACTATGTTTTCTGATGCTACCTGATTAATATTTCCGGCACCCATACCGCCTGATCCGATAGCTGCAATGTTTAATTTGTCGCTTGGAGGAATGTATCCTTTTCCACCCAGTACATGGCGTGGAACAACTGTTATTAATGCCGCAGCGGCTGCAGAATTTCCTATAAATTTACGTCGTGAGAGTCCATCTGATTTTTTTTCCATACTAATATTCGTTTTGGTTTGGCAAGTTTTAAAGGTATATAAATTAGATTATATTATCAATTTATCTTTTTCATCAAGGGTTTCATTCATACTTCCCATTCTGTATCCTTCAAGATCAAGGGATATGAAATCATAGCCGATTGTTTTTAACTCTTTTACAATATTATTGCGAAATTTTAAATTGAGAAATTTCTCAATTTCCTCTTGTGAAGTTTCAATACGAACCATATTTCCGTGATCTCTTACTCTGAGAATCCGGATCCCTGCATTAAGCAGAAAATCTTCAGCCTGCTCAACTTTATTCAGCTTATCAGTTGTTATTGAATCACCATACTGAAAGCGGGACGAAAGACAGGCAAATGCTGGCTTATCCCAGGTGGGAAGGCCCATTTCTTTCGAAAGTAAGCGAATTTCTTCTTTAGTAAGTCCTGCCTCTTTCAGCGGACTTCTTATCCCCAGTTCTTTTAATGCTTTTATTCCCGGACGAAAATCACCTTCATCATCTTTATTTGAAGCATCAATTACATTCGGTATATCAGTAATTTTTGCTAACTGAATAAGTTTACTATAAAGTTCTTTTTTACAATGATAACATCTGTCGGGCGGATTGTTTTTAAATTCAGGAATTTCTACTTCTTCACTTTCAAAAAATTCCTGTCTTATTCCTATTTTTTCTGAAAGTTTTTTTGATTCCTCACGTTCTCTGGCGGGAAATGATGAAGAGGTTGCAGTATAAGCGACTGCTTTTTCACCAAGAATTTTATATGCATATGCTGCCAAAAAGGTTGAATCAACTCCACCAGAAAACCCAATGGCTACTGAGCCCATTTCTCTTAAAATATTATCTAATTGTTTTATTTTTTTTCTCATACCGATAATTATAAGAAAAAAAATCGGAATATTATCAGGAATAAGCAGTCAAATTTACATTGACATCACATTTGCCTTTTTTACACGATATTGAGGAGATGGAGGCATCGATGAATAATTTATTTTTCATATGATCTTTTATTATGTCCGTATCATTTCCGGGTTTCAAATAGCCCAATTGCCTGCCGTCGAAACCTGAAGCCTTAATTTCCTCAATTCCGCCTTGTTTTTCCTGATCCATAGTTATTAAAAGCTTCTCACCAACTCTTGACCTTTTAATAAGTTTCTGCCGGCTAACTCCTGTGTTTGGATTATTTAAGCTAACTCCATCGAGCTGAATACAAAAAAGATTTTTACGTTCAGATATTTTTTTCTTATAGGCTGCTATATAATCTACCATATTTTCACTATAGGTTTTTTCGCATTTTCTGCAATAACCTTTTTTATTGAGTCTTAAGAAAAATCCCCACTTGAAACATGATCTGCATTTAGCCATAATAACTGATTTTAAGTTTAAAAAATAAATTTATAACATTTTTAAATGCTAGTCAACAGGAAACCCAAATCCGAAATCCTTCATCAGATGATTGTAATATAGCTAAAATCTGAATAAGGATTTAATTAATCTAAGAAAACCATAAATAAGTACCAAACAAAAAATTATTGTTGCACCTGATGGGATATTTAAATAGTATGAAACAAATAATCCTGATATTGACCCGATAAAGGCAAATAAAATTGATAAAAATATTATGTGCTTAAAGTTTTTGCTGAATAAACCTGCTGTTGCCTGTGGAATTGTTACAAGCGACAGAACAAGTATAATACCAACAACGCGTATATTAATTACAACAGTAAGAGCTACAAGAGTGATGAGAAAATATTTAAGAATATGCACAGGAGCTTTATGTGTCCGGGCAAAATCTTCATCAAATGATAAATATAGGATCATCGGATAAAAAAGTATGAAGAAAATAATGATTATGGTGGCTAAAACCAACATCATTAATATATCTGTGCTTGTAACGGTAAGAATACTTCCAAATAGATATGACATCAGATCAGGTGTATAACCTGGTGTAATATATATGAATATTATTCCAATGGCCATCCCAAATGACCAAAGTATTGCAATTGCAGAATCTTTTCTGATATTGGTTCCTGCTGATAAATATTCTATAGCCCAGGCTGTAAGTACACCAAATATTCCAGCTCCGACAACAGGGTTCATTCCCAGATAATAAGCTATACCTATTCCACCGAATGAAGCATGGGTAATACCTCCTGAAATGAAAACAATTCTTCTGCTAACGATGTAAGTGCCTATAATACCACAACACAAACTTGATAAAATAGCTGCAATAATTGCATTTATAAAAAAGTTATAGTTCAGAAGTTGCATTATGTCACCCATTCCAGATCATATTAATGTTTATGTAATACTCTATGAGGTACTGTCCCGTGTGTTACAAGGTCGATTGGGCAATTATATGATTTAAGAAGCTCATTAGTAATTTCATTTGAAGGATGATAATGCAGAGTTTTATTTACGCAGGCAATGTTTTTTACATACGAAACAATGGAGCCCACATCGTGAGTGGCAATAATAATTGTAGTATTTTCATTAATTTTCTGCAAAAGCTGGTATAATTCGTTTTCAAAATTACTGTCAACATATGTGTCAGGTTCGTCGAGTACCAATATTTCAGGTGATGAAACTAATGCGCGACTAAGAAAAACTCTTTGAGCCTGGCCTCCTGATAGTTCACCAATAGGTTTTTTCGTAAGAGTGGTGACTCCCATTTTTTCCAATATTTCTTTTGCAAGTTTTCTTTCTTTACGTGAAAATCTTAATTTTTTTCTCAGATTCGACATTAATCCCGAGAGTACAACATCAATAACAGATATTGGAAATTTTCTGTCTATTTCTTTCACCTGAGGGAGATAACCGATATTGGGTCTTAGATTTCCGGTATTATTGAATTCTATTTTACCACTTTGAGGTTTTTTAAGTCCGAGAATAGTTTTTATTAGTGTTGTTTTTCCACCTCCATTTGGGCCAATTATGCCAATAAAATCATTTTTATTAATCTGAAGATTTATGTTTTCAAGAACCGGATTCCCGTTATAAGAAACTATAAGATCTTTAATATTTAAAATTACAGACATACAACTAAGTTAATCAGAATTTTTATTCTGACAACTTAAAAGCGTCTGCTAATTTTTCTGCTGTAATTTTCATTTCTTCTAACCAGTTGATAGAAAGCGGATTAATCTGAATTATTTTTCCATCAATCTCACTTGCCAGAGTTTCGGCATTCTCTTTATCGAATTCTTGTTGAATAAATATGGCCTTTACATTATTTTTCTTTGCAATATCTGTCACTTCTTTTACATGTGCAGGAGAAGGATTTTTACCCTCTGATTCCAGTGCTATCTGTGTAAGTCCGTAATCTCTTGCAAAATAACTTAATGCTGGGTGGTATATGAGAAACTTTTCCCCTTCATAAGGTTTTAATAAACCGCTTATATATTTATCTGCTTCATCTATTTCTGTCATAAGTTTGATATAATTATTTACAAATGCTTTTGATAATGAAGAATCGATTTTAATAATAGCATTGTATGTATTTTTAGCAATAATTTTTGCTGATTTCAGCGACATCCAGGTATGGGGATCAACACCACCTTCATGAAAATGATCTCCGTGTTTGATTTGTTTTTCACCAATTAGTTCAACACCTTCTGAAGAATCAATTATTTTCATTTTTTTATTGATTTTCTTCATTCTATCCATCCATACTTGCTCAAATCCAATATGCCCTATTTCAATATATAGAACAGACTTGCTTACTTCTTTTATTTGCCTTGGGCTTGGTTCATAAGTAGCCGGACTTGCTCCCGGCGGGACCAGTGTGTTGACAGTGAAGTAATTACCTGAAATTTTTTCAACAAAATATTTTTGAGGTAATATGCTTACGGAAATATGTCTATTATCCTGATCAAACTTTCTGGGTTCACATGCTGAAAGTATAATTATTAGTAACAAGAAATATTTGAAATATGTTTTCATTTTGTGCAAATATTGGTTTATTAAATGATAACGACAAGATAAAACATATTATTACACTTATCAATCAATAAGTATCGGCGAGACTTGTAATTTTCCTATTATGTGTATAGCTGGCATATATAATTTATATAATAACTAAAATAGATTTAATTAATTAACGTTTCAAATAATGGAACTAATATTGGCAGACATTATTTGTTTAATTTTTAATTAGCTTTGAATAATTTATTAGCGATTGTAATTTTACACCAATGAAATGAACATATAAACAGATGAAAAGTAGATACAGAATAATATTTCTGATAGTAATATTTGCAGGTGTTTTTTCGTGTGTGAAAGATGAATTTATCACTGACACTGATGCCAATCTGGGTTTTTCTGATGATACAATTATGTTTGATACTGTATTTACTTCGTTAGGATCAACAACAGAACATTTGAAAATATATAATCCATACAATGAAAATATTCTTATCAGCTCACTTTTTATTGCCGGTGGAAAGGAATCTAATTTCCGTATTAATGTAGATGGCTTGATATCGGATAGTTTTAAGGATATTGAGATACTTGGTAATGATAGTGTTTATATTTTTGTTGAAGTTACTATTGATCCAAACGGATTAAATTCTCCTATGGTTATTCAGGATTCAATTGTATTTATTGTGAATGGAAATATGCAGGATGTTGACCTTGTCGCATATGGGCAGGATTTTAATTTGTTTAATGGTGTAGAAATTCAATCTCAAACATGGGAGAACAATAAACCCTACCTTGTTTACAATTCTGTTTTAGTTGATAGTTTATCAACATTAACTATTGAAGCTGGAACTCAGATTCATTTTCATAAGCGTTCCAGTATGCTGGTTAAAGGGACATTGATAGTTAACGGAACAGTTGATGACCCTGTTTATTTTCAGGGTGACCGACTCGAAAGTTTTTATGATGATAAACCCGGCCAATGGGGTTCCTGGATAGAATTTGAAGAAGGTGGTGCCTATCTGTTAGGGGGTATTCATTTCCTTGCCGGTAGTAAAGACAATTATATTAATTATGCTGTAATAAAAAATGCCATAAAAGGAATTCAGGCTGATACACTGGCAAGTTATGATATTCCTACTCTGACACTTCTTAATACCAGAATAGAAAATATGTCGTATGCAGGGATTTATGCACAAGGAAGTTCAATTCTTGCAGCAAATTGTGTTGTGGCAAATTGTGGTTCACATGCTGTTGCACTGATGATAGGCGGCAGTTATGAATTTTATCATTGTACCATTGCCAATTTTTATCGCTATGGAACAAGAACTTCTCCGTCTGTTGTTCTGAATAATTTCTATATATATGAGAATACTATTTTTCCAAGGCCATTGGATAAGGCTTTATTTTCGAATTGTATAATATATGGAGGTTTACAAACTGAGATTGAATTTATTGACTCAGTACCAGGCATTACTGTGCCGGCAGCTTTCAACTATTTGTTTGATCACTGTATTATAAAGGTCGATACAATGAATATTTCTAATGAGGATCATTTTAAATATATTCTGAAAAATGTTGATCCGCGATTTGTCTCTGTTTATAATTATGATTTTCATCTTGACACACTTTCTCCGGCAAAAGATTATGGTGATTTGGAAATGTCTCAGCTATTACCATTCGACCTGGATAATAAGAACAGGCTGAGTGATGACGGGCCGGATCTTGGTGCATATGAACGTATAGAATAATAATAAACTCTATTGAATAATAACAAACTCTATTGAATTATCGGTTTTCAAATATTATTGCAAGGCTAATTATTTCTGTAATTATTCTGTTCTTATCATTTTCCTGTTGGCGAACGCCGGCAGGCTATAAAAACAGAAAAACCAAAATTTCTGAGAAAACGGAATCTGAAGTCAGGTTTATGTTCTATAATGTTGAAAATCTGTTTGATACATTTAATGATAGTTTGAAGAATGATGAGGAGTTCCTTCCTTATGGGGAAAAGCACTGGAATAATGAAAAGTTTGAAAAAAAAATAAATGGAATATACAAGATAATAATGAATGTAGGGGTTTGGGAACCTCCTGCTTTAATTGGGTTTTGTGAAATAGAAAATCGTTATGTTCTTGAAGAATTGATAAATAAAACCCCCTTATCCAAATTTGATTATCGTATTATTCACCAGGAATCGCCTGATATACGCGGTATTGATGTGGCATTATTATATAGAAAAGAAATATTTGTGCCTGATTTTTTCAAGGCGGTTAAAATAAACTTTAATGAAGGCAGAAAAAAGACCAGAGATATATTATATGTACGAGGCAAATTATTAGATAGCGGAATTGTTCATATATTTATTAATCACTGGCCATCGAGGTATGGAGGACAAATATCATCTGAACCCGATCGTATATTTTTAGCTACTAAGCTTAGAAGTCTTACCGATTCATTATTTGAAATATATGAAGACCCCAATATTATTATTACAGGCGATTTTAATGACGGGCCTGAGAGTGAAAGCCTGATAACAACTCTTGATGCGAAGATTGATTTTTCAAATATATTGAAAAAGAATTTGTATAATTTAAGTTCCGGCATCAATAAAAGAAATACAACCGGCACATACAAATATCAGGGGCGGTGGGAAACCTTTGATCAGTTTATTTTATCAGGCAATATGTTTGATGTAAATAATAATATTTCAAGCACATTAAACGGATATAATATTTTTGCTGAAGACTATTTATTTGAAGAAGATAAATCATATCTGGGCAGAAGACCATTCAGGACATATTTGGGGCCGGTTTATCATGGCGGCTTTAGTGATCATTTGCCGGTATTTCTTGATCTTAGTATTGAGTAAACCAGGCTTTAAACCTGGGGTTATTCATGGGATTCATGGACTTAAATAACTATTCTTTCTCTTTTCCGGAAAATATTTTATATAATACCGGAACTAATAATAATGTCAGACTGGTTGATACTATCAATCCTCCAATTATTGACCATCCCATTGGAGCCCATAATTGTCCCCCGCGTAGTGTAATTGGCAGTAATCCGCCAATTGTTGTTAAGGTGGTCAGAATAATAGGCGTAAATCTTGTCTCACCTGCAATTTTAATTGATTCGATAATTGACTTTCCTCTTTCACGAAGTTTATTTGTATAATCAACAAGTATAATGGAGTTGTTAATTACAATTCCAACAAGGCTTGTTATTCCTATAAATGCAGTAAAAGAAAATGATTTGCCTGTAATAAACAATGCCCATATCGAGCCTATAACAGCCAGTGGGATAGCAGAATAAACTATTAGTGGTTGTTTAAAAGATTTGAATTGTAATACTAAAACAGCAAATATTGAAATTAGAGCAATTATTATTGCTATTTTCATCCCACCGAATGATTCCTCTCTGCTTTCAATTTCACCTCCTATATAATAACTATAACCTTCCGGGAAATTATAATTATCAAACTGGGTTTTCACTGGATTAATAACATCGTCGATTTTAGTGCCTTTTACCAGGTCGGCAGTTATTATTGCAGATTTCTGAAGGTTAAATCTTAAAATGACAGCCGGTGCTTTACTAAATTCAACAGATGCAATTTGTTTTAATGGAATAAGTTTTCCAGTCATTGATTTTACAAATATTTTGTCAAAATCTTCAATTTTCGTTTTTTCCTCCACCGGCAGGCGTAATACAATATTATATTCTTTACCTTTTTTGTCTCTGTATTTTGAAACATTAATACCATTCATTGCTGTTCTTACTGTTTTGTCTATTTCAAAAATCGGTACTCCTAATAAACTTGCTTTGTCTTTATTAATATTTATAAACAGGTCTGTTTTCATTTTATCGAGGTTATTCTCAATATTAATGGCTCCGTTCTGCATATGCAGCCATGATTCCACATCTCTGCTGATATTTTGTAATTCCTGTGTTTTATCGCCCATTATATATATCATTACAGGTGATTCAACAGGTGGCCCCTGCTCAAAGTCTCTTACATTTATTTTGGCTCCCGGAAAAGTTGAGAATCTTGTTCTTAAGTCATTAATTAATTTGTCGAATTTCTCAACATCATATTCTTCCAGTTTGACATAAATGTTTCCATAATTTGAGGCAAAATTTTTAGAGAAAACATTATAAAAAATTCTCGGGTTTCCATGTCCAATATTACTGGCATAATATTCTATTTCATCCATTTCTTCCAGTACAGCTTCAACTTTATACACCTCAGTTAATGTTCTGTCAATATTTGTTCCTTCGGGAAGGTTCACATCTATCATGAACTGAGGCTTTTCAGCTTTAGGAAAGAAACTCACACCAACATATTGGAACATAAATAATGAAAACAATAGCATAAATACTGCTATACTGATAGTAAAAGCTTTATGATTAAGAACATAGTTTAATATTTTGCGGTAAGGACCTTCAATAAATCCTTTAAGGTATTTTTTAATACCCTTTAATTTTTCAGGCTCTTCAAGGGATGCTTTTCTCCCTTTGAAGAATCTGGATGTAAGTAAAGGAGTCAGAGTTAGTGCTATTAATAATGAAAAGCTTAGGGTTGCTACTATTGTAAGTGGTAAACTTCTTATGAATTTTCCGGTTTTTTCCGGCATTAGAATTATTGGTATAAAGGCTAGAATAGTTGTTAAGGTTGCACTTACAATAGGCCATCCAATTTCCGAAGCAGCTTTAACAGCTGCTTCTTTGGGCTTGTGTCCCATAATAGTAAAACGATTAATATTTTCGACCATTACAATTGAATTGTCGACAAGTAAACCCAGGGCAACAACCAATCCGGCAATAGACATTTGTTCCATTCCAAAACCTGCCCCATCAATAAATGCAAGGCCCATAATAATTGATAATGGAATGGCAATAATTACGATAATAGAGGATTTAAATCCTAAGGCAAGAAAGATTATTATTCCTACAAGTATTATACCCTGAAGCAAGTTCATCTGGAAATTATTAATAAGACTTTTAACTTCCTTAGATTGATCAAAAACATATTCAAGATTAATATCACTTTCAAGGCTTTTCTTAAAATTCTCAATTATTGTTTTACTTTCTTCACTTGTTTTAAAAACATTTTTTCCTTCTTTTTGATTAAAGGAAATAAAGATTGCTTTTTGCTTATTAAACCTGGCTATATAATTATTATCCTCATACTTAAAATCAACTTCAGCAATATTTTTAAGATAAATTAGCTTACCCATCCATGAGTTTACCACTATGTTCTTTATTTCATTAATATTCTGAAATGAACCGCTTGTTTTAATACTCATATTTTTATCACCCAGTTTGATGGCCCCACCCGGAATATTTGCATTATTACTTAACAATGCATTTGATACATGATCAATATTTATATTCATGGCAGCCATTTTCTCCATATTGAGAGAGATTCTTATTTCCAGTTCCGGAAAGGCCTCTATTGTAACTTTTTTAATATCTGTTACTCTGTCGAGTTCCTGTTTCAGTTTCTCAGCTTTATCCTGAAGAATTCTGTATTCTACTTTGTCTGAAATCAGAGCCAGTTGCATCATATTTACATCTGATATTGACCATTGCCGTACATTAAGGCTATAAATATCATCAGGAAGATCATTTCTTATACTATTTACCTGTCGAACAACCTCTTCATATTTATCATCTGCATTGCTGGAGAAATAGAATTCAACAAGAACTGCAACTATTCCATCGTTAATATTTGTTTCAATTCTTTTTATATCATCTAATTCATTAACAGCATCTTCAATTCTTGTTGCTATAAGTTGCTCAAGATCAACAGGATTTGCACCAGGATATATTACTATTACCGAAGCCCCCGGAACTGACATTTCAGGATTTTCGGTTCTTGGCATATTTATATAGGAGTAAACTCCTGCTACTGACAGAAGAATGAATACCAGTATTGTGAACTGATAATGACTTATGGATAGTTTTGGTAATCTCATTTTTATATCCTTTTACTTAATTATCTCAATTTTTGAATTTGCTTTTAAATATGCTGATCCATCAGTAATAACAGTTGATCCCGCTTCTATTCCTGATTTTACAAAAAAGTATTCAGAGTCCATGCCTTCAATTTTTAATCTGACTTTTTCATGCTTGTTATTTTTTGTCAATACATATATATATGCTTCGTTTTGATTGCCCTCTATCATTGCTTCAAAAGGAATCTGAAGAAATTTTTCAGTTTTAGAAGGAATAATGTTAACTGAGCCAATTAATCCGGATACAAGTGGAAATTTAGTTTTTTTCAGCTTTAGTTCAATTTCATATGTGCCGGTGTATGGGTCTGCATAACTGCCAATCTCACAAATAGTTGATTTAAACACATGGTTTTTATAAGCATCGAAAATTACATTTGCAGTATCATTATATTGCATTTTAAGAACATCTTTATCAGTAATATTAACTCTTACAACCCAGTAATTTTCTGTTGAAGCAAAAAGAAAAACCGGATAAGCCTGTCCGATCATCTCATTATTTTCAGCCATCCGTTTACTGATTATTCCATTTTCAGGAGCTCTGATAACAGAATGTTTTTTATTAAATCCCGCTATTTCCATATTTGATATTGCATAATCAAGAGCAGTTGTAACATTCTGCAATTGTTCCAGAGTGGCGACACTATCATTGTATAGGTTTTTAACTCTTGAATAATCGCGCTCTGCTTTTTTTACAGCCAGTTCAGCCTGCTTAACAGAAGCATTAATCTCCCTCAGGTCTAATTCTGCCAAAAGACTTCCTTTTTTAACAGTCTGTCCTTCATCAACATGAATCTTTTTTATTATCCCACCGGTTTTAAATGACAGTTTTATTTCTTCTTTAAAAGATAGTTTTCCTGATGAATGTACAGGAAATGCTATTTCTTTTTCAGAAATAACAGCTGTTTTAACATTTATGGCTGGAACTTCAGTTTTAACCGGTTTG
>JBHOTF010000018.1:0-43133 GCA_042584005.1 Bacteroidota bacterium
TTTTCTTATTGAAAAAAAGTATTATAAAGAAAAGGACAATTATTATATTTCCGCGATAAATATAAATGACAGGCAATCAGGAAATGAAATAACAATCGGCTTTTATGACCTGGTTAATTTTGGTAATGAATTCTTCCCGGAAAGGATGGAATTAATTTTGAGAAATAAAAATGATATCATAAAGGCAAATATTAAAATATCAAATGTTGATTTTAATAAAAAATTATTAAAATTTCCTGATAAAAGATAATAAAGAAAATTGAATAATAAGCCCACATATAAGCAAGTGTTAAAAATAATAATAATTGTAATTATTGTTTGTGTCAATAATGCTGTAGGGCAGACAGTTGCAGAGCTGGAAAAGGAGAAGGTTAAAAGACTGGAAAGCATCGACCTCGCAAACATATTATACCAGGACGCACGAAAAGACACACAGGCTTCACTGAATAAGCTAAATCTTATTAATAGAAAAATTCAATTAAGAAAAGGTGTTATTAAGGATGTGGATATGCAGGTTAAAACAATTGAACGGGAAATGCGTAAAAATGAACAGCAAATTATCAATCTGAGGGAGGAGTTAAAGGATATAAAGGAAGAATATGCAAAAATGATTTATTATGCATTTAAAAATCGTAAATCATATGGAAAATTGATGTTTATTTTATCTGCAAAAAATTTTAATATGGCATTTAAAAGAATAAAATATATTGAACAATATTCTAAAAGCAGAAAGAAACAGGCTAATAAAATACTTATTACTACTGAAAAAATAAAAAACAAAATAGTTGAACTGGATGAAAATAAATATAAAAATGAAAGTTTAGGAATAGAAAAAAGAAACGAAGTTGTTCTTTTATCTGATGAGTATGAAGATCAGAATGAACTGATAGATAAGTTGAAAAATAAAGAAATTATACTAAGAGAAGATCTTGCAAAAAAAAGATTAATTTATGATGCCCTTGAGAAGGAAATTGAAAAAATAGTTAATAACTCCGGGGAAAAAAACAATGATAAAAATTCTGAAAATAACGGTAAATATAACTTAACACCTGAGGAAGAAATTGTATCATCAAATTTTGTTAAAAATTATGGCAAACTGCCATGGCCTACAAAAAGAGGAGTGGTTGTAGAAGGTTTTGGTGTACATCAGCATCCTGCCCTGAGGAAAGTACAGATTGAAAATAAGGGAATCGATATTAGTACAATAGAAGGTTCAGATGTCAGGGCAATATTTGATGGTGAGGTAAAAAAGGTTTTTGCAATACCAGGTGCTAATGCAGCGGTAATAATTAGCCATGGAGAATATCTCTCAGTATATCAGAATCTTAAAAACGTTATTCCGTCTGAAGGAGATAAAATTAAACGCCTTCAAAAAATTGGTATTGTTTTTACAAACAAAGACCTTGAAAAAAATTCCATTTTACATTTTGAAATTTGGAAAGGAACAAAATATATTGACCCACTACCCTGGCTTACTAAATTTAGCCGGGGAAATTAATTATGTCTGAAGGATACGAATTGATAATAGAAAAACTGGATAATTTTATCCGGAAATATTATAAAGACCAATTATTCAAAGGTGCTATTATTTCGTTGATTGTGGCGCTGGCAATGATTATGATTGTAAGCATAATTGGATTTTTCGGCCAGTTTGAATCAAATATCAGAACATTATTGTTCTATATTATGATAGCAATATCATCTGTTGTCTTAATATTTTTCTGTATAATTCCAATAATAAAGCTTGTGAGAATTGGGAGAAGAATAAGTTATGAAAAGGCATCAAAATTAATAAGCAGTCATTTTATAGATATTGAAGATAAGCTCATTAATGTATTGGAGTTAAAGGAAAAAATAACAAACAATACAATTGATAGAGAACTTATTATTGCCAGTATAGAGCAAAAAACAGATAAGATTAGAATATTCAATTATAATCTGGCAATTGATCTTAAAAAGAACCTAAGACGATTATTTTACTTTTTATGTTTTTTTGCTGCTTCAGTATTAATAGTATCTTTTTTTCCTGCAATTGTTACAAAAGGAACAAGTCAGATATTGTTTTATGAAAAGGAGTTTAATATTAAGATCCCATTCAGTATTAATGTTCTAAATGATTCTTTATTTGTTAAAAAAGGAGAGGATTTTATTATAAATGCTGAGATAAAAGGCATTAAGGAAGAAGATGAAGCATATATTGTTTTTGGGGGCAAAGAATTTTTACTAAAAAATACCGGAGATAATAATTATTCTTATAAGTTCAGTAATTTAAATAATAATATTAAGCTGTACTTCAAAACCGGGAACAATCAATCGGATTTGTATGAAATTTCTGTTTTAGCGGGGCCCGTTATAATTAACTATGATATTATTGTTTCTCCTCCTGAATATACTAATGAAAAAGTTATTGAATATAATAATATTGGAGAGATTGCAGTTCAGATAGGATCATTAGTAAAGTGGGAATTTAACACAAGAAATGTAAAATTGTTTGAATTTATTAACGAGAACAATATTACATTATTAAAGAATACTGAAGGAGATTTGTTTGTTACAGATACTGTATTATTGAATGATTATATATATGAAATAGCTGTAAGCAATGAATATTTTAACAGAGAAAACAATGTGTTTTTTAAGATTGAGGTCATTCCTGACCTATACCCTGATATATATATTGAATGTATTAATGATTCTGTATTCGAGACTGTAAAATATTTTAGAGGAATAATTGAAGACGATTATGGTTTTACTAATCTCGAGTTTATATCATTCAATTCTGAAAATGAAGAATTATTAAATAAAGTTCCAATTCAAATATATAATAACCAGCTTAAACAAGAAATATATTATTCTTTTGATGTTAAAAAATCGGGAATTAAAAAGATTGGATATTATTTTGAAGTCACAGATAATGATGAAGTTAATGGAGTAAAAACATCCAGGAGTAAAACTTTTTATTATGAAATACCGGATGAAAAGGAAATTTTTCAAAAATCGGATGAAAGCTATCTAAATTCCGGTAATAAAATTGATGAAAGCAAAAAACTGACTGAAGAAATTATTGATGAAATAAATAAAGTTAGAGAAACTAATATTAATAAAGAGGGAAGCCAGTGGGAGGTTGAACAATTAATAAAGAACATTAATAATAATTCAAAAAGACTTGAAGAAATTGTCAATGAAATAACTAATGAGAACAAAAATAAAAACGATTATTTATCTGATTTCACAGAACTTGATAATGAAATAATTAATAAGCAAAAAGAAATAGAAAAATTGCTTGAAAAAATTGTAGATGAAGAATTAAAAGATTTGCTCAAAGAACTTGAGGAGCTTCAAAATAATAACAATAATGATAGATTTCGTGATGTTTATAAAGAATTAGAGGTTTCCTATAAAGAACTTGCTGAACAGCTCGACAAAAATCTTGAATTATTGAAAAGATTAGAAATAGAAGAAAAGCTGAATCAGATTGAAAATTCATTAGATAAACTAGCAAAAGAACAGGAAAATCTTGGTAATGAATATGAAAATAATGAAAAAAATCAGGATAATGTTACAGATGAACAAAACAAAATAAATCAAAAATTTGATGATATTAAAAATGAGCTGAATAAAGCAGAAGAGTTAAATGAAAAAATCAAAGAACCTTTCGAGATTGACAAAATTAATGAGGATAAAGAAAAAATAGATCAAAATTTTGATGATATAAAAGAAAGCCTGGAGAAAAAACGGAAGAAAAAAACAAATGAAAAAATGGCTGACAATGCCCGGGAATTGAAAGATATGGCAAAAAAACTCAAATTATTAAGAAATGAGGCAAACAAAAAAACTGTTGTGGAGGATCTTAATAATTTAAGAAATATTTTAGAGAATTTAATTGAATTCTCCTTCGGGCAGGAGGATAATATTTATGATATGAGGGAAAAAATAAAAGAAGATCCAAAGATTGTTGAAGTGGTTAATAAACAAAGAAAATTAGAAGAAGAATTTGTAAGCATAAAGGACTCATTAAATATGATAGGGCGGAGAACACCTTTTTTCGGATCCCAAATAAGTGATGAATTAAAGAAAATTGAATTGGGATTTACAAAAATAAATAAGGCAATTGAAATAAATAATATTGTCGTTAATACTCAGGCAGTGCTAAAGCTTAATGTTGAACAACAATTTGTTATGACATATGCTAATAATTTAGCTTTATTATTAAGTGAAATGATTAAATTTTTACAAAGCCAAAGTGGTTTTGGTGATGGTGGAGAAGATTGTGAAGGTGAGGAAAGTTCTGGTGGAAGTGGACAGAAAAGCTCGATGATGGAAAGTTTAAAGGAAGGACAGGCTGGGTTAAAGGAACAAATTAAGCAAATGATTAAAGATCTTAAAAATGGCAATGGAGAAAATGGTGGCCAAATGACTGAGAGGCTGGGAAAAATGCTTGCCAAACAGGAAATTATGAAACAATTATTGCAAAACATTTTAGAAAATGGAGATATTGGTAATGATGCAAAACAATTTCTAAATGAGGTAAAGAATTTTATGGATGAGGTTGAAGATGATATTATTAATAAAAACATTAATCCTCTCACCGTATTAAGGCAAGAGAATGTTATTACAAGATTGCTGCAAGCTGAAAAAGCTGAAAGAGAAAGAGAAATAGAGGAAAAAAGAGAATCACGAGAAAGTAAAAATGAAATATTTAGTAACCCTTATGAAAGTTTAGAGTATAAAGAGATTAGTAAAGAATATACAGATCTTTTGAAAAAAGAAGGTATTAGATTCAAATCTTATTATAAAAAACGATTTAGAGAATATATTCTAAAAATTAAGGAAGAAGAGAAGAATGAAGAATAAATTTAAATTTCCTGCTAATACAGACAGTATTGCAAAAGTTGAAAGTTTGATCGATGAGGTGTGCTCTGAATATGCAATAAGTAACAAAAAATATGGAAATATCTGTATTGCTGTAATGGCTGCTGTGGAAAATAGTATTATTCATGGTAATAAAATGGATTCTGAAAAATCGCTTAATTTTTCATATGATATGGAAGAAAGGCAGATTGGGTTTGTTATTAAGGATGAAGGGGAAGGTTTTGATCATCAGGCCATACCAGATCCAACTATGGTAAAAATGAGGATAGAAAAGAAGGGAAGGGGACTGTTTCTAATGAAAGTTCTTTCTGATGAATTAATATTCAATAATAGTGGTAATGAGGTTGAACTAAAATTCAAATTATAATGCTATTTCACAATGAAGAAGTTAGCCTGCCAGGGCTTAACTTTGATAAAATACAAAAGTGGATTAGTGAGGTTATAATCAGAGAAAATCATATTGCCGGAGAAATTAATTTTATATTTTCTTCAGATGAATATCTGGTAGAAATCAATAAAGAGTTTTTAAAAAAAGATTATTTAACGGATGTGATTAGCTTTGATTATTCTGAGAAGAATTCGGTTCATGGAGATATTTATATAAGTACTGAGAGGGTTAAAGAAAATGCAGAAAAATATAACGTATCCCTTGAAAATGAGTTTCTTAGAGTTATTGTTCATGGGGTTTTACATTTATTAGGATTTGATGATAAAGAGGGGACAGAAAAAAAAATTATGAAAAAAATGGAAGATAAATATTTGGAGGCTTATGCTAAAGGATTATGATATAATTGTTGTTGGCGCAGGACATGCCGGATGTGAGGCTGCTGCTGCAGCAGCAAATATGGGATCAAGAGTTTTATTGATTACCATGGATATGACAAAAATTGCTGACATGTCATGTAATCCTGCAATGGGGGGAATAGCTAAAGGACAAATTGTTAGAGAAATTGATGCTCTAGGCGGATATAGCGGAATTGTTACTGACGAATCTATGATTCAATTTAAGATGTTAAACAAATCAAAGGGACCTGCTATGTGGAGCCCAAGAGCACAATGCGATAGAGTTAAGTTTTCGGGAATATGGAGAAAAATATTGGAAAATATTAAAAATATTGATTTGTGGCAGGATACAGTTGAAGAATTGATAATTAATGAAAAAAAGGTTTACGGAGTAATTACTCAAATGGGCATTAAGTTTATGTCAAAAACAGTTATTCTAACAAATGGTACATTTCTTAATGGTTTAATGCATATTGGTAATATTCAAATAAAGGGAGGAAGAGCTGGAGAGAGAGCTTCAAAAAATATTACCGAGCAGTTAAATGAACATGGTTTTGAATCGGGAAGAATGAAAACAGGAACGCCGCCACGTATTGATGGCCGTACAATTAATTTTTCCATTATGGAGGAACAAAGGGGAGATGATACAACAGTTCCTTTTTCATATATGAATGATTGGAAAAAAAATGAAAAACAAAAATCGTGTTTTATAACTCATACAAATAAGAAAGTTCATGATATAATTAAAACAGGGATTAAAGAATCTCCATTATTTAATGGAACGATTACTAGTATAGGTCCAAGATATTGTCCAAGTATAGAAACAAAAATTGTTACATTTAATGATAAAGAGAAACATCAGCTATTTTTGGAACCCGAAGGAAATGATACAATAGAATATTATATTAATGGTTTTTCAAGTTCCCTTCCATGGAAAATACAATATGAAGCATTACTTAATATTAGAGGATTAGAAAATGTAAAAGTGTTCAGACCAGGATATGCTATAGAATATGATTATTTTCCACCTACTCAGTTAAAAAAATCATTAGAGACAAAAATCATTGAAAACCTTTATTTTGCTGGTCAAATCAACGGAACTACGGGTTATGAGGAGGCTGGAGCGCAAGGTATTCTGGCAGGCATCAATGCACATATGAAAATATGCGATTCTCAGGAGCTTATATTGAACCGGGATGAAGCATATATTGGTGTATTGATCGACGACCTGGTTACAAAAGGTGTTGATGAGCCTTACAGAATGTTTACCTCAAGAGCTGAATACAGAATTTTATTGAGACAGGATGATGCTGATGCAAGGTTAACTGAAAAATCCTATAAAATTGGCTTGGCAAAAGAGGATAGATTAAATAGATATAAAAGCAAAAAGGGAAAAATAAATGAATTAATAAGCTTTTTTAAAAACTATAGTGTTGATCCTGAAGACATAAACGGCACTTTGGAAAATGTTAAATCGTCGAAAATTAAACAAAAAGTAAAAATATATGATATTCTTTTGAGGCCGGAAATAAAAATAACTTTGCTTTCCGATTCTATAAAACCACTATATGACCTAATTGAACAAATTAACGAAAGGAAGGAAGAAATAATAGAAAGTGCAGAGATTGTTATGAAGTATAGTGGATATATTAACAGGGAGAAGAATATTGCTGAGAAGTTTAAAAGGCTTGAAAATATTGGCATAGAGAATAAATTCAACTATAAGGAGATATTATCATTATCTACTGAAGCAAGACAAAAGCTTACAAAAATAAATCCCAAGACAATTGGCCAGGCATCCAGAATTAGTGGCGTTAATCCTTCTGATATTAATGTATTATTGATATTATTAGGAAGGTGATGTTTCACGTGGAACCTATAATAGTAAAAAAATTAAATTTTAGCATAATTGTTATAATACACAAGAAATCAGGTTGTAAAGCAAATCATTTAAAGGATATACATTGGTTGAAAATTATTATCTAATGTAAATACACGTATATTATATGAATTATGTTCCACGTGGAACATAATTCATTATAAAATTTAAATAAATAATCGTAATTATATGAAAAGTAATATAGTTAAGGTTTCGGGACATATGGTTTGTATTGAAGAAAAAACCATAAAAGATGTTGAAATATTAATTTGCGGAAAAAGGATAATTAGAATATCAGAAAATAAAAATGTTGATAATGTTTTTATAATTCCTGGTTTTGTCGATTCTCATGTTCATATAGAAAGTTCAATGCTGATTCCTTCTGAGTTTTCAAATTTAGCGGGTAAATTTGGGACAGTTGGAGTAGTTTCAGACCCACATGAAATTGCAAATGTATGCGGAATAGAAGGAATTGAATTTATGATAGAAAATGCAAAAAATGCATTTATCAAGTTCTATTTTGGAGTACCATCATGTGTTCCTGCTACAATTTTTGAGAAAAGCGGAGCAGAATTGTCTTCAATAGAAGTTGAAAAATTGATTAAAAGAAAAGACATGCATTTTTTATCTGAGCTTATGAATTATCCAGCAGTAATAAATGGTGAAAAAGATATATTAAGAAAAATTATTGCAGCAAAACAAGTTAATAAACCAATTGATGGCCATGCCCCGGGTTTATCAGGCGATAATCTGGAAAAATATATAAGTGCCGGCATATCTACAGATCATGAAACTACTACTTATTCAGAAGGAGTAGAGAAAATAAAGAAAGGGATGAAGCTTTTGATAAGAAAAGGAAGCGCTGCTGATAATTTTAAAGATCTATATAAAATTATTGACGAATTCCCTGAATCTGTAATGTTATGTACTGATGATATTCATCCTGGTGATTTGAGGAAGGGACATATAAATGCGATAGTTAAAAAAGGTATTGATCTGGGTGTTGATTTATATAATATTCTAACTGCAGCATGTATTAATCCAGTAAAACATTATGGGTTGAATATAGGGCTGTTAGGAGAAAATGAATTGGCCGATTTTGTTGTTTTAAAAGATCTTAAGTCATTTGAAGTATTGGAAACATATGTTGAGGGAGAATGTTTTGATGCAAATAAATCGAAAATATTTGTGAATAATTATCCAAATATATTTGTAAGAAAAAGAATCGATATTAAAAGTATTGAAGTAAATGACAGAAATCAAAAAATTAAAGTAATTGAAGTAACAAATGGTAAATTATTTACCAATAAAAAAATAATAAAACCTAAAGTCCATAATGGTAAAATTATCGCTGATATTGAAAATGATATACTGAAAATTGTTTTATTAAGCAGATATGATAATTCCAAACCAACTGTAGGATTCATAAAAAACTTTGGAATTAACAATGGTGCATTAGCATCAAGTATTGCTCACGATAGCCATAATATTATTTGTGTCGGGTCTAATGATGCAGATATATTAGGAGCAATAAATTCTATTATCGATAATAAAGGTTGTATATCTGTTTCTACTGATAATACTATCGATATACTTCCTTTACCTGTTGGTGGAATTATGTCTTTAGAAAATCCTGATTATGTTGCAGATAAACACTTAGAGCTTTCTGAAAAGGCCAAAAATATTGGATCAAATCTGAAAGCTCCGTTTATGACATTATCATTAATGGCACTATTGGTTATACCTGAATTAAAAATTAGTGACAAAGGAATATTTGATGTAAATACATTTCAGATAACTTCATTATTTGATGAGAGTTAATTTAGTATTTTTGTGAAAAAAATTGTTTAAATAATACTGAAAATCAAAAAGTACTAAACAATTAATATGGATTATTTTGAAAAGCATAAATCACTTATTAAGGAGCTTCCGAAATTGCCAGGAGTTTACCAATTTATAGGAAAAACTGGTGAAATAATTTATGTCGGCAAAGCATCTAATCTTAAGAATAGAGTTTCTTCATATTTTAAAAAAAACCATGAAAGCGGGAAAATTAGAGTATTAGTCTCTAAAATCGAGGATGTGCAATATATTGTTGTTGATAACGAATCAGAAGCCTTATTACTTGAAAATAATCTTATTAAAAAACTCCAGCCCAGGTATAATGTTTTATTAAAAGATGATAAAACTTACCCATGGATATGTATAAAAAATGAAAAATTTCCTCGTGTATTTTCAACCAGAACATTAATAAAAGATGGCTCGGAATATTATGGCCCATTTACTTCAGGTAAATTTATTAAACAAATAATTGAATTGATAAGGCAGCTCTACAAGACCAGAACCTGCAATTATAATATGGAAATTGATAAAATTAAGGAAGGCAGGTATAAAATTTGTCTGGAATTTCATATTGGAAATTGTTTAGCCCCATGCATTGGCCAACAAACAGAAGAGGCTTATAATGAGGCAATTGAAGAAATTAAAAATATTTTGAAAGGAAAGGTCGGCAATGTTGTTAAGGATATAAAGAACAAAATGAAAAATTTATCTGATTCTTTCAAATATGAAGAGGCAGAATTACTTAATAAAAAACTATATATACTGGAAAACCATATTAATAAGTCAACAATTGTTAATCGGAAAATAAATAATGTTGATGTTTTTTCATTCACTGAGGATGAAAAATCTGCTTTTGTTAATTTTATGGGAGTTGTTGATGGTGCTGTTATTCAGTCGTATACAATAGAAATGAGAAAAAGGTTAAATGAAAACAAAGAAGAGTTATTGGGAATTGCGATTACTGAGATAAGACAAAAAATAATTAGTAAATCCAAAGAAATTATTCTTCCGTTTGCGATTAATTATTCTATTAATAATATTAAGTTTATTATTCCGCAAAAGGGAGATAAGAAAAAATTGCTTGATTTATCATTAAGAAATGCCTATTATTTTCGAAAGGATGTAATGAAAAAAAGAGAAAAAGCTGATTTCGGGAAAAATTTTGCCAGGAAACTTGAATCTTTAAAGACTGACCTTCATTTAAAATCTATTCCTGACCATATAGAGTGTTTTGATAATTCAAATATTCAGGGCAGTTATCCTGTTGCCTCCTGTGTTGTTTTTAAAAACGGCAAACCTTCAAAAAATGAATACCGACAATTTAATATTAAAACTGTTAAGGGGCAGGACGATTTTGCTTCCATGGAAGAAGTAATATACAGACGATATAAAAGAATGTTGGATGAAAAGAAATCATTACCACAATTAATTATTATTGATGGAGGAAAAGGACAACTGAGATCAGCGAGTAAAAGCCTGATTAAATTAAAGTTAACAGATAAAATTGCCATGATAGGAATTGCCAAAAGGCTGGAAGAAATATTTTTTGCAGGTGATAATGTCCCATTATACCTTGATAAAAACTTAGAAAGTTTAAGGTTAATTCAACAAATAAGAAATGAAGCACATCGTTTTGGAATAAAATTTCACAGGCAAAAAAGAAGCATTGGGCAAACAAAAAGTGAACTGGATGAAATTAATGGAATCGGACAAAAAACACAGGAAATTCTATTAAAAGAATTTAAATCAGTTGAAAAAATTAAAATTGCTGAAAAAGAAGAACTTGCTAAAATAATAAGTAGAAGCAGGGCTGAAATAATTTATAGCTATTTTAGAAAAAATAAATATCCCAAAGATTAATAATATGCAGCAATAAAATTTAGATTCTTTTATGGATAATGATGGGTTTTTAGGGGCAATTAGAAACGTGACAAATAACGATTGGGTAATAATTGTTATCATTGTTAACCTGATTATTTTTATAATTGGCAGAATTCTACATCAAACACATATAAATTCCGTTTTCAAAACGGGTATCTATATGAGATCATTAAATGTTCACCAAAAAGGTCGAAATATTATTATTGACAATGCAACAGCGTGGTTATTAGGTGTTACCGGCGTTAATGTTACTTTATTTATTTACTATTGTTTGAAATACTGGAAAACTTATTTATTCGTTGAAAATACTTTATTCCAATTTTTTCTTTACGGTCTGATTATAATGGGTTTTTCTTTGATGAAATATATATTAATTAAATTATCCGGATTATTATTTGATAAAAGAAATCTATTTAAAGAATATTTGATCAATAAATATGTTTATTTTCAAATACTTGGAATTATTATCCTTCCTCTTGTTTGTATTATTCCGTTTGTGCCGGAATATTTGGAAAGAATATTGATTTATTTGACTATTATCTGCTTCATAATTGTCTATTTGATTAGTATTTACCGTAGTATTCAAATATTTAATTCAAAACAATTTTTTAAATTATACATGATTATGTATCTTTGTGCGCTGGAAATTTTACCTATTCTGGTTTTAGGGAAGTTTTTTTATTCATTGATATATATAGAATAAAGATAAAGTTTTGTCTAATTAAAATTTTTCAAATTGAAAGTTCGAAATATATTAGTATCGCAACCAAAACCATCAAACGGAAAATCACCATACTATGATTTATCAGAGAAACACAAAATCAAAATAGATTTTCGTCCGTTTATTCAGGTGAAAGGTTTATCGGGAAAAGAGTTCAGGGCTTCAAAAATTAATATATTAAATCATTCTGCAGTAATATTTTCAAGTAAAACTGCGATTGATCATTATTTCAGAATTTGCAAAGAATTGAGAGTCGCCGTTCCTGATAGTATGAAATATTTTTGTATTACTGAACAAACTGCTTTTTATCTGCAAAAATATATTGTGTACAGAAAGAGAAAAATATTCTATGGGAAAAGTAAAATACAGGATCTTATTGATATTTTATTAAAACATAAAGAAGAAAAATTTCTTGTGCCACTTTCTGATATACATAAAGAAGAAATACCAATGCTGCTTACCAAAAATCAATTGAATTTTACAAAAGCAATTTTTTATAAAACAATAAGCAGCGACCTATCTGATCTGGCAGATGTAAATTACGATATATTAGTTTTTTATAGTCCGTCGGGAATTATTTCTTTGCTTGAAAATTTTCCGGAATTTAAACAAAACAGTACTAAAATTGCATCCTTTGGTGCAACAACTTTAAAAGCTGTAAAAGAAGCCGGGTTAAAGGCAAATATTCAGGCACCAAACCCAAAAGCACCATCAATGACTATGGCATTAGATCAGTTTATTCTGGATCTTAAAAAGAAATAATAAATTTTATTTTAAAAGAACCAAAATGTCAAGGTTCGAAAAATCAGAGCGTTTACACAGTAAAAAGGCAATTAATAAAATTGTTGAAAAAGCTAATTGTATTAATGGCCGTGTTTTCAGATTATTGTGGAATATAACACAGGATAATGTAAGTTATCCGGCCAGAATTGCAATTTCTGTTCCAAAACGTAATTTCAAAAATGCCGTTTCTCGAAATCTATTAAAAAGGAGAATAAAAGAATGTTACAGAAATAATAAGCAACAATTCTATTCCCAACTAAATAATTCAGGAATACAAGTTAATATTCTTTTAATCTACACAAAAAAGATAATTATTAAATCATCAGAAATTGAACCTGAAATAATATTAACTTTACAGAGTTTAATAAATGAAATAGAGGGCAAGAAGAAAGAAAATGAGAATAGTAAAAAAAGGAATTAGCTACTTTTTTATTGCATTTATTAAAATGTATCAATATACTATTTCTCCTTTGCTTCCTCCTACTTGTCGTTATACTCCAACCTGTTCAGCTTATTGTGTACAGGCATTAAAAAAGCATGGTCCATTTAAAGGCTTTAAATTGTCAGTAAAACGAATAATATCGTGTAATCCGTGGGGAGGTAATGGATACGACCCTGTCCCCTGATAGTTAATGTAATTTTTACCAAATAGATAAAATGATTAAGCTATGAAAATGTTTAATTCAATAAAAAAAATAACACCAAATAAGTTTAGTAAAATAATTTTTCTGTTTTTTATTATTTCTTTTATTTCTTTATCATTTAACAGCCTCAAAGATAAGGATTTTGAACTTTCTAAGAATCTTGATATTTATCAAACTCTTTTACGAGAATTAAATATTTATTATGTCGATGAAATCGAACCCGGTGAATTAATTAAAAAAAGTATTAATGTGATGTTGCAATCATTGGATCCATATACGGCACATATATCGGAATCGATGATTGAAGATTTCCGGACAACTTTTACAGGAGAATATAGCGGAATAGGAGCCTTGATTAGAGGAATAGGTGGTAAGGTAATTGTTGCTGAACCATATGAAAACTCTCCAGCTATAAAAGCCGGATTAAAAGCAGGTGATATATTTCTGGAAGTAGATGGAATATCAGTAAAAGGAAAGTCGTCGACCGAAGTAAGTGAATTACTTAAAAGTCAAACAAAAACCATAATTAAGGTATTAGTTGAAAGGCCGGGGGAAGAAGAAAATATAAAGTTTGAATTTGAAAGGGATATTGTAAGAATTGATAATGTTCCGTATTATGGCATGCTTGAAAATAAAACTGCATATATAAGGGCCACTGGTTTTACAAATAATGCCGGAAATGAAGTAAGAAATGCTATAAAAAGCCTGAAAAATGATTATGATGTGAAAGGAATTATTCTTGATTTGCGGGCTAATCCTGGCGGACTTTTAATAGAGGCTGTAAATATGGCAAATATTTTTATTGACGAAGGTGTTGAAATTGTTAGTACCCGTGGGAAAGCAAAACATTGGGATAAAACCTATTTCACAAGACAAAAATCAGATGATTTAGAAATACCAGTTGCAGTACTGGTTAATAGTCAATCAGCCTCCGCCTCAGAAATTGTTGCTGGTTCATTGCAGGATCTTGACAGAGCTGTAATAATTGGCCAAAAATCCTTTGGCAAAGGCCTGGTGCAAACAACCAGAAAATTAGCATATAATAATCAGTTGAAATTAACCACTGCAAAATATTATATTCCCTCCGGCAGATGTATACAAGCTCTTGATTATTCAAACAGAAATGAGGATGGAAGTGTAGGTAAAATAGCAGATTCCCTTATTACTAAATTCAAAACAAAAAACGGAAGAGTTGTACAGGATGGAGGAGGAATATTACCTGATATTGTTTTGGAACAAAGAACTCTCAGCAAAATATCTGCCAGCCTTTTAATGAAAAATATAATTTTTGATTTTGCAACTCAATATGCAATAGATCATAAAAGCATTGGGCCGGCAAAAGAATTTTCAATAAATGACAATGATTATGATCAATTTGTAAAATTTCTTGAAGGCAAGGATTATAAATATAATTCTGAAAGTGAAACTTCAGTTAATACACTTATTGAGATTGCAAAAAGGGAGGAATTTTATGAGAGTATTGAGGATGAAATTAAAAGCATAAAAGACAAGCTATTAGACAATCCTGAAAATGAAATTTATAAATTTAAAGATGAAATAAGTGAAATTATTACTGCAGAAATTGTTAGTCGATACTATAATAGGAAAGGGAAAATAGAATCATTATTAAGAAATGACCATGAAGTAAAAAAAGCTGTTGAGATTCTTGCTGACAGAGAAGAATATGAAAAAATA
The DNA here is from genome assembly GCA_042584005.1 of Bacteroidota bacterium. Classification (GTDB taxonomy): domain Bacteria; phylum Bacteroidota; class Bacteroidia; order Bacteroidales; family JBHOTF01; genus JBHOTF01. Next base: position 15,101 of record JBHOTF010000018.1, read on the forward strand.
TTAAGTGGAAAATAATTATTTCGGCTTATCTTCATTTGAGGGCCAATGAAATGAATCATCTTCGAAGATTTCCTTTTTCCATACAGGAAATCTTTTTTTTATTAATTCCACAGTTTCCTCTATAGCCTCAAATACCTGAATCCGATGTCCTGATGAAACATAAACAAATAACGAATTTTCACCTGTTTTAACCTCTCCTGTGCTGTGTAGTATATCTACCAAATTAACATCAGAATATTTTGCAATAATTTCTTTGATTATCAGATTAGCCTCTTTTTCAACCATATCAGCATAGGAAGAATATATGATTGATTTAACCTGCTTATTATCAATCATATCATCTCTAACCTGCCCAATAAATATATTATGTGCACCGGCCTTAACATTATTTCCATAATTTGATATTCTTTCACTAATTATTGAATGATCAATCGGTCCCTCAATCAGATATTTTGTCTCTTCAGCCATTATTAGTCATTTATAAATTAGACTATCCTCCGGCAAATGGAGGAAGCAGTCCTACCTCGTCATTATTGTTTAATTTTTTGTTACCCCGTGTAATATTTCTATTTACTGAAAGTGAGTATTTATACCTGGCGATTTTAGGATATTTTTGAATAAGATGGGAGTTTAAACTTTCTGTGTCATAAATTGTATCATCGTTCAGAATTATTTCTGATTCCCCAATTATTTCTGCCAATGCCCCAAATAATAATAATTTTATTTGCATAATTAATGTGCTTCAAGCCAGTTATTACCTGTCCCGAGATCAACTACTAATGGGACAGTTAAATTTACAGTATTTTCCATATTTTGCCTTACTATATTTTTAACAGTTTCGAGCTCAGGCTTAAAAACATCAAAAATAAGTTCATCATGAACCTGGAGTATCATTTTTGTTTTCAGATTATTATCAAGGAGTGATTTATGAATAATTATCATTGCCAATTTAATAATATCAGCTGCAGAACCCTGAACAGGTGCATTTATTGCATTTCTTTCCGCAATACTTCTGATAACATGATTTCTTGAATTAATATCGCGTAAATATCTTTTTCTGCCCATAATGGTTTCTACAAAACCTTTTTCCCTGGCAATGGCGATACTTTTATCCATATATTCCTTAACCCCCGGATAACTAAGAAAATAATTGTCGATAACTGTTTTAGCTTCCTTCCTGGAGATCCCTATGTTTTGGGCAAGTCCGAATGAAGAAATTCCATAAATAATTCCAAAATTAACAGATTTGGCTTTTGATCTCATTTCCCTGCTCACTTCTGAAATATCAACTGAATTAATTCTTGCTGCGGTAGCAGTATGAATATCTTCATTATTAATGAATGCCTGAATCATATTTTCATCGCCGCTTAAATGTGCTATTAATCTAAGCTCAACCTGAGAATAATCTGCGGAAAGAAAAATATTATCTATTGTTGAGGGAATAAATGCTTTTCTTAACTCTCGTCCTTTTGTTGTTCGAATAGGTATATTCTGTAAATTAGGTTTGGTGGAACTCAACCTGCCGGTTGAAGCAACAGATTGATTGTATGATGTATGTATTTTCCCGGTAAGAGGATTAACCAGCCTGGGGAGTGCCTCTACATAAGTTGATAAAAGCTTTTTAAGAGAACGAAATTCAAGAATCTTGGGAATTATTTCATGTGTAGAACTTAATTTAATAAGCACTTCTTCACTTGTTGAATATTGCCTGGTTTTTGTCTTTTTTGCTTTATCGCTAATTTTCATTCTGTCGAACAGTACCTCACCAAGTTGCTTTGGAGAGGAAATATTAAAATCAATACCGGAGTATTCATGAATTTCTTTTTCAACAGAAATCATTTCATTTTGTAATTCTGAAGAGAATTCAGAAAGAATTTCTTCATCGAATCTAACCCCTTCTTTCTCAAGTGAAGCTAATACAGTTATAAGAGGCATTTCAATTGTAGTAAAAAGCTCAAATAGATTATTATCTTTCAATAAAGGCTTAAAAATATTATACAAACGCAAGGTTAAATCAGCATCTTCACAAGCATATGGTGTAATTTTGTTAAGATCAACATCAGCCATGCTTTTCTGATTTTTACCCTTTTTACCAATTAACTCTTCTATTGTTACAGGCGTGTAATTTAAATAGCTCTCGGCCAGGTAATTCAAATTATGCCTTTGGTCGGGTTCAAGAAGATAATGAGCAATCATAGTATCAAATAAACATCCTTTAATGCTTACCCCGGATTTTAACAACATCTTAAGATCGAATTTTATATTCTGCCCTATTTTACAAATGTTAACATTCTCAAAAACCGGTTTAAGAATTTCTATAATTTTTTCAGGAGCTACTCCTGAATAAAAAGGGATAAAATAGGCAGTAAATTCTTCGTAAGAAAATGAAATCCCGATAAGATCAGCTTCGAAAATATCAAGCCCTGAAGTTTCCGTGTCGAAACTAAATATCTTTTGAGCTTTTAATTGTTCAGCAAGATCAGATATTTTATCAATTGAATCACATAGTATATAATTATGATCTACAGAGTTTATATTATCAGTTGTTTTGAAAATTGAGCCTGAAAACAAAACATTGTCTTCGGTTTCAAATAAAGATCCCTGCTGAGGTTTCTCAATTGGAGAAACATGAATTTCTTCAGGTTTATCAGTAATTAATTTTGTAATAAGTGATTTGAATTCAAGTTCTTCAAAAATATTTCTAAGGTTTTGATAATCAGGCTTTGATAGTTGCATATCTTTTTCAGGAAAATCAACAGGAATATTTGTTGAAATAGTAACAAGCTCTCTGGCTTTAAGAACTATATCATGAGAGTTAAGAATATTTTCTTTTTGTTTTCCTTTTAGTTTTTCTGTATTTCTGTACAGATTATCTATATCACCAAATTTACCTATTAGTTTGATTGCTGTTTTTTCTCCTATACCGGTTGCTCCGGGAATATTATCTGAACTATCTCCCCATAAAGCTAAAATATCAATTACCTGAGCAGGCTTATCGATTCCAAATCTGCTTTTTACTTCAGCCAGGCCAATGATCTCAACCGCTTTTCCTGATCTTCTGGGCTTATATAAATAAATATTTTCTGTTACAAGTTGATAAAAATCTTTATCCGGTGTCATCATATATACTCTGAAACCTTCTTTTTCAGCAATTTTTGCCAATGTTCCAATTGCATCATCAGCTTCGAAACCGGGAATTTCGAAAATAGGGATATTAGAAGCTTCAATTATTTTTTTAATATATGGTATGGAAATTTTAATATCCTCTGGTGTAGGAGGCCTTTGGGCTTTATATTGGGGAAAAACTTCATGCCTGAAGGTTGGTCCGGGCGGATCAAAAACAACCGCAAGGTGAGAAGGTTTTTCAACAGATATTATTTCTAGTAAAGTATTAGTAAATCCAAAAACAGCAGATGTGTTTAATCCTTTGGAATTTATTCTGGGATTATTAATGAAAGCGTAGTATGCTCTGTAAATAAGTGCATATGCATCAAGTAAGAATAATGTTTTTTCCTGCATTTAATTTTTTCAATCCTGATTGTTATCACTGGCAAACCATTCTGCATAAGAATTATTTGTTTCACGAAGTTTAATACTATGCAGAATTACATCTGATGGTAAATCCTTTATAATTCTTTCTGAAAAATCAATAAGAAGCATTTCACAGGTCGGCTGATAATTAACAATTTCATTTTTAGTGATTATTTTTTTGGTTTCAATAAGCCGGGAATGATCTGATTTTTTATTTATAATTAAAGCATGATCAAGTTTATTGATAATGTTTTTATTTACAATATATTTTAATTCCTTGAAATCCATAACCATTCCCAGGTTTGGATTATTCTCATCACTTATTGGTTCGCCAATAACCGTAACATCCAGTTTATACGAGTGTCCGTGAATATTCTTACATGGCCCATCGTAATTAAACAGAGAATGTGCCATTTCAAAAGAAAACTGTTTGGTAATTCTTATCCTTGCCACAAAATAAAATTTTAGAAATATATTAATTGGTACATTTACTTACACAGTCAACAATATCACCAAGTCTTTGATGTTTTAAAAAATAATAAGTGTTTTTCCCATCTCTTTGGGAAGCCAGCACTCCTTTATCTTTTAAAATACCAAGATGATGCGAGGTTGTTGATTGTTCAATATTCAAAAGTTCATGAATTTGAGTAACAGTGAGTTTCTGATTCTCCTCAAGATATCCAAGTATTGCAATTCTCATTGGATGTGCAATTGCCTTAAGCATACTGGCGGCCTGTTCTAGCTGTTCAGAAGAAAGATCTTTAAATTTCATTATTTATATTATAAAACAAATTCAAATATATAAATATATTGCTATATATCATATGATAATTATCAGTTTATGAAGAAATTAATAAAATATATATCAGAATAATATACTTTTGTATGTTTAATATGATATCTAAAAAGATTGACATGTCGGATATTAAAAAAATACAGGCCCCTATAAAAGAAGAAATGAAAAAATTCTCTTCTATGTTCCGGTCCTATACTAAAAGTAAAATTTATCTGCTTAACATTATTACACGATATATTGTTAAAACCAAAGGAAAACAAATGCGTCCAATGTTTGTTTTTTTGTCGGCAAAACTTTTCGGCGCAATTAATCAATCAAGCTATCATGCAGCAACTTTAATTGAATTAATGCATTCAGCAACATTAATTCACGATGATGTTGTAGATGAAGCTTATGAACGACGTGGTTTCTTTTCAATAAATGCCCTATGGAAAAACAAAATTGCTGTATTAATTGGAGACCACTTATTAGCAAAGGGCCTTCTATTAGCAGTTAAGAATGAAGAATATAATCTGCTGAGTATTATATCTGAAACGGTAGAAGAAATGAGCGAAGGGGAGTTGCTTCAGATTGAAAAAACCAGAAAACTGAATATTACCGAAGCTGATTATTTTGAAATTATAAGAAAAAAAACTGCTACTTTGATTGCTGCTTGTACTTCAGCCGGAGCAAGCTCGAACGGTGCTTCTACAGAAATGATTATAAAAATGAAGACTTTTGGCGAATTTGTTGGAATATCATTTCAGATAAGGGATGATATATTTGATTATCAAAACAATAATAAAACAGGCAAACCCGCACGAAATGATATTAAGGAGAAAAAAATGACATTACCTCTGATTCATGTTCTTAATAAGGTTTCAGCTTCAGAAAAGAAGAAAATATTAAGAGTAATAAAAAAACAACGACAGAATAATATTAAGGTTGAGGGAATTGTGGATTATGTAAATAAACACGGAGGTATTAAATATGCCACTGAGAAAATGATAGAATATCGTGATAAAGCTCTTGATATTCTTGACGATTTTGAACAAAGCCCAGTCAGGGAGTCATTAAAAGAACTTGTGAAGTTTTCTGCTTCAAGAAATAAATAAACTATTATCGGCGATTTTTTGAATCAATATTTATTGTAACAGGACCATCATTGATGAGAGATATTTGCATTTCTGCTCCGAATTTTCCGGTATTAACCTTTTTGCCTAACTCATTTTCCAACTGCTTCACAAAGGCATTATATAAAGGAATTGAGATTTCCGGTTTAGCTGAATCTACATAGGATGGACGGTTGCCTTTTTTTACTCTTGCATGAAGTGTAAACTGAGATATTGCAAGTATATCTCCATCAACCTCCTTAACAGACATATTCATAACACCATTGTCATCATCAAAAATGCGGAGATTTGCTATTTTGCTACACAACCAATCGATATCTTCTTTTCCATCAGCTTCTTCAATACCAACAAAAATCAAAATCCCCATCTTTATACCTGAAGTAATTATTCCTTCAATTTCAACGGATGCATTTTTAACTCTTTGTAAAACAACTTTCATCTTATTTTAAACACTTAAGCAATAATTAATACCGTCTGGGATTGTTTAGTATTATTAAAGCTGCTATAACACCGGGAACCCAGCCGCATATTGTGAGAATAAATACCAATATAACCGAACCACATCCCTGATCAATAACTGCCAGTGGAGGAAAAACTATAGAAAGGATTAAACGTAAACACGACATATTATCAAAAATTATATCATAAAAGTAAAAAACTTTTATCTATTATTTTTTAGTCATAGAATATGGAGCATTTTTTGTCGTAGCTGCCCATGTTTTATTTGGTTCAGGCCCCATTTCGAAGACTAATTCTCCTCCATTAATAATATCATCATGAAGTATAAAGCTATTTTCAAGAGCCTGTCCATTCATTGTTGCCGATTGAATATAAATATTGTCATCCGACAGATTATTTGCAGTCATTGTAAATGTTGTATTTTCATCTAAATGTATACTTGCTTTCTTAAGGCATGGGCTTCCAATAACATATTCTCCACTTCCCGGACAAACAGGATAAAATCCCATAGATGAAAAAATATACCATGCTGACATCTGTCCACAGTCTTCATTTCCGCATATCCCATAAGGAGTATTGTTGAACAGATTATTCATAATCTGATGTATTCTTCCCTGGGTTTTCCAGGGAGAGCCTGCATAATTATATAAGTAAGCTATATGCTGGCTGGGTTCATTTCCATGTGCATACTGTCCAATCAGTCCCGCTATATCTTCAACTTCCTTATATTTTTCATCGTCGGTTTCAATAACAAATAAAGAATCAAGCCGGGTTATGAATTCTTCCTTTCCTCCCATAAGATCAATTAATCCCTGCATATCATGTGGAACATACCATGTATATTGCCATGCATTTCCTTCTGTAAAATCTCCTCCATAACGGGCATATAATGGGTCGAAAGGCTCTCTCCAGCTGCCATCGGATTTTTTGGCTCTCATAAATTTACTCTCCTTATCGAAAGTGTTTTTATAATATCCGGCTCGTTTTATATAGTTATTAAACATTTCTTCTTTTTGCATTGTTTTTGCCATTTGAGCAATGGTCCAGTCATCATAAGCATATTCAAGTGTTTTAGATGCTGATTCATTTTCTTTATCAATTGGCATATATCCATATTCCATATAATATTTTAAACCGTCATATTCCGGATATTTACTACTGGCCTCCATAGCAGAAATAGCTTTATCTATATCATAATTGTTGATGCCTTTCAAAAATGCATCGGCAATTACTGAAACAGAATGATAGCCTATCATACACCATGTTTCGTTTCCATGGAATGACCATACAGGCAGGATATTATGAACACTTTGTTCCTGATGTGCCAGCATAGAGCTGATCATATCATTTACCCTGGCTGGGTTGGTTATAGTAAATAGAGGATGGGTTGCTCTGTAAGTATCCCATAATGAATAGATTGTGTGGTTTGTAAAATTATCAGCAATATGAATATCATTATCAATGCCACGATATCTGTTGTCTACATCCATATATAATACGGGAGCCAACATTGAATGATATACAGATGTGTAGAATATTTCTTTTTCTTCCTGCTCTGCTTCAACCCTTATCTTATTAAGTTCTTTTTCCCAGGCTTGTTTGGCTTCAGCCCTGGTTTTTGAAAAGTCCCAGTGAGGAATTTCCTTATTAAGATTTTTTAATGCACCATCTGTTCCTACTGCTGAAATACCTACTTTTAGGAATATCTGTTCATCAGTTTCTGTAACAAAATTGAAATAAGCGATAAGTTTTTTTCCGAAAGCTTCAGGATAATTTTTAAGATGTTTTTCTCTTCTCCCGAATCCACCATATTCAATATTATAATTTTTAGTTATTCCATACGATTTAAATGGTTTAGAAAATTGAATTGCAAAATATATATAACGATTTGCTGCCCATCCTTTAGTTTGACGATATCCGGTAATTAGAGAATCATTTTCAATTCTTATAGACGACCATAAAACTTTTTCATCATAATTATATATGCTTTTTACGAGATCGAGTATAATATAGGAACTGTCACTTTCAGGGAAGGTGTATTTATGAAAACCTACACGTTTAGAAGTGGTTAATTCAGCTTTTATATTATAATCTTTAAGCATTACGGAATAATATCCCGGAGAGGCGTTTTCCTGATCGTGTGAAAACCTTGATCTGTATCCTTCGTCAGGGTTTTTTTTAGAGCCGCTGTTTAACTTAATTTCCCCTGTGGCAGGCATTATCAATATATCACCCATATCAGAATGGCCCGTACCACTGAAATGTGTGTGGCTGAATCCGATTATTGAGCTATCTTCATATTGGTATCCTGCACAATATGGAAAACTTTCCCTGAAATGTTTTACATCAGTATCGGGGCTTAACTGCACCATTCCAAAAGGGACTGTTGCTCCCGGATAAGTGTGCCCCTCACCACCTGTGCCAATAAAGGGATTGACATAATCGTATGGCGATTTTCCATCATTAACTGAAAGTTTTTCATTTGGTGATTGATTTTGACAGGAAAAAAAGATAATTACGATTAAATACAAAAAATGATAATTTTTAATCATGAGCTTAAATTTTAATAAATTTAAATAACTGGTTTTGGGAATTTGTAGTTTTTCGACAAGCCAACATATTCATAAATTATACATAATAGTATGCAATTCAAAAGGGCAAATACAAATGTATTAAAATATAATTATCGTTAAATTTATTTATAGAACATTAATTTATATGAAGAATATTGAACCATCTTAATATATGTAATGTCTTTGCATATATATATATTATTATATCTTTGTTTTCATTATTAACCAACAAAAGTATAATATGAAAAAAATTATTTCCTTAATTATTATTGGATTATTTGCTCTACAGGCCTCATTTTCCCAGGGAATTGTGTCAAATACAAATCAAAGTGCCAATTTTCTAAGAATGCTGGCCAGAAATGCCTCAACAGATGTTGACGCGGTTTATTATAATCCGGCAGGGCTGGTTAAAATGCAAGATGGATTTTACTTATCCCTTCATAATCAGTCTCTTTTCCAAACTCAAACGATTACTAATAATTCTGTTTTACTTAATAAAAATGAGTTTGTCGGAGATGTAAAGGCTCCTATTTACCCTTCCTTTTTTGGAGTATATAAAAAAGGCAAACTTGCAGTTTCACTTGGATTTGGAATTGTTGGAGGAGGTGGAAGCGCCATATTTGAAAACGGCATACCTTCAGCTGAATCAGTTGTTGCAATGTTACCGGGATTTATAACTGCGGCAGGAATTCCAACTGACCAATACAGTGTTTCAATTAATTTTGATGCAATGTCAGTTTATTACGGAGGACAGATTGGCCTTTCATATGCTCTTAATAAAATGATTTCTGTATCAGCTGGAGCAAGATATGTATATGCAAAAAATACCTATACAGGGGCAATTAAAGATGCAATGGTTAATCCACAGCACCCGCTTATTAATCCTACTGGAGGAATGATGTCGGCTGAAACATTTTTCACAATGCTTCAAAATCCTTTATATGCAGCTAATGTTGCCGATCAGGAGCTTGATGCTGTTCAAACCGGTAGCGCAATCACACCCATCTTCGGTATAAATCTTTCTCCTGTTAAAAGATTAAACATTGGGGCAAGATATGAACTTGGCACAAAACTGGAGCTGGAAAATGATACTCCCCATGATGTTAATAATATGTTCCCTGATGGTGTGGTTCACAGAAATGATATTCCAGCATTATTAGGTATAGGAGGTTCATATTATATTACAAAAAAATTAAAAACATCTGTTTCTTATACAACTTATTTTGACAAAGACGCCGATTGGGAAGGAAGAGAAACCCTGGTTGATAAGAACACTTACGATGTAGCTGTTGGACTGGAATATTTACTGAATAAAAAGTTAGTTGTCAGTGGTGGTTTTTCATCCTCGAAATCCGGGGTAACAGAAGCCTATCAGAGTGATATGAGCTATGCCCTTTCTTCAAATACTATTGGATTTGGGTTTGGCTACAAAGCAAGCAAAAAACTTTCTATCAATGTTGGTGGCATGCTTGTAATTTACCAAGAAGGAGAACATTCTCCTGATTATGGTATAGGATCTGCAGTTGAAAATTTGGAAAAAAGTACAAGTGGTTTTGCAATAGGCCTTTGTTACAAACTCTTTTAATTGATACAATAATAGATACAAATAATATTATTTTCTATATAATAAGAGGCTGTCTCATAAAAAAGAGGCAGCCTTTTTTTTTTGAGAATATAACACGCCACTGCATATTTTGCTTCGCAAAAAACGCGGAGGCGACTTAGTTTAATATCCTCATCAGGCTTGAAGGCCTCATTGGAAATTTGTTTTCCTGTGAATTATTGAATATGTTTAACAATAAGAAATGGATAACAATTACGGATTTTTGTCTCTTAATAAATATCAAAAAAAAAGATAATAAAGGATGTACTAAATATTTATGCTTTCTAAAGAAAAAATCAAAGAAATCGTAATTTCCCGGATAAATCAGGATGAAAAACCTGGTGATCAGGGAGGCGGAAGTGGCCATATGTCGCATGTTGATTGTGAGATAAATGAAATAAGTGAACCTGTAAAAGAAGATAATAACTGGAAAATCGTATATAAGTATACAAAATATATTAGCACGGAATTTACTTACTATCCCGATAATCCTCCTTATGAATATCCCTGTACGAAAGAAATATTATTGGATAAAAAGGGAAATGTAATTGATAAATAATAACTAAATTATATAATATGAAAAAGTTAATTTTCCTTTTATTAATCGTATTAATATCTGGCCAAATTTCATCACAATATTGTCAGGAATCAAAAGAAACAACTTATTCTAACCGGGGAAAAGTTTTTGAAAGTCTTGACTTTAATAGTTCAATCTTAAAAGAGAGTATAAAATATTCAATATATCTTCCTCCAGATTATTATTCATCATCAAGAAAATACCCGGTGGTTTATCTTTTACATGGATACTCTGACGATGAAACAGGATGGATACAGTTTGGGGAAGTGAATATTGCTGCAGACAAAGGAATAGCTGATAGAAGCTTCCCTCCTGTGATAATAGTAATGCCCGACGCGAAAGTCACCTGGTATATAAACGATCATAAAAATGAATATCCTTATGAGGATATGTTTATAAAAGAATTCATCCCTTATATCGACAAAACATACAAAACCAGGACAAAAAGAGAATTCAGGGCTGTATCCGGTTTGTCGATGGGTGGATTTGGAGCTTTAGGATATGCTATGAGACATCCTGATATTTTTTCATCATGTGCGGCTTTTAGTGCAGCGATTTATACGGAAAAAGAATTTATTGCCCAAAATGACAGATCTTATAACGGTATTTATTCTTTTCTTTATGGGAAAGATTTAAAAGGAGAAGAAAGAATTACAAAACACTGGATTAATACAAGCCCAATTGCTCATGCTAAAAATTTCTCAGAAAATGAGCTAAAAAAAGTACGCTGGTATATTGATTGTGGTGATGATGATTTTTTATATGCCGGAAATTCCACTTTGCATATTATTTTAAGAGACAGAAAAATACCACATGAATACCGTGTACGCGATGGTGCACATAGCTGGGTGTACTGGCGTACAGGAATTATTGATGCATTGAAGTTTTTCGGGAAAGGATTCCACAGATAAACTACAATCTAATTATTTGAATATGAATCGAGGCGTTTAATGTTTCTTGCAATTCGCCAGTCCTCCTTAGTTTTTGAAGGAACTTCAATTTCATCCTTTTCTTTTTGAATCAGCGTCATAGCATCTGTAGCACACTCTGATATACATAAGCCACAACCAAAACATCTGTCTAAATCAACTTCACAACTTTCGTCGGCAATGGCAAGAGCACCAAAATAACAACGATCAATACAATTTTCGCACGAATTACAAAGTTCAGCATCTATTTGAACGAAAAAATCGGATCGTGCAACAGAATTCTTAACACCAAATTCTGCCATTCCCCTGAGAAATCCGCAGGAGCATGAACAGCAATTACAGATATATGAAACATCTTCCTGTGCATTATTTACTGTGTGAACCAGTCCTTCTTTATTTGCTGCTTCCAATATTTTAATAGCCTCTTCTTTGTCTATTGCACGGATATTTTTTGCTCTGTCAAATAATCCAGGCCTGGTTGAAAAAGTAACACAATTTTCCAGAGAATGTTCACAGCCTTCACCAATATGTCTTTTTTGAACTCTGCAGATACAGTTTAAAACTCCCCAGGATTTAGCTTCATTTATATAATTGGAAATCTTCTCATAAGGCATTACATCAATATTTGTCGGAATAGATTTTTCTACAGGTATAACCCTGTGCATAAATGGCTTGGTATGCATTACAGTATGAAAACTTTCCTGATAATATTGTTCAAATAATTCTGCAAACTCCTTATCTATCTGGGCATTCTGTCGTTCATAAAATCCGACCACAAAAGGCAATAAGGCAAATAATATGTTTCCCGGCTCTTTTTTCAAGTCAACAAGCCCCTTGATTAACATATTTTTCAACATTACAAAAACCGGTCTTTCTTCTTTCCCTGCTTTTAATGCGATAGTTTTTAATGATTCGTGCTCAATATTCATTAAACAAGCAAGCTCTGCTTCTTCAGGATTGAAAAGTTTTCTTAAAAGTTTTAATTCAACCCCACTTTTTGTTTCAGGAAAACCATTAGGTGTTTTATCCAGATGGACAGCTAATTTTTTATATACAGGATCCATAATTATTACAATTTTGGTAGTTCTTTTTGAAGATATAGGGTATATTCCATTTCTCCTTTAATAAGGCTGAAGTTTGAATTAAATCTTTCGTCTGGGAAATCATTAATCATTTTGTATGCAATGCGATGACCCAATGTAAACGTACTGGGTTCAACAAACTGATATCCCATTTCTTCCAGCCAGTTTTCAGGGGCAAATTCTTTTCCCCTTTCAATGAATTTTTTAAAGGTTTTAAGATGTTTTTCCGGATCATTTTTAGGATCAATAATTTTTCTGATGGAATACCCCTTATTAATCAGATTTTCCAGATAATCTAAATTATTTATTGGCTTTACAAATCCAATAAAATCAAAAAATGCATCAAATATTTTATTATCACTATAAAATTTAATATTAAATTTTAGATCCCTTTTGGCATTTGAATTTTTAACAAGTACTAAAAAATCTGAAGAAAGACATAAGATAATCGGCTTGCCGTCTTTTAATATCGCAGAAGTTTTGATAAGATATTCATGAAAAAGGTCAGCACTCTTTTCTTCAGTATTAAATGAAAAAACAGCATCGATACTTTCAGTTTTGATATTTGAAAATTCTGATACATTAAGATTATTATTTTCCAGTATAAGAGATGATTCAGATTTGTTGGAAATCAAGCCGGCAATCTCTTCAGATAATGTTGGGCCAAGATTAGTTTTTTTGTTAAGATATGCCTGAATCTCATCAATATTGTTAAAATTCATATTAATAAATTGTAATTTAATTTGAGCTGAAAATTAGTAATTATTTACCGGATTATATTTTCTTTCTCATTTATTATTACAAAATATTAAAGTTTAGTTTTTAATAATATGTGAGCAAATAAACAGCAAATCGTCGACAAATTATCTGATTAATAGCACCTTGCCTTTATAAACTTGATCGTTTACAATTAATTGATAAAGATATATTCCTGAATTAAAAATGTTTTTATTCTGGTTGAAACCATTCAATATATAAGTTTTTGAGCCCCCCGATTGAAATTCATTAATTAAACTGCTTATTTTTTGCCCCTGCATATTAAATAATTGCAAATTAACTTTGGCGGGTTTATAAAGAGTGTACCGGAAGGTTGTGAAATGTGTAAAGGGATTAGGATAAACTGCATCCAGAGAAAACAAATCTTTATCATTTCGGTTAATATGAGTGCCTGATAAATCACTTATATTAAAATTTACTTTTCTTTTAAATTGTTTAATATCAGAATTGTTTTTTGAATTTATAATTAAATCAATACTGTATTCTCCAATTCCGATTTTATCAGGAAGAATAGATAATTTTATTAATACAGAATCGGTTGGAAATATTTCAAAAGAATCGGGTGAAACAGAAATATTTTCAGTTTCAGTAACATTTATATAATCGATATTAATATTTATTGAGTCTGACAATCCTCCCTTATTGCTTATATAAAAAGAAGTATCAATTGAGCTGAGTGTAGATGATAAATTACCTAAATTCATATCATCAGTATTTAATTCTATTTGTGCAACTGGTGTATTCCCAAAATATCTGCTATCAAGGGCATAAAGATAATTATCGTTGCATCCGAAATACAGAACCCCATCGTATAAAAGGGGAGATGAAAAAATACTTCCCCCTGCCTGGTATTGAGTTTCAAGATTATGTGAATATTTATTTATCGAATACACAGACCCGTTACCTATGCCAGGTTCGTATGCATTGCCAGTACAAATAAATACAAAATTATTTGCAACAATTGGTGTGGCAAAAATGTTCAAGCCGGCATTATATTTCCAGGACAAATAACCAGATTCAGAATTTAATGCATATAAATTTAAATTGTCAGATCCTCCTATGTATAAAGTTTCATTATCAATTAAAGGAGTACTTACTATCCAGCCTCCGTTATTTTCAACAAATGACCATTTGGTATAGCCATTATCTATTATGTATGCATATATATTGGGATTCCTTGCTCCATAATATAGATTGCCATTATTTATTATTATTCTGGAAGTAATACCTCCAAATGTTGGATAGGGCTTTCCTCCTGTAAAAGTGTTTTTTTGCCATTGCACATTTGAAGTTAACAGGTGTACGGAATATATTATTCCATCCCAGTCGCCAAAAAACACCCTGTTATTATATATTGCCGGAGTTGACCTGATGGCACTGCCATTCTCTGTTGTATGTTGAAAACTTAGTTCTCCGGTATGAATATTAATTCCGGTTATATGTCCGTATTCATCCCCATAGTATGCGATATTGTTATTAATTACGGGTGAAGAATGATAATAATCCCAGGGGTCAAACATTAAAGTTGGATTATTACCTTCGGGATTAAAGCGCCATTGTTGCCTTCCTGTATATATATTTATTCCTATAAGCTGATTTCCATTTTCAAAACAAATAATTGAGTCCTGAATTGCTGCTGTTGAAGAAATGGGATGGGAAGCAGTATATCTCCAAATTTCGTCACCTGTTTTAGCATTAATAGCGTAGAAATTTTTATCAAGGCTGCCAAAATAAATAATATTCTTATGTACAATTGGTGATGAATAAATTTTATTGCCTGTTTGAAATTTCCATATTACTGGATTATTATTTTCAGTCACGGGAAAATTTGAATTATTTGTTTGTGCTAATAATAATTCCTGAGAAAATATACTCAGACTTAATAAAATGATTTTTATTAATTTGTTTATAGTATATATATTTTTCATGATTTAAGAATTTTTAGTGTTTATGAATTAATAATTTATCCATGAAATATTTTCCCGAGAATTCTATAATCAGGGATATTACAATATTCTTTTACAAATTAATTAATGAGAATTATTAAAATCGACCTTATACACGTAGATGTACTGATTATTTACTTTTATGTGAATATAAACATTCACGATATGATGTTTTTGATTTTATTAGATATTTTCTATCCAGCTAAATAGATATAACGATTCACCTATGTTATCAACCGTTTGTAGAATTTTCCAATGTCCTTTCAGGCCAAGCTCTTTTGCACCTAATTCAAAATGGCACATGGCTATACCCATGTCAATCATTTGAAGATCGCTATGTTTGATGATTTTTTGATAATTTTTATCTCTGCAAATATAAAAATGAAAATTGTTGGAGTCTTTTTCCTTGATTATTCTCCATGGCTGTCGGTTGGAGGCTGATGGTGCCAGTCTTACCATTTCGAGGACTTTGCAAAATTCACCACAATCATCATATTTCAATGGAATTGAAAAACTGTTGTTAAAGAACAGCTGATCAAAAGATTTTCTTTTATGCGATCCTGCACCCATACGTATTAATGTATCCTTTATGCTTCTGGATGTTGATGGATATCCAACCGGACTAATTGCAGGAATAAATTCATCATTATTCAGATTTACTGTTCTGGCAAATTCTCCTCTTTTGAAAGTTCCTCCAAGCCAGCAGCTTGCAATGTTTAATGCTGATAACTCCAATATTATCTTTTCAAATACATATCCAAAATCAAGAAAATTATTATTGCCATTTTTAATAATACCGATAATAAAATATTTTGCACCATTAATAAATCCGTAGGTGCCTAGTTTAAGTGCCATATTACCAGGAAGTTCTTTTGACACCAAATTTGTTTTAACAATATTTCCAAATGGCCCTGTAGTAGAATTATTTATAATGTAGTCGATCTTTTTTTTATGTTCCGGAGAAATATCTTTTTCTGAATATGACCTCCATGATGTTCGGGATCTGATAGTATCAAAAACTGAATTTCCTTCCATATTCTAAATTTACATTTAAAATTTATGTAAAACTATTAGTGAAAAACTAATAAGCAAAAACATTAAACATATTTTATTAAATTTACATGAATAAATAAAAGATTCAAAATATTATAAACCGTATAAAACCTGAAAAAATGAATAAATTTAGATTACTGTTAGTAGTTATTTTGGGACTGTTAATAAGTGTACCACAAACTCAAGGACAAAATGAGAAGAAGAAAAAAAAGAAGAATAAAATAGGAATAAACAAATTAACAAGAAAAGAGAAAGCAGCCGGATGGGAACTCCTGTTTGATGGAAAAACAGCTGACAAATGGCGTAATTATAAGGATGATGAAGTTAAAGGATGGGATATTGAAGATGGAAACCTGATTGCAAGGGGCCGTGGAGAAGGTGATATTATTACAAAAGAGCAATTTGAAAATTTTGAATTGTATATTGAATGGAAAATAGGCGAAAAAGCCAATTCAGGCATATTTTTTAATGTTGTAGAAGGTGAAAAGGATGGTACAGTTTATGCTACAGGTCCTGAATACCAGCTGCTGGATGATGCAAGTTCACCTGATACCGATGCAAAACTAATAAGCGGAGCAAATTATGATATGCATCCGGCAAAAAATGGAAAAGTTAAACCCCTTAATGAATATAATTCGAGCAGAATAATTGTAAATAACGGGCAAGTGGAACATTGGCTTAATGGAACCAAGGTGGTCCAATATCAGCTATGGACCGATCAATGGAAAAAAGATGTTCAAAATTCTAAGTGGAAAAATTACCCCAATTACGGTAAGCATAAAAAAGGTCACTTAGGTATTCAGGATCATGGAGGAGAAATATACTTTAGAAATATTAAAGTGAAAAGATTGTAAAATCAAAATTATCAAGAGATTGTAATCGTTTGCCTTAGTCTATTTTTAGTTGAATTGCCCTATAACACGGAATTAGTTGTGCGGTGCATATCATGACCTGATACAGCGTCTGCCTCAATATCATATCGATTCCTGTCTTGGAATCAGCCCTGAATTTGTAAGCAAAATAATTGTAAAAACCGTCAGAAAAAAATAAACCAATAAACTTTCTTAACTAATTCAAGCATTCTTATTTAGAATCATTCTATATTTGTAAAAGAAAACAGATTAATAAATATCCTTCTTAGGTATTAACTTATTCCTTAGGAATAATAAATAGATATAATATGAATAAAGATGTTAAATATATAATTCCAGCCACAGATGTAAATATGGGCGGGATAATCGTCAAACAGGCTTTACCTGCTAATAATGTCAATCAGGTTGATCCATTTCTGCTATTACATCACGGAAAATTCAATTATACTGAGAATTCACTGGCCATTCAACAAGGCATTGGACCTCATCCACATAGGGGTTTTACTCCTGTAACATTTGTAATTGATGGAGAGGTACATCATAGAGATAGCCGGGGAAATAATCAGGTAGCCAAAAAAGGTGAAATACAATGGATGCATGCCGGAGCTGGTATTATACATAGCGAACGACCCTCACAAGCTTTGGCTGAGAAAAATGGGACGCAGGAAATAATTCAGCTCTGGATAAATTCGCCTGCTGATAAAAAAATGCAAGAACCAAGCTATCAATATATTAAGCAAGGAAATATGCCGGTTTTTTTATCAGATGATAATCAGATTACTAATAGATTGATAGCCGGTAATTTTAAGGGATTACAATCTAAAATCGAAACGGAAAGCGAATTGCTGGTATTATGGTGTAATTCAAATGCAGGAGGTACTCAAACATACAATATTCCCAAAGGATTTAACTCAATGTTGTATGTAATTAGTGGAGCCATGAAAATATCATCTTATGGAAAAGTAGAAAAGGAAAATCTCATTGTATTTGATAATAAATCAGAAGCTATTGAAATTTTTAGCGAATCAAATGCAATTTTTTTACTTTTATCCGGATTACCCATAAATGAAAAAGTTGTTCAGCATGGGCCATTTGTAATGAATACTCAAACAGAAATTATGGAAGCCATGCGTGATTATCAAAATGGAAAAATGGGAGTATTAATTGAATAATAAAAGGAGAAAACAAAAATGAAAAGAATAGTAGCAATTGGTGGTAGCAATAGCAAGAAATCAATTAATAAAACATTGGCCATATATGCTGCCAATCAATTAAAAAATACAGAGACAATTGTGGCAGATTTAAACGATTTTGAATTACCACTTTTTGGTGTTGATCTAGAAACAGAGATTGGTATTCCTGAGGAAGCCACAAGACTTAATAATCTTTTAGAATCTGCGGACGGATTAGTTATTTCGTTGGCAGAAAATAATGGTTCTTACTCAACGGCGTTTAAAAATGTTTTTGATTGGTTATCAAGGATCAACAGGCAGGTTTGGAAAGGTAAACCTATGTTATTAATGGCTACCTCACCAGGACCAAGAGGAGGATCCAGGGTGCTTAAAACCTCAATGGAAACTTTTCCTTTATATCAGGGAAATATAATCGCAAATTTTTCATTGCCTTCATTCAATGATAATTTTTCAAAAGACAGCTTTACTAATGAGAAGCTGAGCACTGAATTGAATCAAAAAATTAATATTCTGCAGGAAGCGATATAAATTTTATAACAATATCATATACAAACGATCTGATACAAGCTATCAATTACAATTTACCGTGAAAAAGAAAAGGCTGTCCTTATGAGACAGCCTCTTTTTTTATTTATAATTTTCATCAATATCTACATTTGTTCTATAGTCACCAAGAAGGTGTTCGGCAAAATAATCGAACATCAATTTTCGTTTGTATTCACCATATTTTCCAAAACCATGACGTTGGCCTGGCATTATCATAAAATCGAATTTTTTCCCGGCTTTCATTAAAGCATCAACCATTCGGATTGAATTACCAGGGTGTACATTATTATCGATGTCACCATGAATAATAAAAAGATGTCCTTTTAAATTTTTAGCTAAATCCTGATTTTTTGGAATATCAGAAACAAAATCAATTTTAGTTTCTCCTTCATCATCATCATCAGGCACTTCTTCTTTTTCTCCTTCCTCTTTATCCTTTTTCTTTTTAACTTTCTTTTCAACTTCTTTTACACCATGATGTGTTTCACCCCAGGGTAAATTATAAATGTTATTATCGTGATTACCAGCTGAAGAAACAGCACATGAATAAAAGTCGGGATAAGTCAGAATAGCAGCTGTTGACATAAATCCACCCCCGGAATGGCCATAAATGCCGACTTTGCTTATATCGATAAAGCAGTGTTTATCTGCAAGTTGTTCAATTACATATTTATCATCTGCAAGGGCATAATCGCGGAGATTATCATAACCATAATTATGATAATATTTGTGTCGTTGCGGACTACCGCCTCTGTGGCCTACTGCAATAGTTATAAAACCAAGCTGAGCCAGTGATACATTATCTCGTGCATTTGCTGAAAATGTTCTTGTGGTAGATTCAGTTTGAGGCCCTGGATACACATAAGATATTATAGGATATTTTCTGTCTTTTTCCATCTTAAAAGGCTTCCACATAACTCCGTAAAGATCTGTTACCCCATCTTCTGCTTTAACTTTAAAACGTTCCGGAAACTGCCATCCTGTTGCCAATAATTGACTAATGTCTGTTGTTTCAAGTTCCATTATCAGATTTCCTTTATTATCTTTCAGGACAGATTTTGGAACCATATCAATTCTTGAATAGGTATCAACAAAATATCCAAACGATTTTTCCGGCATACTGAATGAATGATATGCGTCTTCAGGGGTTAACAGCTTAGTATCACTACCATCGAAATTAGCACTGTAATACATATAATAGTATGGATCAATACCTTCTTCACGGCCAAAACCAGAGAAATATACTACCCGTTTGGCAGTATCTATTTTACTTATATTTCCAAGAACAAAATTCCCATCTGTAATTTTATTTTTAAAATTTCCTTCTCCGTCATACAGATACAGTTGTTTCCAACCAGTTTTTTCCGATGCCCAAATAAATTCTTTGCCATCTTCAAGAATGTGAAATTGCAAAGAGCGGGGAAAATATGGTTTGCATATTTCATTATAAATTACTGTATAATCGCCTGTCTCAGTATTTACATTTAAAATATCAAGTTCATCACATGTTCTTTTTTTCCTGATAACATACATCTCATCAGACCTATCGCCTTTTAAATAGGGGCTTATTGTCTGATCTTTCCATTTATCAAGCTCAACTTCTATTCCATCTTTGGTTTCAGGATCAAATATCCATAATTCTCCCTGAGGAACATTTTCATCTCCGGGCATTGCATATTTGTATGTTTCCAGTTCAGGTCTTGGGTCTGAAAGAACATCAATTACCCATAAATCTTCAACTTTTCTTGAATCATGTCGTGTTGTAAAAAATTTAGTATTGTCTTTAAACCAGGTTACACTTGCTCTGTTTTTTTTGTTTGTTGTAGTATCTTCTCCCATACTCCACCAGCTGCTACCATATGAATAATTTTTTTCTCCATCGGTAGTAAGTTGCTCAAATTTAGTGGTGTCGGTTTCATCACCCTTCATTAAGTATAAATTATAATTCATAGAGAATATTATCCATGTACTATCAGGAGAGTATGTTTTCCATCTTTTAGTAGGATCCGGATCCTCTTTTTTTATTGTGTCAACCAATGAGACTTCATTGGTTTTTAAAATATATTCGAATTGAAAACTATCTATTTCAAATTTGAATGATTTGTTATCATCTTCAAATTTAAGCTTCTTAATTGGCAGGTCGAGCCTGTTAAATGGTTTATGAAGAACTTTACTTAATTCTCCTGAAAGATAATTATTGTCAAATAATGGAGTTTTAGATTTTTTATCAGGATCAACAAACCACCATTTATTTCCTTCATTGTTTTTATAGCTATACCAGAATTTTTCACTGTCCTTAAGCCATACTGAACGAACAGAAGTACTACCTACTTTTTTCCCCAGATTAGATGAGTTGTATTTTTCGGCAGCCTTAAAATCAGCCTTTTGGGAAATTCCCAAATTTGCTATAAACAAAAATAAAACTAGAATTTTTAATGTTTTCATCGAGTATATATTAAGTTAATAATTCATGAAAAAATAGTGAAAAAAAAGGACACCGTAGTGTCCTTTTCTTAATATCAAATATATTATTTATTTATAATATTCATCAATTTCAACATTGGTTCGATAATCACCAAGAAGATGTTCAGCGAAGTAATCATACATTAATTTTGTTTTATAATTATTGTACTTGCCAAATCCGTGTCTTTGTCCAGGCATTATCATAAAGTCGAATTTTTTCCCTGCTGACATTAAAGCATCAACCATTCTGATTGAATTGGCAGGATGTACATTATTATCAATATCGCCATGGATAATAAAAAGATGACCCTTTAAATTTTTTGCGAGATCCTGATTTTTGGGAATTTTAGAAACAAAATCAATTTTAGTTGTTCCTTTATCGTCTTTATCTTTTTTAACATCCTTCTCATCTTTATCTTCATCTTTTTCAACATCCTTCTCATCTTTATCTTCATCTTTTATAACATCTTCATCACCCTCTTTCTTCTTTTTCTTTCTCTCCTTTTTTTCTACTTCTTTTACACCATGATGAGTTTCTCCCCACCATAAATTATATACATTATTATCGTGGTTTCCGGCTGAAGAAACTGCACATGTATAAAAATCAGGATAAGAGAGAATTGCTGCAGTCGACATAAAACCACCACCTGAATGACCATGAATACCTACTTTGTTTATATCAATAAAACAATATTTATCAGCAAGTTGTTCAATTGCATATTTATCGTCGGCCAGAGCATAATCTCTAAGGTTATTATATCCAAATTCATGGTAGTACTTATGACGTTGAGGACTACCTCCACGATGGCCAACGTTAATAGTAACAAAGCCTATTTGTGCCATAGAAAAATGACTTGAGGTTGGTGAAAATGTTCTGGTTACAGATTCTGTTTGAGGGCCGGGATACACATATGAAATAATAGGATATTTTCTATCTTTTTCCATATTTATTGGGGTCCACATTACTCCATAAAGATCTGTTATACCATCATTTGCTTTAACTTTAAATCTTTCCGGAAATTTCCATCCTGTTTTAAGTAATTCGGAAATATCAGTAGTTTCGAGTTCCATAACAAGATTACCTTTATTATCTTTCAGTACAGATTTTGGAACCATATCAACCCGTGAATAGGTGTCAGTAAAATAACCGAATGATTTTTCAGGCATGCTAAAAGAATGGTTTGCATCTTCCGGTGTAAGTAATTGCATACCAGTTCCGTCGAAATTGACTTTATAGTACATATTATAATAAGGGTCAATTCCTTCTTCGCGTCCATATCCGGAAAAATATAATACCTGTTTGGCAGTATCAATTTTACTTATCCCGCCAACAACAAAATTTCCATCAGTTATCTGGTTTTTCATATTTCCCTCACTATCATAAAGATAAAGCTGTGCCCAACCTGTTCTTTCTGAATACCAGATATTATACTTTCCATCTTCTAATACATTCAGGCGGGTGGAGCTATGGAAATATGGTTTACTAATTTCATGCAAATAAACCTCATATTCACCTGTTTCTGTATCCACTTTGAGTATTTCAAGTTCATCACAGGTCCTTTTTTTCCTTGTTACCAGCATTTTATCTGAACGGTCACCTATTTTCTGTGGGCTTAGCGTCTGGTCTTTCCATTTACAAAGATCAATTAACTTGCCTTCCTTTTTTTCAGCATTAAAAATCCATAATTCTGTTTGAGGAACAAATTCATCGCCCGGCATAGCATATTTATAGGTTTCCAGTTTTGGACGAGGATTTGTTAATACATTAATTACCCATAGTTCTTCAACTTTTCTGGAATCACTTCGGGTTAAATAAAATTTTGTTTCATCTTTAAACCAGGAAACTCTTGCTCCGCTACGTTTTGTAGTATCTTCTTTATCATCATCGCCTCTACCATAAGATCTGCCAAATGAATAATCTTTTTCACCATCGAAAGTAAGCTGTACATAATTCATGGAATCGGTTTCATCACCATCCATAATATATATGTTATGATTCATAGCAAATGTTATCCATGTACTATCAGGAGAATATGTTTTCCATCTTTTGGTGGGATCCGGATCTTCTTTTTTTATTGTATCAACAATAGAAATAACATTTGTTTTTACAACATATTCGAACTGGAAGCTATCAATCTCAAATTTGAAACTATTATTATCATCTTCGAATTTCAGTTTTTTTATAGGCAGATCCAGCCTGTTAAATGGTTTATGAAGAATTTTGCTTAATTCCCCTGATAAATAATTATTATCGAAAAGGGGTTTTTTTGATTTTTTAGCCGGATCAACAAACCACCATTTATTACCTTCACTGGTTTTATAAGAGTACCAGAATGTTTCGCTGTCCTTAAGCCAAACAGGGCGAACTGAAGTACTACCAACAGTTTTTCTCAAATTAGTTGAGCTATATTTTTCAGAAGCCTTAAAATCGGCTTTTTGAGAAAAGCCAAAACTTGCTGCAAGCAGAAATAAAACTAAGATCTTTAATGTTTTCATTGAAGAGTTTTTAGGTTAATAATTTCGTTGAGTATATTTTCAAATATAATTTTATGAATAAAGATAAAAAGCTAATATAGAATTTTTAAAAAAAAAATGAGTGGAATATATCCTTTTTCAGCAACTTATTTAACATTTTTTAAGAAAACAGTAAAGGAAAAGCCTCAAATAGCTACTCCAATATAGGTGTGCCCGGTTTTGGAATAGGGAATTCCATATTTACAGGTCCCATTTTATATTCTTTTGTTTTCCTAAAAAGACACTCTTTTCAGTAATTGGTTTCATACATTCAATAATTTGTTGTTGAGTCATCTTAGTTTTCAATTTAATTGTATGGAACTATTTCCAGGGGGTGGGATAACAATTTCATACATTTTATTGATTTCCTTAATAGCTATCTTGATTGATATGTTTGTATATAGCAGCAATATACTTTTCCAGGATATTTTGGAAAATTTCAGATTTCAATAATAAAATTGTAAATTATGGTGCATAATTTTACTTATTATGAGATTGGCAATATTTGCATTCCTTTTTATGGTTTTGAGCTCGGGTGTAAAGGCCCAGAATCCTCAGTCTTTCATGGTAATTCATTGTGAACCAAATAACTCAAACCTTTTCCCTGAATTGGAAAGGTTGATTGAAGTGGCTGATTCTGCAGAAATACCTCTAACAATAATGTTTACTCCACAATGGGCAGATCTAATTTTGGCTGACCCGGTAAAAGTTCTTAAAATACGACAATGGCAAATTAATGGCCATGAAATTGCTGCCCATCATCATGGTGTTGAAGCAAATTATTCATGGGATGGTTATACAAATCTTCCTCCCGAATTATGGCCTGATCCGTCCCGTTACAATGGGAATATGCTTGATTATATAGAATTAATGAATCAAGTGGCAGGTGATTCATTAATACTTTCTGCCTGTATACCCCCTGCGGATGATGACTGGCCACCTGGAATATTATATAGGACCGAGGGTCATTGGGCTGCAGATGCAATCAGTCAGCCTGTTCTTCAAACAGTTAACGGCTATGATATTGTACTTATCAAGCATGGAGTGATAATAAATACAACCATGGTTGATTCATTAATAATCATTTATAATAATGATGTTAGACAAATCGATATATTCGGAGCAGTTACACATGTTCAGAATTTTACTGACAATGAAAATTACTTACGTCAATGGTTTAATTTTATTAAGGGGAAGAATTGCATGACTGTCAGACAGATAATAAGACAGAGAGGAATAATTAGCAGTACTGAAAATATACTTGATAAAATTGATGCACACACTGGCAATAATCTTTTTCAAAATTATCCAAACCCTTTCAAAAATAATACTTCAATACCCTTTTTCTTAAAATGCTCTTCAAAAGTAAGCATTAACATTCTGGACATAAATGGGAATTTCCTTAAATCAGTTATTAGTGGTGAATTTATTAAAGGATATCAGATTGTTGATTTTATTGGGACAGACCTTCCTTCAGGGAATTATATTTTAAGATTAATAACACCTGAATCTGTAAGCAGTATTAAAATAATTAAAAATTAAAAAAAATCTATACTACATACTTCTTCCTCCTGTGAGCTATGAGCTGTAAAAGCCGTCAGCCTTTTCCAAAAATGTCTGATTTCTGGCTCTATGATACCTCAAATAGCTACTCCAATATAGGTGTGCCCGGTTTTGGAATAGGGAATTCCATATTTACAGGTCCCATTTTATATTCTGTCGGACCCAATCTAAGGCTGGAATTCATAATTTCGTCCCAGCTAACTTTTTTGCCACTGTATGAAGATTCTCTGCCCATAATTGCGGTTAATGTTGAAAGGGCAGTTTCTTCAGCCTGGTTATAGGGTTTGTTTGTCCTGATGGCTGTTACAAGATGAATATGCTCCTGTACATAAGGTGATACTTTAACAGTATTTGTCGATTCTCCCTGTTTATTTTTTGGATATTCATATTCCCATATCAATTCAGCCTTATGATTCCATATTTTATTTTCACAGTTTGAATAGCCCTCAGTTCCAATGACCAATTCACCGGTGAAATCAGTACAATTATCAATTTGTCGGCAGTAGGTATTAGATCTTAAGGCTTTTTCAAAATAAAAATCAATGGCGAAAAAGTCAAATTGGTCACCTGTTATTCTATGATGTCTTCCTCCATAACCAATTGCCTGGGTAGGATGTTTTTTCGTAAACCAATTTATTACATCAATATTGTGCACATGAGTATCGAGAATATGATCGCCAGACAACCATGTGAAATTATTCCAGTTGCGAATCATGTATTCCATATCCGACCAACCTGGCTTTCGTTTTTTATACCATACATGAGCCTGGTTCCAGTATGCATTAGCTGAAACAATCTCGCCAATGGCACCATCCGATATATGCTTAAATGTTTCAATATAATCTCTTTTATGTCTTCTTTGGGTTCCAGTTATTACCGTGAGGCCAATAGCTTCAGCTTTTTTGCCTGTTGCAATTATTTTACGGATACCTACAGGATCGACAGCTACAGGTTTTTCCAAAAAAACATGTTTTTTTGCCTGTACGCTGGCTTCAAAGTGCTCAGGGCGAAAATGAGGTGGAGTGGCCAAAAGAACAATATCCACACCTGATTCTATTAATTTTTGATAAGCATCAAAACCAACAAAACAATTTTTATCAGCAACCGTAACTTTTTTTAAGTTGAATAATTTAGTTCTGGCCGCATCTAACTGATCCTGAAAAACATCTGCCAGAGCTGTTATTTCAAGGCCGGGGCCTGCATTAAGAAAATCTATCGCAGCACCTGTTCCCCGGTTTCCACAACCTACCAGTCCGGCTTTTAGCTTTGCCCCTGCAGGAGCAACATCGTTCAGAGGTGGAAGATCCGGAAAATCTCCTGTTTTGTTTTTCTTACCACAAGCTGAAATAACTCCACTTATTCCAAGTGCACCAATAGTTCCAACTGCCGCTGCTGTTCCTAAAAATTTTCTCCTGCTAACTGATTGTTTTTCCTTTTCCATCTTATAGTTTTTAAATCCCATAGGGATATTATTCTTAATCGTTAATAAAATCTGCCTCACATATAACTCTAATACCAACATGCTTACTATCAGAATACCACCAAATGCTTTTTGGTATTTGAGGGTCGGTAACCAGCCAATCATCATGCTTAGTAAAATCGCGCGATGCAGACCGGACATAACGTGCATCTGAACGATAAGAACCTCCCCTGATAACATGTTCTGTTCCGCTTCGGGGGCCTTTAGGATTGACTATTATTTTATTTGCCGGATATGTTGAATATATATTCTCACTATAATAGTCGGAACAAAACTCACTTACATTCCCTAACATATTTTTTAATCCGAAAGGATTGGCTTTTATTTTCCCTGGTTCCTGAGTTTTTCCATTGCTATTCATTGAATAGCTTATATAACCTGAAATATTTGTTGTATCGGCACCGAAAATTTTGTTCCAAAATCTCTCTTTGGTATATTTTTTTGGTTTTCCTTCAAAAAAATATGGAGTTTTTGTGCCTCCGCGACAGGCATATTCCCATTCAGCTTCAGTTGGCAACCGATATTTTTTCCCGGTTATTTTTGATAGCCACTGACAGTATACTGTTGCAGCATGATAAGTCATTGTAATTGCGGGCCGTTTCCCTTTTCCCCAACCCTGATCTGGAGCTCCCCATGGTGGTGTAGCTCCTGTAATACCATCAAGCTTTGATGTTGCAGATTCTGATTTTCCCTCAGTAGCTGTTTGATAGAAAAAAGCAAGATATTCGTCCCAGCTAACTTCTATTTCGCTCATAAAGAACCGACTAACTTTAACCTTCTTAACAGGCCCTTCATCATCATTTCTATATTTTTCTGATTTAGGGCTTCCAATTTCAAATATTCCTTCAGGAACAGCTATCATATTAAATTTAACACTTGAATTTGGAATAAATTCTGTGAAGTTTTCAAATTTTGTGGGTTTTGCCGGTTCAGTAAATATTTCAGAATTTATATTTTCAGGCTT
>JBHOTF010000019.1:0-40411 GCA_042584005.1 Bacteroidota bacterium
CTGTGTAATAAACTAACACACAACAGGGCAGGGGAGATAACCTATAAACAATTATCGGAACTTACATATGAAATAACTGTTATTACTTATACAGCCACAGGCCCGGGAGTTGTTGCCGACAGGCCCAATCTGGATGTTAAATGGGGAGATGGAACATTATCTGGTGTAAAAAGAATTGAAGCAGTTAAATTACCAAATTATTATAAACGAAATAAATATGTGTGGCAACATACATATCCCGGACCAGGCAACTATGAAATTGTTGTAGAAGACCCAAACAGGAACAGGGATGTAAATAATATTCCTAATTCAGTTGATGTTGTGTTTTCAATAAAAACAATTTTAATGATAAATCCAACGATAGGTTACAACAGTACACCAGTATTGCTAAACCCACCGATTGATAAAGCTGCTGTAAATCATCTGTTTATACATAATCCTGCTGCATTTGATCCCGATGGCGACAGCCTTTCATATAAGCTTAGTATATGCAGAGGCGAAAATGGAGAAGAGATACCAGGATATACATTACCTCCATCAAGTATTTCTTTTTATGTTGATGAAATAACCGGAGATATGGTTTGGGATTCTCCTACTGAAATAGGGGTATATAATGTCGCAATGGCAATTGAAGAATGGAGGAACGGAATAAAGATTGGAGAGATAAACCGGGATATGCAGATTGAAGTATATGAAACAGATAATCAACCTCCACAACTAGATAGTATTCCACCAATTTGTGTGCTTGCCGGTGAAGATATAAGCTTGAGAATCAGAGCTACAGATACTGAGAATGATAGCATTAAATTATCGGTTCAGGGAGGACCGATTTATCTGGATGAATTTCCGGCTCGTTTTATTATTACAAAAAATGAACCTGCATTAAGTGAAGCATTATTTGTTTGGAATACGAAATGTATTCATATCAGGAAACGCCCATATCAGGTTTTATTTAAGGCCGAAGATAACAATGCAGATCTTAACCTGGTTGATTATTTAAGTGTTGATATAAAAGTTAATGGCCCGGCTCCAAAATTTTCAAATCTTACAGCAGGAAATAATAATATGGTTTTAAATTGGAGTCCTGACAGCTGTGGATTGGCAATTGCATATCTGATATACAGATCTGAGAATAAAATCAATTTCCAACCAGGTGGATGTCCTACCGGAATTCCTGATTCAATAGGATATGAAAGAATTGCTAGGGTTGATGGCTATGATAATAACTCTTTTGTTGATAATAATAATGGTTTAGGGCTTAGACAGGGAGTAGATTACTGTTACAGGATTGTTTCTCTTTATCCGGACGGAGCTACTTCATATGCATCTGAGGAATTTTGTGCTACCCTAAAACGAGGGCTTCCTGTTATAACAAATGTTAGCGTTGAGAATACTGATTTTTCTGATGGTAGCATTAGAATAGCCTGGCTTAAACCCGAAGAAATTGATCTTAATAATGCTCCCGGGCCATATAAGTATTTAATATATAGGTCAGAAGGTATGTATGGACAAAACTTTTCTCTTATCGATTCTATGCCTTCAATAAATGATACAGTATACATTGATAAAAATTTAAATACTCTTGAAAACCAATATTCTTACAAAATTGAGTTTTATAATGTGCAGGAAAATAATCGTTTTCTTATTGGATCACCTCAAATTGCCTCCTCCTTATTTTTAAGTTTTGATACTTTCCATTCTGCTTTAAAAATTAATCTTGATTGTAATGTGCCCTGGATCAATGAAAAATTTGTAATATATAAGCAAAATGATAATACCGGTGTATTTGATTCAATTGCAATGGTAACAGAAAATAATTTTACTGATAATGGTTTAACCGATGGAGAAACATATTGTTACCAGGCAAAAAGTATAGGTAGTTTTAATTCTGCCGGACTACCGGATGATCTTATTAATTATTCTCAGGAAAATTGTGATTCTCCAGTAGATTCAATTCCTCCATGCCCTCCTTTACTTGATGTTACAAGTGTATGCGACAGTTTGTATAATAAGCTTAGCTGGACAAATCCAAATATGGATTGTGCAAATGATGTTATAGGGTACAGAATTTATTATTCAGCATTATTAATTGGTGAAATGCAACTAATAGATTCGGTTTTTCCGGATGATAATTTACAATATTTTCATTCACCGGAAAATACAATGGCTGGTTGTTATGCTGTAACAGCTATAGATTCTATGAAAAATGAAAGTACAAAAGAAAAAACATGTGTTGACGAGTGTATTAATTATAGATTACCAAATGTTTTCTCACCTAATAATGATGGACTGAATGATTATTTTATGCCTTATCCGAAATATAAAGTTGAGAGGGTGGAATTTCAGGTTTTCGACAGATGGGGAAAACTTGTTTTTGAAACAGTTGATCCTGATATTAAATGGGATGGTAAGCATTACCGTACTAAAAAAATAGTTCCTACAGGTGTATATTATTATATATGTAATGTTTATGAACAAAGGTTAACCGGACTTGAACCACGGTATCTTGTAAGTTTTTTTCATATTTTTAGCGATGAGGTTGAATAAAAATATTAAGTATTTTATTGGCTTATTAATCCTGATTGGATCTAATACCATTTCAGGACAAATAAATGATGGATATTTATCAGCCTGTGCTAAAATGGAAACAGGTAATTTTTCTTCAGCTATAATTCTTCTTAGCGAAGAACTTTCACATAGTAGTAATAATGAATTATATATCAAAAGGGGCATATGTTATTGTAAAACTGGCGATAACAAGAATGCGATTAATGATTTTTTAATTGCAGAAAAATCGAAAAAGGGAATTGCAAGTATTTATCTTGCCCGACTTTATGCAAAGAATAATAATATTGATGAAAGCTTGAAATGGCTCAGTATTCATTTATTATCTGACTATAAGCTTCAAATGAATGAAATTTTATTGGATGAGGCTTTTCAGAATATTTCATCTTCAAGGGAATGGGGGAACTTTTGGAATAAAAAGTGGTATACATCTGAAGAAGAAATACTAACAGAAGTATATTATTTAATTAATCGGGGAGAAAATGATGAAGCTCTATACAGATTAAACAGATTGGTAAAAGGAAGCAAAAACCCACGGGCTTATTATCTGCGATCCAAAGTGTATTCAGAGAAGAATCAAAACAGAAATGCAATTAATGATTTGGAAAAAGCAATAAAATATGATGGCCAAAATCCGGAATATCTAATTTCAACTGCCAGATTACATATGAAGAATAATAATTATGATAATGCCATCAAATATTACAATAGAGTATTAAATAATCATCCTGAAAATTTTGAAATTCATAAAGAAAGAATTGAAGCTTATATTAAGTCGGAAAAGGTCAATTTAGCACAAAATGAGTCGGAAAAATTAATTCAATTATTTCCTGAGAATCCCGAACTTAGCCTGACGTATGCTGAAGTTTTGCATAAAACGGGGAATAATTACGATGCACTAAAATTATATAACACCTTGCTAGAGAAGCAATTACCTAAAGCTTCTTATTTCAACGGCCGTGCAAAAATATTTCATGATCTTAAGAATTATATAAAGGCTATTTCCGATTATTCTATGTCGCTCGATATTAATCCACACGACCCGGAGGTATATTTCAACAGAGGTAATTGCAGGTATGCTAACAGAAACTTTTCAGCGGCCTGTTCCGACTGGAAAAAAGCTGTTATGTACGGCCATCGTGAAGCAGTTATAAAACTCCAAAAATATTGTAACGAATAGGGTAGAACAAAACAAATAAATATATGAAAGCTGAGCACTGTGATTATCGGTGAACTTTTTTTATTCCATCACTGGTTTTAATAATTTTTTCCAATAGATTTTCACATTCTTCAATCCCGGTAAATGGGTTCATTATTGAAAGGCGGAAATATTTTTTCCCCGATACTATTGTTTGAACAATATAAAATTCACCCTCTTCAGTTATCCTTTTTCGAATTTCATCGGTTAAATTATCCAGATCCTGTTCTGAATTGCTTCCTTCAGGTAGGTATCTGAAACATAAGATATTGCTCTGAGGAAAAACTGCAAGTTCAAAATTTTCACTCTGTTGAATTTTCTGAGCAAATGTTCTTGTCAGGTCATATTGCCGTGTGATATAAGTGGTAAATAATTCGGCCCCGTTCATAGAAAGCTGCATATATACTTTTAGCCCCATCATGTTTTTTGTGCATTCCAGGGTTCTTATTGCAGAGTTATACCATTTGTAGTCTTTATCAGGATCAAGAATATATGATGCATTTTGTGCAAATGTTTCATAAGAACGGCCGCCGTTCTTGAAGATTACTGCAGTAACCAGTGCTGATGTCATGAGCATTTTATGAAAGTCGATAACTACAGAATCGGCTCTTTCAATACCTTTTGTAAGGTAATTGTACTTATCAGTTAAAGCTGCCGGTGCACCATGAGCTCCATCAACATGAAACCATAAATTGTATTTTTCACAAAAATCAGCAATAAGGTCACATGGGTCGTAATTTCCTGTTGAAGTAGAGCAAGCATTTGCTACAATAGCGATTACTTTTTTTCCTTCATCTAATGCTTTTTTATATAAGTTCTCAAGATGTTTCGGGTCAAGACAATAATTCTCATCTACGGGAACTTTAATTATTCCTTCCTCTCCCCATCCAAGAATCTTAACCGATCGTTCTATGCTGTAATGTGCTTCTGATGAAACCATTATAGCATATTTATTGTTCCCTTGCCCCTTTTCCCAAATGTCGAAATCAGATATAGCCTGACGAGCGGCCAGCAAACCAGTAAGATTACCGGCTGTTCCTCCTGAAGTAAGAAATCCGTCAGCATTAGTGCTCATCCCAATTTTTTCAGAAATCCATTTTATAACAATTCTTTCCATTACTGTTGAAGCCGGCCCCATTTCATATATTGCGGATCCATTATTTAAACATCCGTGAATCATTTCAGATAAGGCAGAAGTAGGAAGAGGAGGTGTATTCTGGTGTCCAATATAGTTTGGATGATGAATGTGAATTGTATCTTTAAGTAAGTCGGATAAAAACTGATTAAAATCTTCAGGTTTTCCCGTCATGAATTTCTCTTGCCAATCTTTTAATCTGCTATCAGGATCTTTCCATGATAGTAAAGTTTTTTTATTTTTCTGCTGACAATCTTTTAAATGATCCGCCAGGAAATCAACAAGTATATGTCCTTTCTTCCTGAAATCTTCCGGATCATATGCTTTTTTGATCAGTTCATCCATATAACTCATTTTAAATTGAATTTGAAAATTAATATAAAAATCCAAAGAATAATTTTTTAATGAAATGAAACTTTAGCCTGAAATCTTAAAAATTGTTAATTATATTAAATTGATTAATTAATTAATCTGAAAAAAAGCTTTTATATTAATTAGTTATATGCCTCCATTATATTCTTGTCTTCCTTCATTAATGAACCGGCGTTTTTCTGCATATTAGTTGAATTCCAGAATGGCAGGTCCTTATGTGCATTGAAATATTTCAGTGGAATGGGATGTGTTCCTATTATTGCAGGTTTTTTATAATAACTTTCAATAAATTGTTTAAAATGGTTTATCCTGGGACAAGGAGGATATCCAACTACCAAACCAGTTGCCAAATGTATTGCATCAGCACCGTTTTTAATCATCTCTTCAGGAACATACTCAATATTTCCTCCAGGGCAGCCTCCGCAATAAGAATATCCCACCAATTCTAATTCTTCATCTTTCGAATATTTTGAGAATCCGCCGGTACGTTCTTTCATTGACCGTAAACATTTCCCGCCACCACATGTCTGGTAACGTCCGCATATAATTATTCCAATTTTAGTCATTTGTATTTTTATTTAAGTTAAGTAGAAGAAAACATATTAATTATTCAAATATATAAAAAAATATTTGCATTATGAACATATGTTCAATACATTTGTAAAGAAATTAAATTAAATAATAATTATGTCACGTCCTAAGATAGAAAGAATTGTTAATAACCCTCCATTATTTACAGAGTTTAAACCTATTGGAATTAAGGGGAGAATTCTGGATGAAATAAGCTTGTCTCTTGATGAGTTTGAAGCATTCAGACTGGCTGATCATATTGGATTGTCGCATGAAGAGTCTGCTGAAGAAATGAATATTTCAAGGCCGACATTTACACGCTTGATTGAAAAAGCCAGAAAGATAATAGCAGATTTCATTATTCAGGGGAAGATATTAACCATTGAAGGTGGAAATATACATTTTCGCCATAATTTGATACGTTGTATAGATTGCGGACATATGTTCAAAACAGATATCTCAGCAACAATTGATCATTGTCCGGAATGTGAATCAAAGAATTTATTAAATCTCGCAGGTGGTTTTGGACATGGTAAATGTTGTAGAAATAGAAATTTTAAAAAAGGAGGTAATTATGCCGGGAAGAGATAAAAAAGGTCCGGAAGGACAAGGAAAAATGACAGGTAGAGGTATGGGGTTGGGCCGGGGTGGCAGACAAGGCCGAAACAAAGGAGGGGCTTTTGGTCCTGGAGGTTTTTGTATTTGTGCTAATTGTGGTAATAAAGTTCCACATAAACAGGGTGTTAAATGCACTACTCTTAAATGTACTGAATGTGGAAAAATAATGATAAGAGAAGAATTATTGAATAAATAAAATTTATAATAATGAAAAAGAAATTTGCAGTACCAACCCTTCATGGGAAATTATGTGCTCATTTTGGGCATTGTGAGAAATTTGCAATTGTTAATGTTGCAAATGATAAAATAATAAAGGAAGAATTTGTATTTCCTCCAATGCATC
The DNA here is from genome assembly GCA_042584005.1 of Bacteroidota bacterium. Taxonomy (GTDB): domain Bacteria; phylum Bacteroidota; class Bacteroidia; order Bacteroidales; family JBHOTF01; genus JBHOTF01. Next base: position 6,802 of record JBHOTF010000019.1, read on the forward strand.
AACCGGGTGTTTATCCCAAGTTTCTCGCTGATATGGGAGTTAACGTTATTATTGCCGGAGGAATTGGACAGAGGGCAATACAGCTTTTCTCTGAAAATAATATAGAGGTTTTTATGGGAATTGATGAAGAATCTCCTTCTATGTTGGTTAATCAATATGTGAAAAAACAACTTATGTCAGGAAATAATTTATGTGACCACTAATAGGATTATTTATGAAAATTGCAATTGCCAGTGGTAAAGGGGGGACAGGGAAAACTACTCTTTCAACAAATCTTGCAAGTTATTTGGCTGAAAGGAGCGAAGTTGTTTTGACTGACCTGGATGTGGAAGAGCCAAATTCCGGATTATTTATTAAAGGGGATCTGTTAATTAGTGAAGATAAATTCACCTATATCCCCGAATGGAATATGGAAAACTGTACTCTTTGTGGTAATTGTCAGGAGGTATGCAATTTTAACGCAATAATTAAATTGAATTCGCAGATAATTGTATTCCCTGAATTATGTCATAGTTGTTATGCATGCCCAGAATTATGTCCTAGCTCATCATTAACAATGGTTCCAAAAAAGATGGGCGAATTAAAACTATACAAAAATGCCTTTATGTCCTTCGTTGAAGGCAGATTGAATGTTGGTCAGGAAAGAGCTATTCCTTTGATCAGTCAGATCAAAGAATATGTTGACAAACAATTTCCACAAAATATAATTAAATTATTTGATGTTTCTCCGGGAACATCTTGCCCGGTAATTGAAGCTATAAAGAACGTTGATTTAGTGATTCTTGTCACAGAACCAACACCTTTTGGTTTACATGATTTAAAACTGGCTATTGAAATGGTTAGAATACTGAAAAGAAAATTTGCTGTTGTAATAAATCGTTATGGAATTGGTAATGATGATGTGTTAAATTATTGCAAAAAGGAAAAAATAGAAATTATTGCTAAAATTCCAAACGACAGGCGAATTGCGGAATTATATTCCAGAGGAGAGTTAGTCTCCAAAAGAAATTCAAAGCTTGCAGAACAATTAGAAAAAATAAGAATATACATATTTGATTTAATGAATGGATTTATCGAATGAAAGAACTCGTTATAATATCTGGTAAAGGTGGGACTGGTAAAACATCAATTGCGGCCTCTTTTGCCTGTTTGGCAGGAGATGAAGTTGTTGTAGCTGATTGTGATGTGGATGCAGCTGATATGTTTTTGCTTCTACAAGCTGATTTTGCCAAATCACAAGATTTTTTTAGCGGATTGATTGCATCCATTGATCAGGAGAAATGTTCCCAATGTGGTATATGTGCTGAGGTATGTCGGTTTAACGCAATACAGGTTATTAACAATAATTTTTATGTTGACTCATTTAATTGTGAAGGATGTAGTTATTGTACACGTGTATGCAATGATGAAGCGATAAATATGAATAAACAAAATGTAGGCGAATGGTATATCTCTAAAATAAAAACCGGAAGTTTTATGGTCCATGCCAAACTTGGTATTGGTGAAGAAAGTTCTGGAAAACTTGTTGCCAAAGTTAAACATGAGGCAAAACATCTGGCTGATGAAATAAATAAAGAAATGATTATTGTTGATGGTTCACCGGGAATTGGATGTCCTGTAATATCTTCACTTTCCGGTGCTGATTTTGTTTTATTAGTTACTGAACCAACTATTTCCGGATTGCATGATTTAAAAAGAGTTTATAAACTGGTTGAAAAATTTAAAATTAAGACTGGCTGCCTTATAAATAAATCAGATTTAAACAGTTATGTGAGAAATGAAATAATAGAATTTCTGGAAAAGGAAGATATTATTCATATAGCCAGTATACCATATAATGAAAAGTTTACTGAGGCATTAAGCTCTGGTAAAACAATAGTTGAATATGAAAATGGAGATATAGGATCAATTGTGACAGAAAGTTGGAATAAGATAAAAATGATATTAACTAATAAATAATATGATATGATAATAGCATTTACGGCCAAAGATATTAAATGGGATTCAATGATGGATCCACGCTTTGGAAGAACAGAATATATTTTAATATATGATGATAAAAAAAAAGTATTAAAAAATTATGATAACAGGGCGATTGAGAATGAAGCTCATGGAGCAGGTATAAAAACTGCACAGAAATTATCTGAACTAAAACCGGATATATTAATAACTGGTAATGGCCCTGGCGGAAATGCATTGAGTGTATTGGAAAAGATGAATCTTAAAATATATATCGGTGGGGGACAAATGATTGTTAAGGATGCCTACAAAGCATATTGTAGTGGTGAACTCCAGAAAGTATAAATATTATTAATTAATAATTTAAATTATATAGTTATGAAAAGTAAAATAGTAAAATTAGGTATGTGTTTTTTCCTGACATTTATATTCATTCCTGTATCGGATTTATATTCACAGGGAAGAAACAGAAATGTTCAACAGCTAACGGGTAATCGTAATTTTATCGGCAGGAATTCTCAGAATCTTACTGATAAACAGATAAGAACGATTCAAAATATTCAAAATGAATGTTTTGCTGAACAGGAATATGATCAGAATATTCTGTATGAAAAGATAAGTATTCTTAACACATTGATATCATCAGGAAATAGAGATAAAGAGCTTGTGAATAATATGATTAATGAATTAAATGATGAAATAAATGTATTACAGGAGAGAATATTAAAAACAAGGAATAATTCTCAGGCAAAAATTGATGCCATCATTCCAGATGAGCAAGAAGTATATATTAACAATGGTATAGGAAATGCTAATCGGTTGGGAATGAATAATAGTAGCAGAACAAGTGATAGTTATGGTTATGGCTTTGGTAATGGTAATGGCAATGGCTATGGAAGAAGAACAGATATAGTTCCGGGACAGGGAAGAATGCAACTGAATCAGGTAGGATTACGCGGAAATGGATTGGGATATTATTGCCGTAGAAATTATCAAAGTAATGTTAATAGTAATATGGTAGGCAGAAATATGAATTCAGGCTTCAACGATGGACGCTTACATCGTAACAGACAGTGGTGAGAAAATAAGCATGGTCAGTAAAACTCTCGAACATACTTAATGAAAAATAAAATAAATGAAACTGAATAACTCTAAAATCAATTTTATTATTGACATTCTGTTGTTTATGGTGATGATACCTGTTGCAGCTATAGGAATAATTATTAAAATTATATTGATCCCAGGTTCTGAAAGATGGATCAAATATGGTGATAATGTTGAACTATATATTTGGGGAATGGACAGGCATCAATGGGGTACGATTCACCTGATATTCAGTCTGATAATGATTGGTTTATTTGTGCTTCACATTATATTTCATTGGAAATTGATTATAAATTGGTTTAAAAGATTTATAAGAAAAGAAACTTTTCGTATTCCTCTGTTCATCTTTCTTACTGCATTTATTGTAATATGTTGGATTTTACCTTTTGTGATTAAACCTGAAATAGAATATGGTGTTCATGGTGTTGGAGATGGCATTAAAAGGCAACTATATAATAAAGGAATAAGTCAGGAAAAGATTGATGAAATACCAGATAATTCTTCTGTGCAAAATAAAGGGCAGGGGCAAGCCAGACTGAAAAATGAAAAACGGAAAATGGACTCTGTTGTTTTTTCAGGCCATAATGATTTGATTGATAGTATTGATGTGCGCGGCTCTATGAGCCTGAGTTATATAGCAGAAAAATATAATATTCCTGCTGAATACATTAAGGGAAAACTTGATATCCCTGAATCAGAACCATCCAAACAGAATATGGGAAGTTTAAGAAGAAAGTACGGCTTTCATATGGATGATGTACGTGAGATTATTTATCATTATAAGAATTGGGAATAATTCACTCACTACGTTCGTGTAATTGACTCACTGCGTTCCTGTTATTCACTCACTGCGTTCGTGTAATTCGTTCGCTGCGCTCACGTAATTCATAGTAATTCACTCGTTACACTCGCATAATAACCATTGAATAACCATTGAATTACCACTGAATTACAATCGAATTACCATTGAATTACCATTGAAATACCTACCTCTCATAAACAATCTTTCCGCCAACAATAGTGTAATCAACGAGGGTTTTCATTATCTGGTCTTCCGGAATGGTCATCAGGTCCTGGTTTAGAATAACAACATCAGCAAGATATCCTTCCTTAATTATTCCTTTCCTGTCTTCCATAAACTGTGAATAAGCCGCACCAAGTGTATAAAATTCAATAGCTTCTTCCATAGTAAGTTTTTGGTCAGGGAACCAGCCTTCTCCTTCTTCACCAAGGCGGTCTTTACGTGATACTGATGCATATAAACCCTCCATTGGTTCGAGTGGCTCTACCGAATAATCTGTTCCGAAGGCGAGTTTTGCTCCGGCATCAAGCAGGCGCCGCCATGCATATGCTCCTTTACTTCTTTCTGTTCCTATTCTTTTTTCACAGAATCGTTTATCAGTTATGCAATGTGTTGGCTGCATGGATGCAATAACTCCCAGCTCAGCAAATCTTGGAATATCATCATCAATAAGTATTTGTGCATGCTCGCTACGATGACGGTGGTCTCTTTTTCCATTTACTTCCTGAGACTTTTCATATGCATTTAGTATCCAGTTATTTGCTTTTGTTCCAATTGCATGAATTCCTATTTGGAAGCCCATTTTATCGCATGCGATAACTCTTTTTTCAAGCTCTTCGTATGTCATTTGTGGAAGTCCGGTTTTATCAGGCTCATCTTCAAATGGTTCAAATACTAACATAGTTGCAGATCCTAGTGTTCCATCGATAAATCCTTTCATATAACCAAATCTTATCCAATTACCTTCAGCCGGATATTCTTCTCTCAATTTGGCATATCTGGCCAATTGTTCTTCATTTGCTGTTAAACGTCCTGCAACATCCATTCTGGCTGTAAGTTTTCCCTTTTCCTGCCATTTCTCGTAAAATTCAGCATTGCCTCCACCAGGATGTTGAATACTTGTTACTCCAAGGCGTGCAGCATAATCAAATGCAGCCTGCCAGCCTTCTATCATTCTTTTTTCCTTTTCCTCTTCTGTTCTTTCAACAGCTACAGCTCCATATTTTAATAAACTCTTTGCCGATTCCTTAAATATTCCCGTAGGTTCACCGGTAACTGGATCTCTCTGTATTTCACCTCCAAAAGGATCGGGTGTATCTTTTGTAATACCAGAATTTTTAATCACATAAGAGTTTACAAGAACTGAATGTCCGTCTGTACGGCTAAGTGCAACAGGATTATTCGGAGCAACTTCATCAAGTAGTTCTTTTGTAGGCCATTCGGGTGTTGTGAACATTTCATGTTCCCAGTGGCCTCCACGTATTAGTTCACCGGGCTTTATCTGAGCAACACGTGCTTTAACCTTTTCTGTAATAACATTAGGATCGGTAATATAGCGAAGCTCTATATAATCGAGGTTAATAGGGCCAAAATGTGCATGAGCATCATTTAGTCCGGGTATTACCAATCTTCCTTTAGCATCAATTACCTTTGTGTTTTCTCCAATAAATTGTTCAATTTTTTTATCGGAAGTAACTGCGATAATTTTTTCTCCAATCATGGCCACTGCTGTTGCACGTGGATTGTCTTTGTCGATAGTAACAATTTTTGCATTTTTTATTACCATATCAGCAGGATCACCATCATAACTATTACATGATGAGACGATTGCTAAGGATAGAATTGATAAACAAATCAGAAAAATGTTTTTAATATGTCTCATATTATCAGGGTTTAATTAACGAACAATTCAAGAATATCATCAAATATAGTTGAAACTTGTATAAAATTCAATATCCACCATTCATTATTCATTATTCATTATTCATTATTCATTATTCATTATTAATTAATATACAGCCAGATCAGATCCTACAACAACCTGGCCTTTATATATTGATTTGATCTCTTGAAGAATCTCTTCATTACTCGATCCCCAGCTTAGTGTGTGATAAAGAATTATTAATCCGGGTTTAGTGATATTTGCTATTTCGGCTAATTCATATGTTGAGGTATGATTTACAGAATGGTAAATTTTCCATGATGGATCTTTCTTTTGGTAAGCTGCAAATGAATACACTTCATGAATAAGTATATCTGCATCCTGGCTGTATTTAATTAGATTTTCGCAGGGTTTGGTATCTCCTGAAATCACTATTACTCGATCGGGTGTAATAAATCTGAAACCATATGCATTTGGCCAACTTCCGTGCTCCACATTAAAAGCTATAACCTTAACATTATCATCTTTATAAATAACACCTTCTTTTATTTCGTTGGCATTAACACGCCATCCCTGGTTATTTGCAGGTTCCAGTCCATATAAACGATACTTAATATCATCAGAATATGCTTCAAGAATATTAGCTGTCATTTTTTTAATTCCCTCAGGCCCGAACACTTCCAGAGGTTCATCTCTTCCCATAACCCAGGGAGTTAAAATCAGATCGGGATAACCTGTTGTATGATCAGAATGAAGATGTGTTAAAAAAGCTCTTTTTATATTCTTTACATCAAGTCCTTCAATTGCTCCTCCGTATTTAGGTGACAGGGCTGCTGCTTTCCTGATCAATCCTGGTCCGAAGTCTATTATATAGGGTATGTCATTAACAATTATAGCCACTGAACAACCTGAATGATCAGGATCAGGATTAGGATTTCCTGTTCCTAAAAGAACTACTTTTGTTGTATCTGAAAGTATATATTCTTTTTGACTCTTGACTTCAATATTATTGAAAACATGAAGGATAAGGAAAATTATTAGAATTTTTCTCATTTTGATTTGTATATTTTTTTCGTGAAATTTAAAGATCTAATTTCTGTATTTATTTCAGACTCATCAGTAAAGTAGAAATAATAAAACTCTAAAATACAAAAAGATGGTGAAAAAGATTATTAAAATTTTAACAGCTGGAATAATTATTTTGTTGCTTGTAATTATTGTTAAGACTTTACTGTTAAAATCCAGACAGATAGAAGTTGAACCTATTGAAAAATTAACTATCAGTCAGCATTCAATAAATAATCTTTCAGAGGCTATCCGTATTAAAACCATTTCAAATACAGATAATTCTAAAGTGAACTGGCAGGAATTTGATAAATTTATTGGTTTTATTGAGAAAAAATATCCTAAAGTTGACTCCATTCTCCAAAAAAAGATAATTAACAATTACAGCTTTCTATATAAATGGGAGGGGAGGAATTCTAATCTTAAACCTGTTGTTCTTATTGCTCATTATGATGTTGTTCCTGTGGAAGAAGGTTCTCTTTCAGAATGGGAAGTTAATCCTTTTAGTGGCAAAATAGATGATGGTTTTATATGGGGCAGGGGATCTATGGACGATAAAATAAGTATGATAGGTATACTTGAAGCAACAGAAATCCTATTAAAAGAAGGCTATTCTCCTGAGAGAACAATTTATTTTGGATTTGGCCACGATGAAGAAGTTCTAGGACAAGCTGGTGGGTTGCAAATTGCTAAATATCTGGAATCTATTAATGTGGAAGCTGAATTTGTTTTAGATGAAGGAATGGTAATTGTACGTAACCAGGTACCGGGAATTAAAAAAGATGTTGCATTGATTGGTTTGTCTGAAAAAGGGTTTATGACTGTTGAATTATCAGTTAATATGGAAAGCGGACATTCATCAATGCCTCCGGAAGAAACTGCTATTGGGGTGATGTCAAGAGCAATAGTAAATCTGAGAGATAAACAGCCAAAAGCCAGGATTTCAGATCCAATAAGAGGATTTTTTGATTATTTAGGGCCTGAAATGTCATTTGGCTTTAGGGCAGTTTTTGCTAATTCCTGGTTGTTTAAGAAAATAATATTAAATATTTATCAGTCTAAACCTGCGAGTAATGCTCTTGTACAAACCACAACCTCTCCAACAATATTTAATAGTGGGATAAAGGATAATGTTCTTCCTATTGAAGCAAAAGCCATTGTAAATTTCAGGATTTTGCCCGGTGAAACATCGGTTGAAGTATTAGAACACATTAAAAAAGTGGTTAATGATGAAAGAATTTTAATAAAAACAATTTCAAATATAAGTGAGCCATCACCTGTTTCACCTATAAGTACATCTGGATTTAAAACTATTGAAAAAACTATCAAACAAGTATTTCCGCTGACTTTGGTGAGCCCCTCATTGATAAATTCCGCGAGCGATTCAAGACACTATTCAGGAATAACAGATAATATATACAGGTTTTTGCCATATATAGCCCAAGTTGAAGATTTAGGACGCTTCCATGGAGTAAACGAACGCCTGAGCATTGAAGCATTTAAAGACTGTATCAGGTTTTATTATCAGCTTATTAAGAATTCAAGTGTTTCTTCTTCGCTGGCGCTCATGTAATTCAATTGTAATTCACTCACTTTGTTCGTGTTATTCCTTCGCTGACGCTCATGTAATTCAATTGTAATAGGTGGGGGCTGAGAGGAGGTGAAAAAGGTATTTTCAATTCGGTTCTATCCTTTTTATTCTCGTTTTTGTCTACAACAGAGGCAATTTAATATGACAAAAATAATATAAGTACTATATTTGGGGTATTAATTATTAATGAATACTAATCAAAAATCCAGATCATGAAAACAAAATATTTTTTCCTTGCCTTTTTTCTAACAGGATTATTATTCTCATGTCAAAAAGAAGATTCTAAAAATGATGATAATTTGATTCAGGATATTCAATTGGCAACTGATAAACAGATCATAAATGTTGAAGAATTAAATTCATATGTGTTGAAAGTACTGGAAACTCGATATTCTGAGAGTTATGTTGTTAATGCAAAAATTGCACCCTCATTAGGATATGAGTTATTATTAAGTGAAGAAGAGAGTGTTACTGATTTGCAGGTTTACTTTAATTTGAAAGGAAGAGAGTTAGGATGCAAAAATGTTCCAAGAATCAGAGACAGAGATGAAGATAAAAAAGCATGTATTGAGTTTGTATATCCCCTAACATACATTATGCCTGATGGTTCTATTATTACAGCCACTGATAAAGATGGAATGTTGGCAATTAGATCATGGTACAAGGATCACCCTGATACAAAAGAGAAACCAACTTTACAATATCCTGTAGATATTACTTTCAAAGGCAGACCTATAACAATTAATAACGAAAGGGAAATGCAAAGGATTCGTGCTGCTTGCACTGGCGACAAAGAAAGAGATGGAATAAAATGTTTTGATTTAGTTTATCCCTTAACATACTTTATGCCTGACCGTACAACTGTCACGGTTAATGAAGAAGGAGAATTACGAGATGCATTGAGAAGATGGTTTGAAGCCCATCCTGATGCAGATAAACGCACTAAGCCTGTTATGCAATTTCCAGTAGTAATTAAATATAAAGAATATAATAAAACAGTAACTGTTAATGACGAAAGAGAGTTACTAAAAGCTTATAAGGATTGCGGAAAGTGATCCATGTAATTTTTAATTCTCAATTCTCAAGTGGGTTCATAACTTTTCCAATAAACAAAATTGTATTTGTAGTTCTCTCCTTTATAATAAATATGAAGGGTCTGTTAACAGAATAACCCAGAGAGCTTCCCCATGCACCAATAATAGTTACTGCAGCTGCTTCAGTGCCTTCTTCATTAACCTCAATAAATGTTTTATGTTTAACCAATGAGATCCACATCTCACAATTCTTGTTAATACCACTAAAATCAGCCATTGGATTAAATGCCAGATTCATACCAAGAGTTTTTAAATCATCAATTAAAGATTTTTTATATTCAAACTTAAACTTAGGTATATAAATCTTATAATTCTCCTTTTTTACATATTCAGTTAACCATTGATTCCATGTTTCATTATTAAGGTTTTCGATGATATCATCAACTTTAAGGTTATTATGAGGTAATAAAATATGCATACTGAAATTGCCAGATCCATATAATAATTCAACGGATGAAAAAAGGTCATTATATAAATAATTAAAGTCTTCTTGTTGGTGCATTTTTGCTACTCTTATTCTTTCTCCATTGTTCAGAGTAAAGGGACCATCAAAGGTTTTATCAGGGTCAAACTCAAATAACCATCTTCCTTTAAAATAAATTGCATTTATAAGATACATTAGATCACCTGAATTTGTTTTTGTAAGAATAGTTTCAATTTTTTGATGTGTTTTATCCGATACCCAGTTATTAATTATGTCAACAGCTCCGGGATCTCCGAAATCAAGTTGACTAACTTCGGCATCAAAATAATCCTCATTTCTTCTAATAAATTCATCTTCAATATCAAAATTCTTTGCGCCCCAGATCGAATTTGCTATTTCAAACAATACTCCAGGGTCATTTGTTCTTAATGAATCTATCAAAGCCCTGTACGATTTATTAACATCCATCACCGATAAATCCAAAAGTTCAAGAGTTTCTTCCATTTCCCTTTTTGTCTCTGTTTCTGCTCCATTATAAAGCATGCTTAGGCACATCGCAATACTTAAAGGGGAAATACAAATATTCTCTTCTTTTCCTTTTGCAATTTCTTTGAATATTTTAAATCCAAAAGTATTATCTGATTCAACAATACTTTTAACTCTCGGATCTAACAAATTTTCAATAGGATTGGTTAATTCATCCGGATCAATATCAATAATATTATCCTTTTCCTTGTCACATGATATTATTATTGTTATAAAAAGCATTAATAATAATAAGATTGCTGGTTTTTTCATATGCTTATAATTTAGTTTCTGTTCAGTTAGGAATACTCTTATGACAAATACAACAAGGGGAATCCCTTATTGTGTAAAAAAAGAAGAGACTGTCTCAAAAGTGTAAGCTTTTTAGTAAAATTATAAATAGAGGCCTTCAAGCTTGGAGAGGATATTAAACTAAGTCGCATTAGCGTTTTTTGCAAAGCAAAATTCGCAGCGGCGTGTTAATATCCTCGAAAAATATATAAAAGGAGGCTGCCTCGTTGTTTTGAGACAGCCTCTTCTTCAGTCATATCACCTGATTCGATGGCTTTTTTAAGTTTTGCTTTGCCTTCTTCTTTGGATTTTTCTCTGACCTGTGTCATGCCCGGTAAACACATGAAAATAATGACAATAATTATTGTAAATTTACGCTTATCCCACTATCGGTGGTATAATAATATGTTTTATTAAAAAGAAGGGTATGATTATGAAAAAGTTGTTTTTCCTTATTTTGTTCCACCTGCTATTGATAACTGGTATTGGGGCTCAAACGAAGAAGGTGATTATTGATGCTGACACTGCCAATGGGCTTGATGATGTTTTTGCAATCGCACGGGTATTGAGAAGCGATAAGTTTGAGCTTTTGGGAATAACTGCAGCTCAGTGGAAGAATCAAGAGTCTTATGATCTGAATACAGCTGATTTAAGTTGGGAGTTGAATAATACAATTCTGAATTTGATGAATAAAAGAGAGATCCCTTCTTTACATGGGAGCGAGATGATTGTGGGCCAATCATGGGGTGGTGATGAACCCAGAGAAAGCGAAGCAACGGAATTTATTATTAAAAAGGCAATGGAAATGAGAGATAATGAGAAGCTGACTATTATTTGCCTGGGAGCATTAACAAATATTTCTTCAGCAATTACGCTAAAACCAGAAATTGCGGATAAAATAAGTCTTTATATTCTTGGTGCTATGTATCATCTTGACAAAAATGCATGGGATAAGAATGAATACAATGTGCGAAATGATTTGAATGCTTTTGATGTAATATTAAACAATAAGGCATTAGAAATGGTTATCATGCCGGCTAATATTGGCGAAAAGTTAATTTTTAAAAAGAAAACTACAATTTCGCAACTCAGTGGGAAAAAGGGCATTGGAGAACTTATCATCAAATTATGGGATAGGAAGGATAATGAAAGAGAAGAAAGGATGATATGGGATTTGGCTCTGATTGAGGCAATTATTAACCCCGAAATGGCTGAGCAAAGAATTGTTTCTGGGCCACCTGAAAATGTTCAAAGAAAGCTAACTATATATACACAAATAGATGAAAAACGAATGCAGGAAGATTTCTGGAATATCTTCTGAAGCAGTTTAGAGCTAATTACTTCTTGTTTTCATCAGCTGCATTAGGGGGGTAGAGTTCAGGTCATTAATTGAAATTAATGGCCGCTGATTTTTATTAGCTTATATATTCTTTGTTTCTTAATATCCAGTATCTCAATGAAATATATTTCTGAATTAAGGTGGTTAAGTTCTAATTTAGTGTTGGTCTTATCTATATTCTTATTCAAATATTTGATTCTTCCATTCATGTCAAATATTCGAATTTGTTTTATTATCTGATCATTGTCAATGTATAATTCTGATGTTAGAGGATTTGGATAAAGATAAGTTGTTGATGGTTCTTCATTTTCAAGGATTGATGAATTATTAGTTAGCGTGAAAACATATGTTGTTCCTTCAGAAGGTGTCCCATCAATGAATATTTGATTAGGTGTACAAAAATTATAAAAATCATATGAAGGATTATCTGCAGCTCCGTATAGGCATAGAAACGAATAACAATCATTATAGTTAAAATTTACACCAGGCCCCGGATCCGGATTTGAAGTATAATTTGGATATCCATATGTTCCACTATCAGTAGAATTGCTGCCGAAATGGATTTCTATATGATAATCACTTTCGAATAACCAAATCTGAAAATCAACAAAATCTTCAGTATCACTGGTGTCATACCATTGGACAAAACCTGCATTTTCCCATTGTATTTTTAAGATACGATCTCCTTCCATTCCTGAGATTTCATAACAAATAGATGATTCAGAGCTTCCTGCTGATTTCGATTTTAATAAAAAACCGCCAAAAACAGTATGATATACTCGTAACCATCTTCCTGTCTGGTCGGGAAAAGAGATACCACCTCCTGCATTTACTGTTACAGTACTATAAGATTGATCATATATCCTGAAATTAAAATCTATCAAATAGTGTTGATTTTCATCCCAGATTTCTGAATTAGTTAAATCAATGGGGTTTGATAAAGGTATATACTCTTCAATTATCTTTTCAAAACTATAAGGTTTTGTATCATTTATATAGGATGAAGGAGCAGAAATTTCCCCAAAGAGATATGAAAAGGAACTGAAAAAAAATACTAAGCATAAAGCAAATTTCATGATATAATATTTATGTTATAAAAAAATCTCGTATAAATAAACCAGCATAGCTATTTTTGTCAATATGGATACATAGTCATCCATTAAAACATCAATAGTTACGGGCAACGGCAATTAATTCTTTAATATTCTCCGTAGGTGTTTTTGCAGGAATTGCACAACCCGCATTCATTATGAACATAGGGTTATCTTTAAAAATTTTCAATATTTCGACCACTTTTTCTTCAATTATTTTTGGAGTTCCAAATGCAATCACACCGGTAGGGTCAATATTTCCACTAAAAACAATCTTGCTTTTCTTGCAGCTATCATGTACCAGCTGAATATTGGTTTTATAGTCCAGTTCAATTGAATTTGTTCCTGTGCATACCATTTTATCAACGATCAAATCAGTATTTCCACAAATATGTAACATGTGTGGCAAACCAAGATCATGAGCTGTTCTAACAATCTTAGATTCATAAGGAAGTGCAAATTTTTCGTAGTGCTCAGGTGAAATCATATCTGGCCCGGCAGGACTATCACCATTGGAAACCATATCTGCACCTGTTTCAGCCATCAAGGAAATAAACTGACAACAAACATCGGTGCAAAAATCCAATAGCTTAAAAACCAATAGGTTCCACATTAAAAGATCCAGCATCCATTGTGATGGTGAACGTATCATACTTGCAAGAGAAAAAGGAGCCTGGTCACAATTTCCACGGATATATTTCTCCTCACCAAAATGTTTTTTTACCAAAGCTGTTGTTTCCAGCCAAATTTGAACTCTTTCATCTTTAGAAAGGTCAACTTTTTCCAGATCTTTTACTTCATCAAGACTATTTAGCAACGGTTTATGAGTTCGTGCAGGGTAGAATTCTGGAAAATCAACCTCTACACCTACCGCTCCAGCCAATGTGGCTGTGTCAAAATCGATTAAAATCCCATCAGGGTCGTATTTCTCGGCTGACATAATATGCACTTTCGCAGCTATATCAGGATTTTCGCGATACTGTTTGTGTGTATATCCGGCTTCTTCAATTGCCATTAAAAAATTATGAAGCATAACAGGCCTTTTATCAGGCCACTCTCCTCTCAAAACTGCCTCTATACGTTGTTTTCCATTCATTTTATAGTTATTCTTCCTTTTTCAACTTTTTGAATTGAATAGCCAAAGGACCCCAAATAAACAGTAAGTGAAAACTTGCTCCTGCACTGAGAATATAAACGATTTCATCAAAACATTCTGTGCCTTTCAGTTTTAAGGAACATCCAATGATTATTGCTCCCCAAATAATGGCACTTGCTATTATAAAAAGCCCGATTGATTTCTTTTTTTTATCCATTTTTTTAATTGTTTAGATATTAGTTTTTTTAGTTGCCATAGACTTGTTTCCCTGTTCTAATTTTATATTATTTTACATTATAATGAATTACCAATACCAACAAATATTACAGCTAAAAGAATTAGTATAATACCCAATGTAATAGTCCTTTTTGTTTTGATTGTGACACCTTTCCATTCTTTGCGGTAAATACCCCACATATTTGCCGTTAAAATAATGACTGACATATGAAGTATCCATGAGCTTGCTCCATTACCTAATTTGCTTTCGCCCATTCCATAGAAGAAAAATTGCAGAAACCAGGTTGTGCCAGCTAATGCCGAAAACAAAATATTTTTGGAAATGGGTGTTGAGGAATTAGTAAAATCTTTATAAGATTTGTTTTTTATGCTCAGGATGCTTGTCCAGATAAGATTGGTAGTTAATCCGCCCCAAAGTATTACAACAAAAGTCACATTGTTTTGAAATAAAGGATTGAATCCTGCATCTACAGCAGCATCAGCCATTGGTTTACCTGCCTCAATTCCAAAATTAAAGAATGAACTTAATATACCGGATAATACAGCAATTATTAATCCTTTAGCCAGACTAAACTCTGGCACACTTGCTTTCTGGTCTTCCTTTGTAAGTTCCCTTTCTTTCATCATACCTGCTTTCCCTGAAATGGCTATTCCTACAAGGCAAACTACTACACCCAAAAGAACAAGTAAACCTCCGGTGCTGCCAAACATATCGGTAAAAGAAATTTTACCTTCAGTAGGATTAATATTATAATAAATGGAAGGGACAATAGCCCCAAATGCAGCACAAAACCCGAGTACTACAGAGTTTCCCAGTGACATACCCAGATATCTGACACCTAATCCGTAAGACAGGCCTCCAATACCCCAAAGCAATCCCATTAAAAAGGTGAAAAAAAGTATTTGACTGGAACTTGCTGCTATTATTTCGGCAAATCCTGGTATTGTAAGATAAGCAGCCAGTGGTGGTACAATCAACCATGAAAATAGTCCGCCGATAATCCAATAACTCTCCCATGCCCATCCTTTTACTTTATTGAAAGGCATATAAAAGCTTCCGGAAGCAAATCCCCCGATCGAATGATAAATAATTCCAAATATTACCTGCATGAATCTTTGTTCTTTTTAATATTTTATTCTTTCTAAATATAAGATTAATTAATAATTTTGAAAAGGTGACCAGTGACCAGTAACTAGTGACAAAAAAAGAGCTTAATCACTATCAATTTAAACATTCAAATATGTAAACTTTCTCCAAACCCACTCTAAGGGGCCAAAACGAAATTTTTGCAGCCAGAAATTGCTGATAAATATTTGAATAACAAATACTACAACAGCAAAAATAATAAGTTGCCAGGGTTGTAAACTTCCAAATTTCCCCAATCCATATGAATACATTATTGTTGTGAAAATTACTGAATGCATCAAGTAATTAGTTAGAGCCATACGGCCAACATATTTTAAGGGATTTAGTATGAACTTAAAAATTGAAACCTGAGATAGGATCAGTATAAAAAGAATATAACTGAATCCCAGGAAAATATTTGTAATCTCAAAAACACCCATATAAATAGCTGTGTAATATGGGTTTGAGTCTGGATCGGCTAAACTGTTTGCAATGTTTCCTGTAAATAGATTTAATAATATTCCAATTGAAAGTAAAATAATAAATACAACAAAATATTTAGCTTTAGAAGAATTGATTTTATTAAAAATTTTATGTTTGTAAAATAGAAAACCAAGAAAGAATAAAGACAAAACTTTAGGAGCATAATATATCAGATTTATATTTCTAAAAGCTAAATATTCATTTATCCTGAGTTTGAAGATTTCTAAAAATGATCCACCAGAATAAATATCAATTACTTCAGGCATTTTAATTTTGGTTACTGAGCTCAATGCTGATGGCAAGAATAGGAATATATTTTCAAAGGCAATATAAATTATTGGAAAGAAGTATAATAAAATGCTAAAAAATAAGAGTAAACCAGATCGCAACTTTCTTGACAACAATAATATTATGCCCATCAAAGAATAAGAAATTAAAATATCTCCTGCCCAGAAAAAAACTACATGAATTATCCCAAACATCATAAGTGTCAATAAACGACGAAGATATAAGCGAGAGAACTCTTTTTCAACCCTGTTATATTTCAAATACATTATTGAAAATCCTACACCAAAAAGAAAAGAAAACATAAAAATAAACTTATCAGCACCAAAACCGATAACTAAATTAAAAACTTTAGTGTTTAATGGATCGGTAAATGTGTTGTAGAATCCATTAAAATCAAAAAAGGAAGAATTATATCCGAAAACATTAACGAGTAAAATTCCAAATAAGGCAAAGCCTCTTAGAATATCAATCTGAGATATTCTGTTGGCAGGAATTGTAGGATGAAGATAATTTTTCATAATCATTTATTCACAAGTTTTCTTTTTATAGATCTTATGAAAATTTAAAATCTGTAATCTGAAAACTACAATCTGCAATCATGTTTTATTCAACCCATTCGGCTGCTTTCAATAAATCAAAATACGCGGCTACATCTTTGATCGAAAGTCTGCTAAGTGTTTCCCCTTCAGCACAATGTGTTATTTTGCTTATAGATCTTTTTCCGTTTATGTAATTTAATACCGATCTGGAAGCATTCCTGTTATTCGCAATTTTTAAGCCAGGATGATTTTTATTCTCACTAACAAATTTGGTATATTTTTCGTGCCTGCTTATTGAGAATTCCTGTCCTCTTACATCTGGATGCAGTACAGGTATTAAAGAAGAATATTTCTTTTCATCAGGATCGGGTTTGTTGAGATCGAGCTTCTTAACATTTAATTCTTTAGCTTTAACTTTTGCATACCCAATTAACTGATCCTGAATTGATTTATCATATAATTTCATTTGCTCAACCCGGTTATTAATCATTTTCTTTGCTTTTGCTGAACCGGAACAAATATCATATGTTGATTCAATGGCTTCCACTTCCCTGTTAACAAAAAATGATCCAAGACTCAATGCCTTTGATGTGGCTGAGCCTAGATTGTTTGCATTGGCAGTTTCAATTAATTTTAGTGCTCTTGGTAAATCCCTTTCAGCAATTCTTAAATAACCGTAATTTGCAGTTTCATCAAGCAGTCCTTCAAGCACGTCATCAGTACAATTTGCAGACGCATAAGCGGTAGCAGCTCCAATAAAAGCAATCCTTTTCATTTGGGTGGGGTCTGACTTTGAGGGCATATCAGTATCAGCATGATACCAATAGTCGGGCCAGGTAAAAAACTCTATTGCAGGAACATTTACCGATGAATTTTTAAAACATATATGATCACTTCCGCCAGTTGATTTATGAATAAAAAACCTGAAGGCATCCAGCGATCCGTTTTTCTCCATCATAGGAATTGGGAAATATTGTCCACCTCTTCGTCCACGTGGCGCACCAGGAAGATAAACTATATCATTTGTTCTCCACACATAATTGAATATCGATTTTGCAAGGCCATCAAAATAACTGGGAAGATGATCTGGACATTCGCTCATTGTCATTACAGCGTTATTAAGTCGTAATCCTTCGGTTACCATATCCATATTAATATTAATACTCAGTTTCTCGGGTAAACCAGGATGTTTTTTTAGAAATTCATATGTGCCGGATATTTCGTTGGGCCATATAAAATATATATTTCTTTTTGGCTGAGGTATCTGGCCTGTTTCAATAAGCTTTGTGAGAGCACGTAATATTTCAAGTTGCACAACACAACCTCCCATATTATCGTTTGCTCCGCGTTTTGTATAGCCTTCGAAAAGGTGGGCAGTAAATATAACACCTTCTTTATCAGGTTCTGTGCCTGGTATCCATGCATGTACAATCTCATATCTGCTGTCGTATTTTTCAATTCGCGTTTTACAACGAACAGTCAGCTTTTTACCAGTTTCAACATCTTCCATTAATTCTGACCATTGCCTCCATGAAACAGAAAAGCCAATTTTTAGATTTTCGCCTTGACCGTATGAACCAGAACCATAAACAACCTGATTAGGGTCATAATACCGATCGCGGCTACTGAATGAGACTACAGCTTGTATTCCTGCTGCATCAAGCGCGGTTGCCAGTTTTCCTCTTGCATGAGACCATAATAAAGCTATTTTTCCATTATACTTTTCCTGTTTGCCATCAGCAATCATTTTATCTATTTCATCAGGAGTCAGCTGTGGAATATAAATTAATTCCCCGCTAAGATCGGCCGTAACTGAACCGCCTGCAACAAGAGCGGCATCAGCACCAAGTTTTGCAATTAATCGTTTCTCTGGTGAGGTAACCCAGAATTCACCCTCAAAAGGATAGGTAAACTGTCTTTCTGCAGAATATTTTAACAACTCAACATTTTTTATTCCATACTCTTTGGTCATCTCATACAATCTTTTCGACTCATAGAATGTTGTTGAAAATTCTTTCTCGTTTCTTACCCAGGGGGCACCGGCAAGAATAACTTCATTATTAAATATAGTCTGTCCGGAAATTTCA
Organism: Bacteroidota bacterium; assembly: GCA_042584005.1. Classification (GTDB taxonomy): domain Bacteria; phylum Bacteroidota; class Bacteroidia; order Bacteroidales; family JBHOTF01; genus JBHOTF01. Next base: position 25,825 of record JBHOTF010000019.1, read on the forward strand.
TTAGTTAGGAGAGTAAGCAATTCCTGTTTTAGCGGCGTTTTAATAGCAGGATAATTCTGAGCCATGATGTTTGTATTAAACATTGCTATGCATATTAATACAATCATAAATCCTTTTGTTAGATGGTTCTTTAATTTCATAATGTTATAGATTAATAGTTTTAAATTATTTTCAGATCATTTAAGTTTTCCACTAAACAGTTTATCAACCTCTTCATTCCCAATTACTATATTAATTGGTCTTGTAAATTTTTTGTTAAACACCAATAATTCTTTGTAGGGCTGTACTGAAACAAAGCCTTCACTTATTTCTCCATTATTCTTTATTTTATTTATATCCAGATGAAGATGATGTGCCAAAAACTTATACGCAATTTTTCTTTTTGAAAATCCATAGTCATGTTTTTCAAATCTAAGGTGTATATTTTCAACATTATTTGCCTTATTATACAATCTGTATACACGTTGGAGATAAGGGAACTCAACTTCAGGAGTATTTTTTGTCCAGTCGTCTCCGTCAGAAATGATAAGCATTGGACGTGGGGCTGCTAATGCGGCGATTTCAACATTATTTGTTTCCACATATGTGTTAATATGAATCGGCATTCCACTTTCACAAACACAACCGCCGAAAAAATGAGCGGAGATTTGAACTACAGGAACAGATACTGCTATTCTTTTATCAATTGCTGTGAGCATAAAAGCTTGTGTTGCTCCTCCTGATGCCCCGGTTATGGCGATCCTTTTATTATCAACCTCTTTTAGAGTACAGAGGTAATCAACAATACGCATGCTGTTCCATGTTTGTATCTGTAATGCTCTTGCGTGTTTATGGTCACAATGAATTGATTCTCCGTATCCATTCATATCATATGCAAAAACAATAGCACCCATTTTGGCAAGTGATGCACATCGCCTTTGCATATCTTCCCGGTAGCGGCCATAATCATCAGCATCTCCCCAATGTCCGTGTGGACTAAGAATAGCAGGACATTTATCGCTTATTTTCTCCGGTTTATAAATATTACCTGTTACGTAATATCCAGGAATAGTTTCTATTGCTATATTTTCTACAGAATACCCGTTAAATAGTTTTTTGGATCTAATTATTGGATTAAACTTATTATTCCTGTATCTGGCAGGAATCTTATTTAACTGAGTTCCTGAAATTATTCCTTTTATTATTTTTTTTGCCCGTTTTTTCCATCCTGATAAATTATGATATTTTGAACCTAAATACTCCAGTTGCTTTACTGCTTTTTCTTCAGTCTGATAATAACCTGTACAAAGCTCAGTATCTGACTGCTGGCCAAATAAGACAGAACTGTAGAAAAATAATAATGTAACAGAAAGAGGCAAGAATATTTTCTTCATATAAGAAGCAATTAACAGTTAATTGATTATTAATGTTTAAAACTTGTTTCCCAAATTCCCCAATCACCGCCAAAAGTTTTTAGTCCTAGATCTGATGGGCTGGTTGCCGGAGGAACAAGAGCTTCAAAAACTTGTGCAGCATGCGCCTGACTTCTGGTATAAGCGGTTCCTGCTTTAGAAAATAAAATCAGTGATTCATTACCGCTTGCCAATAATGCCTCATTTAATAACTGATTACCCTGGTAATATTCCCTGTTAGCTTTTGAATAAATCTTCTGTAACTCTCCATATCCATCATTTAGTGGTGTTAATTTCATAAATTCTTTATATGCTGTGGCTATCTCATTAATTGCATCAGTTTTAGCTTGTTCAACGACTGCCTTTGGATTAGCTGCGAGTCGAATTTTAAAAAAAGTATGTGTCCCATCAATATATGGATAATTTGTTCTCATTGGTTCACCACTGGACGCTGTTGATGAATGGATAATCCGTCCGGCAGGTCCTGTACAGACATTTGCAATGCCTTTATCTCCATTATCCGGCAATAGCACAGATACCCAATTATTTGTTGGACGACAGATTTTTGCATCCCAACCTTCTTCCGGGGGATAAGGCGGTGGATTGCCGGGAAACCTGAGTATCATTTTCATAAATTCCACATCGATTTCACTGTGATAGTTGTTAAGAAGATCCCAGAAAATAAGATTTCGCGGTGCAGAATATGCCCCATATCCTCCGTGTTTTTTAATGAAGTCCCCTTCTTTGGTGACTTTCATCTTTTTATGCAAATAGTTATTTGTTGAAAATAAAAAATCCTTTTCACCAAAATCACCGGATTTTCGTACGGCCTGAATGGCAGCAGTTTTTTCTACAACAAATGAATTTCCATGTACATCAACAAAATGAAAATTCTCGGGAGTATTTATCTGCCAGGAAAGGATCATATCTTTAGCTTCAACGGCATTATTGGCAAAACGAACAATATGAGTCATTGAAGTAGCCCAGCAAATTCCATAATTGTTATCAATCTTCCTTGGTGATCCTCCTCCTCCGCTATTACCAAAAAACAAGCCTTTGTTATTCATCAGGAAATGATCACCTATTTCACCGGCATCTGCTCCACAAATATAATTATTCCCCTTTTTTGGGAAAACAACGAGAATAACTCCAAATCTGGCCTCTCCAAATCCATCAAGTGTGTCAAGGCCTAAAAGGCGACCTTTTTTTGTTGCAGTACCCCATGCAGAACAAACTGAACAGCTTTTATCAGGAGGTAATTCATCTTTCCCGGCATCTTTAGGATAAGTGGAGGTTTTTGGATCCGGGATTGTAACATTCAACAATACAATATCAATATAGCTGATATCGTAACCGGCTGCCTTTGCTCCATCAGTCATACCTTTCATTATTTCAATATTCTCGGGAGTATATTCTTTTATGAAAAACTGATTTATCTTCAGAGTATTTAACACCTCGCTGTAACTATAATTCTGAAGTGCTGAAGCCCATGCTGCATTTTTATTTATCTCGATATACTGCCCGGCCTGCAATCCATATTGATAACCCATTTCATAATCAGTTCCACTTAGAAAAATAACAGGCAAAATATCAGGTGGCATTATATCACCATGTTTTTCACTAACAGATGAGATACTGATTCTGGTAAAAAGAGTGACTATGCTCAATAAACAAATAATTATGATTTTCTTTTTCATGTTATTCAGTTATTAAATTAATAAATAATCCTTCTATAACTTCCCATGACAGGCTTCCATAGTTTTGAAAAAAATGTTTTAATCAGGGTATATTATCAAAGATAATAAATATGGGGAATAATTCTAAAGGCCAATAAACTAATATTCTGACAATAATATGATACATACATAATGTGCCCTCATGTTTGGAGTTCCTGGATGTGAGAGCTGCATCATACGACAAACAGAGACTTGAATATATACTAACTTTTTACTAACTTACTAGCAAAACAGTTATGAATTAAATATAAACTTAATCCCAATGTTATGTCTAAAAAAACCTTACTGGCATATGGCCTGATTATTTTGTTCTTTTCTTATGGATTTACTCAGTCGGAAGAAATAAAAAAACTAAAACTCGAAAATTATCTGGAAATTGAATCTGTCGGTTCAGCAACTATATCTCCATCGGGAGATAAAATTATTTATACAAAAAGGTGGATTAATAAATATGAAGACGGAAATGTATCGGATATATGGATAATGGATACAGATGGAGGTAATAACAGGTTTTTTATGAAAGGAGGAAGTCCAATCTGGTCGCCCGATGGAAAGTCTATTGCTTTTGTTAAGGAGGGTGAGCCAAAAGGATCTCAGATATTTGTTAAACATATTAATATTGTTGGTCCGCCAACCCAGATAACACGGATCGACAAGAGTCCTTCGAATATTAAATGGTCTCCTGATGGTAAACATATCTCTTTTGTGATGCTTGTGCCTGAAAATAAAAGATGGCCAATCAAAATGCCTAATAAACCTAAAGATGCCAAATGGACAAATGAACCAAGAATTGTTGAGGACATAGTTTATAGGAGAGACAGGGTAGGGTTTATTGAGGAAGGTTATTCCCATATTTTTATGGTAGATGCCGGTGGTGGCACGGCCAAACAGATAAGCAGTGGAAACTGGAATCATGGCAGGGGAGGATATTCATGGACAAAAGATGGAAAAGAGATACTTTTTTCAAGCCTGCGTATACCAGAGGCAGAATATGCTTATCGTGAATCAGAGATTTATGTAATTAATGTAAAATCAGGAAAGGTCAGGAAATTAACCTCAAGAAAAGGGCCTGATACAGGACCAATAGTTTCTCCTGATAATAAGCTTGTAATATATCAGGGATACGATTGGACAGACGACACCTTTATTAATTCCAAAATATATGTAATGAACCTCGACGGTAGCCAGTCAAGATTAATCTCCGGCAAATATGATGAAGGTTTCAGCATTCTTAAATGGGCAAAAGATAATTCAGGTGTATATGTTAATATAAGGGAAAAGGGAACAAGCAATTTTTATTTTCTTACTCTTAATGGTAAATTAAATCCACTGACAAAAGGCCAGCATATGCTATCAGTTTCAGGAATAAGCGATAATGGAATTGCTATTGGAACACTATCTGATCCTTATTTACCTGGTGATATTATTTCATTTGAATTAAATGATCCTGATATTAAAATTCTTACCAATGTAAATGATGATATCCTTTCTGATAAAAAACTCGGAAAGCTTGAAGAAATATGGTATAAATCAACCGATGGACTTGATATACAAGGATGGATCATTAAACCTCCGGATTTTGATCCGAAAAAAAAATATCCTCTGATCCTTTCAATTCATGGCGGACCGCATGGAATGTATGGCGTAGGATTCAATTTCAGATGGCAGTTCCATGCAGCTGAAGGTTATGTGGTTTTATATACAAATCCCAGGGGGTCTGCAGGTTATGGAAGCTTATTTGGAAATGAGATAAAAAACGATTACCCCAATAAGGACTTTGACGATCTAATGAAAGGTGTTGATGAAGTAATAAAAAAAGGATATATTGATAAAAATAATCTTTTCGTTTACGGAGGCAGTGGTGGAGGTGTTCTGACATCCTGGATTGTTGGACATACAGACAGGTTTGCAGCCGCGTCGGTAAACTATCCTGTGATAAACTGGATATCCTTTGTTGGGACTACAGATGGAGCCTCCTGGTACAGGAATTTCGCAAAATTTCCATGGGACGATCCTTCAGAACATCTCAGACGTTCACCATTAATGTATGTAGGCAATGTAAAAACACCAACCTTGTTAATGACTGGAGTAAAAGATTTGAGAACACCAATTTCCCAGACTGAAGAATTTTATGAGGCTTTAAAAGTTCTAAAGGTTCCGACAGCTATGATCAGGTTTAATGATGAATTTCATGGCACATCATCAAATCCATCAAATTACATGAGGACAATACTATATTTGCATTATTGGTTTGATAAATATAGCAGGTGATATTATTATTTTAAAGATACCTTGGTGAAAAAGAGTTTCTTAACTATCTGCCGGATAAACTATACCAGCAGCTTCCCTTATTTTATCAAGAGTTTCGATGAGGGTTAGACTAAAGGATAAAGGCAAAAGGTCGCTTTCAATTTTTCCTGCATCAAGGCAATCCATTACATGAGCTGCTTCAAGATGATAACCAAATGCTTTATCATTAGTGAAATTTAGTGTTTCTTCAGTACCATCACTTTCCTTTATTTGTAATATTGTGGATGATGTCCCATCTCGCTTTATTTGTATAAACCCTTTTTCACACCAGAATTCAGTTTTTGTATCAGTGTAAACTGCAAAACTGGACATTAGGGAGGCGATACGGCCATCAGGATATTGGAAAGTTATTGCAATACTTTCTTCTGAGCCAGTGTGGCAAAAATCTGCAGTAGCTGAAATTTTCTCCGGAGTTCCAAAAGACTGTAAAGCCCAGAATACTGGATAAATACCAATATCCAGCAATGAGCCTCCTCCCAGATCCAGATTATATAATCTATTTTCCGGGTCGTATGGACCATTAAAAGCAAAGTCTGATCGCATCATTTTACAATTGCCTAATCTGCCTGATTTTAATATTTTAGTTAGCTCTAAGAAGAAGGGTTGAAACCGGGTCCAGAATGCTTCCATAAGAAAAGTATTATTCACTTTTGAAGACTTTACCATATCAGATACCTGAGTGGAATTCAGGGCAAAAGCCTTTTCACATAAAACAGCCTTTTTGTTATTAAGACATAAAATTGTGTGATCCCTATGAAAAGAATGTGGAGTAGCAATATAAACAATATCAACTTCCGGATCACTAAGCATTTCTTTATATGATCCGAAAGCTTTTACATATCCATATTCATTGGCAAAATTCTGTGCCTTCTCCAGTGAACGAGATGCCGTAGCATACAATCTGGCATTTGAAAGCAATTTCAGATCCAGACTGAATTTTTCTGCAATTTTTCCACAACCCAGAATTGCCCAATTCCATTTTTTTCTCATCTGTTTCATGTTCATTTCATTATATAAACTCTTATTATTTTAAAGAGGCTTTAGTGAAAATATGCTCTGGAATTTGCTGGTCGAATTTAATATCTGTAATAATAAATTCGGTTCCGTCACTTCTTTTCAGCATATCTTTAAAAACAATCTTTTTAGGAAACCATCTGCCTTGCAGATTCACCACATCAGATAATTCCATCCTTTTAAGAAGCTTACCACCTTTTGCGTAAAGTTCTTCTTTTAGAGGAATATAACGTTCTGTGTCGACCCACATTTTAATGATCTGGTATGATACATCGGCTGTTTTTGCAGTTAATTCTACGATCCAGCAATCACGATTATCATACTCCTCCTTAGCTGTTACAACTGCGTTGTATTTATTAACCAGGTAATTATCTTCCATCATATCCTCATAAGAAAGATCAGATCCCATTAACGATTGTCTTAGCATATGGCCAGATATCTGGATTATTCTATCTGTTGAAGGAGAAAATATCCAGAGTTTATCCTCATCTTTCAACATCTTTGTTCCCTGTTCGCGGGCAGGAGCAAGATATTCTGTAAATGATTTTTTGTCGCCAATTGCCCATGTTTTTGATTGAATTGTCCTCGAACTGCGGCGGCCATGAATAATCATATTTGATGTAAATATCCTGTTCTTTGAAGACATATTCTGGTCAATTCTTTTTATAAGCTCATCCCCAGTGGGATTCTGAGCAAAAAGAACAGACCCTGGCAGTAATAATAAAAATATTAATTTTCTCATATCTCTAATTCTTTAAATAATTGTGCCGTTTTTCTTTTATAAATACCAATTCCAGATAAGCATGTTCCCAGGACTGTTGAAAATAATCCAGGAAAAAATCCAATATACCATGCTGAGGCGTTTACGCTGGTATGAAAAACGCCGGGCATCATCATAGTCGAATTTTTTGCAAAAGAGCTGAAATCCATCCCATGTGATTGCATGTAGTACGACAGGCTTAAACCAATAGCAGTTCCTATAACTGAACCAATAACTCCAATAGCTATTGATTCGGTTATCATTGATCTATATACATGGCCTTTGTTTTCTCCTATGGCAAGCCTGATCCCAACCTCACTATATCTTCTTAATCCTCCCAAAAGTCCTGAATTCCATAAAACTATTGACATTGCAAGAACAAAAACAGAAATAATTATACCCGACATAGAATCATATAGATCAAGCATAGATGCCAGGTTATTTTGCTCTTTAAGCCTTAACATTACAGGAGAATATTCATCAGCATTGGAATATTTTGAATTAAATGAATTTGTTATTTCTATAGCCAGTTCGTCTTCATAAATATTGCTATTAAAAAAACCAAGAATTTCACCTGCTGCATCCTCCATGTCTAAAGTCAATCTGGCATCATTAATATCTACAACAATAGTTCCTCTGTCCATTGCAGTAATACCAAATTTTATTGTTCCTGAAACAATAAAATTAGACATAGACATACTTCCATACATGGTTGATGCAATGAGTGTTACATTTGCGCCTGGTCCAATATCCAGTTTTTGGGCAAACTCCTCACTAATAAGTATTTCTTTTGGGTTTTCCGGTAATTTACCTCTTTGAAGAGATTTTTCAATATTCAGGTTGGAAATCTCCAATTTGTTATCAGAAAATAGATCAATTGCCATTCCCATTGTCGGACCCTGCGATTTTGTCTCTCCATTTTCATCAGGTACATCTAATAAACCTCCAAATTGTATTCTTTCAACCCATGAAATATCAGGATAATCTTTTTTAGTATTTTCTAAAAGATCTTCAACTCCGGTGAGTGCCAGGTCGTTTGGTATCTGATTGATATTTTCCGAATATGATTTGCTCATTATCTTTACATGCCCTGTAGAGAATTTAGCATTCATATCTATCATATCTCCCATTATGCCTGATAACCAGCAATGGAATAATACTGTCAGAAACACACCGATTGATACTACAATAATTGGCAATAAGCTTCGGTGGCGGTCTCTTAATAGTCCTTTTATTAAAAATTTTATCATTGTATTTTCCCCCTTATCGCTTCAGTTGGTTTCATTTTTGAAATTTTTCTTGTTGGAATATAACTTACTATAATAGTAATTATCATAACTGTTAAAACAGTACTTATCACAAGGCCCACACTATATGCCGGTATTATTGTTTCTGCAATGGCCAATCCATAATCGTCTGTGCCTTCGGGCATTGAAAAACCCGTTGATGCAGAATACAATAATAATGGTATTCCATATATTGCTGCCATACCAATAGCTAAAATTCCATGCATAGCACCTTCAGTGGTAAAAAGCCTTACAACCTGTCCTCTGGTCATACCCAATGCCATATAAGTGCCTATTTCTTTTTGCCTTTTAAATATTGATAATATCTGTGTGTCGAATATTGCCAGCATTGCGAGAAGAATAAGAATGCCCCACATAATAGACCCTCCGGCCGATTTTGCTTTGATCAATTCTGTAATCTCCGTAAGAAGAAAATCCTGGTCTTTAAACTCCCAGTTTTCATACGGCTGAAGCTCATTAAAGTTTTTGTTAAGAACAATAATTGTTGCTTCATCAGGCATTTGTTTCATTTTCCTGAGGTTATTTATGGGAATCCATATTTGCCCTACATCCGTTGTAGGGACATTGTTCTTGAATATCCCAACTATTTTTGCTTCAGTAGCATCAAAAGTTCCGTTAATATCACGCCATCTAACAGTAAATGTGTCGTTTAACTTCAGTTTAGAACTTTCAGCCATACGAGTTCCAATTATAATAGGAATTTCCGTTCCGGTCTGTACTAATTGTTTAGATGGAATATCAATTATATTTTGATCCGGGTCGATTCCTTTTATTAAAACACTTTGAATTCTTCCCTGAGGATAAATTGTTCCCTGAGATATTAGTATTGGGGTTAAATTTCCCAGATTAATCTGTTTATTTAGGTCACCATTAATTGGTGAATGACTATCTTCCAGAGTGAATGGATCGTACGGATCATAATTATTTTGCCAGTATTGCCCGCCACCATATTCGTAGCTTATCAAATCTCTCCTTGCCTGAACATCCCATCCGTCGAGAAAACCTTTATGCCATATTATTATCACAAAGGCAAGCGACAGGATAAATACATTCAGCCAGGTCCGCAATCCTGCTCCAACAAGATTACGAAATGCCAGTCGTATTGCCATCATTTTTTGTCCTCCTTTTTAATTTGCTCATCTTTAACAACTTTACCATCATTAAGAGATATCTCCCTGTGAAGATATTTAATCACTTTTTCATCGTGAGTAGCAAAAATGAATGTGGTTTTAAGTTCGGAATTTAATTTTTCCATTGTCTGTAGTATGTGATGCGAATTAGTAGCATCCAGATTGGCTGTTGGTTCGTCAGCAAGCACAATTTCAGGTTTTTTCACCATTGCTCTTGCTATTGCTACACGTTGACATTCTCCTCCTGATAACTGGGCAGGCCTTGATTTTACTTTCTCAGCTATTCCTACCCATTCAAGAGCGTCCATAACAGCTTTTTTACGTTCAGCTGTTCCCATTTTTAATAGTAAAAGAGGGAATTCTATATTTTCAAACACCGTATAATAGGGCAATAAATTATAAGTTTGAAATATAAAGCCCAGATGTTTATTTCTCAGCAGTGCAGCTTTTTTATGCGACAGATCACCAATAGATTGCTTAAGAACATTTACTATTCCTTCTGATGGTGAGTCGAGGGATCCAATAATATTTAACAAGGTTGTTTTACCTGATCCGCTTGGTCCGACCAGGCCTGTAAATTCACCCTTGCCAAATGTTAGATCCAGTCCGTTAAGGGCAGTAAATTGCCCACCCCCAACAGGAAAGCGTTTTATCAAACCCTTGATTGTAATAATTTCAGAATTTTCCATGTTTTGTATTTAAATTATTTCGTTAATTGTTAAGTAGTTAAGTGGTTAAGTGGTTAAAAAAAACTTAACATTTACCTTATCCTTAATCCTTCATTATTCATTATTCATTTTCAATTTTCAATTTTCAATTTTCAATGGTTGAATACTACCATAATCTGCAATCCGGTTCCTGTGAAAAAACTGTAATCCTGTTGGTTATTATATATTTGAAATTCGTCAGGATTCCAGAATCCCATCAGGTAAAAACTCCATTTATCATATGTCCTGTTCCAGCTTACAAACCTGTACCAGTCTTTGTTTTTCCAGTCGTAATATACCATTAGAGAAATATTGTCAAGCAGCCCCATAGGATAATTAAAAGAAAGAATAGAAAAATTCGCCCCTTCGATCCTAGAAAAAGCTTTTTCAGAGGCACCATAGCTGAAGAATTCAGTCATAACATTCAGCCCGTTACCTATACCAAATGTATAATCTACTCCCAGGTTTATTGCTCTCCGGTATTTCATAGCTGAAATATCAAAATCCTGATGTGTAATTGATGATTCAAACCACAATCCAATACCAAGATCCCATTTTCCATCAATTCCTATCCTGTTTTCGCTAATAATATTATTTGAAGATAGTTTTTCCACTGAATTAATTTGAGAAAGATCCGCTTTTCTGTGATGGATTGATAGTGCTATTTCGCCAGTTAAAACAGGGGTCTGTATTCTGCCTCCGTATTCAATTTTGTTTTTAGAGGAGGGGATCATTTCCCATCCTTTTGTTGATTTATTTCCGTATAGACCCCATAGCCAGATATTTGTGTTGTTTTGAAAATAATATCTGGCAAGCAGGGAATAAACTCCATCAGTAAGCTGTAATGGATCTCTGGGATCAATCCTGTCGAACCACATCAGTGGCCTGAGAAAAGAAGCCGATCCGAAATTTATTTTTTGTAAACCTGCACGTAGTTCAAAACGTTTTGAAGAGAGCCGTAACCACATCCTGTATGGTTTAATATTTCCATCAGAATTTATGCTGTCGAAAGAATGAATAAATGCACTTCCATAAGTATTTAAAGATAATTCTGTATCTAAAGATAATTTTTCATTCAGATTCTTTTTGGCTGAAAATTCAGGGATATACCTTATCCCTGTAAATGTTTTAAAAGAATTTGCCGGATCAGGAGATAACCATCCTGATAATTGCCCCTTAAATCTTATGTCCTGAAAATAAGATGATTGTCCTATAGCAGAAGTATAGGCTATAAAAAACAGTATTATTATATATGTCCTTTTATTTAGTTTCATTGTTTCTTGGCATAATGCCGTAAAAGAAAAAATTAATTAATTCATATATCAGATCACCTGGATTAGGATATAGATTGATTAAATAATCATCTTTAGCAAGATTAAAGAATATTTGATTCAAAAAATAGTAAATAAAATCGAGATTTATGTCCTGCCTGATATTTCCTTCTTTCTGTGCTTTTAAATAATCTTCTTTTACTTTTTTTAATGATTCATTACTTAATTCTTGAAGAAAGTTTCTTAATTCAGGATCGGCATGTTTATAGAAATCTATGTAAAATTCACTGCTTAGATCACTTGTTCCTCTCATTTTTAATTCAATTGTTTGCTTTATTTTTTCATTGTAGGGTATATTTTGCTTCATTATTGCATAATATTTCTCCCAGGCTTCATCTGTAAGCTTTTTAAGAATAAATTTGATTAGTTCTGTTTTATTCCTGAAATGTTTATAAAAAGTCATTTTACTAACATTGGCTTCCCTGCAAATTTCTTCAATGCTTACGCGGTTTATTCCGAATTTCCAAAACAGTGATTTCCCTGTGCTTACAATTTGTTGAAACTTAATATTTCCCTTTTCTTCCATGAATTCAAACACTTAAGTGATATTACTAATTATTTTAAATTGTACGAAAAATATAAATAAATACTAAAACCGTACAAATATAATATAATTATATATTCATGTCAAGGAAAATTCAAATTATTTATATTTTGACATGTTCAGAGGCTATGCATGGCTTCTCTGTGAGATACCATATTTACTGCAAATTGATATTTAATAATATATTCTTAATTTTAAAATTAATATGAAAACCTTTCCTAGTATATTTAATGATGTTATAGGGCCGGTGATGCGAGGACCATCAAGTTCACATTGTGCTGCTTCTGTACGCATTGGGAGAATTGCCAGAGATTTGATGAATTGTGAAATAACTGATGTTATTATTGAATTTGATAAAAATGGTTCGTTGGCAACAACACATAAAAGTCAGGGGTCAGACATGGGACTGTTTGCCGGATTACTCGGCTGGGATGCTACAGATGATAGATTAACCGATTCGGAAAAACATTTCAAAGAATCAGGGATTAATATAAAATTTAAAATTTCAGATAAGAAAGATATTCATCCAAATACATATAATCTCAAGCTTAAAAACAAGAGAAAAGAACATAATCTGATTGCAATATCTATTGGTGGTGGAAGCATTCAGATAATTGCTGTTGATGACTTTAAAACATCTTTACATGGAGATATTTATACAACATTGATATTTGCAGATGATAATAGTTCAGGAGTTCTTAAATATTTACATGAAAGTATTCAATATGATGAGATATTATTGCATAAATCGGCAATATCGGCTTTAATTGAGCTAAGAACTACATCTTCTTTGCCGGATGATTCCATAAAATTAATTCATAATAATTTTCCAAAGCTGGATATTATTAAAATTGATCCTGTATTTCCGGTAATAAGTAAATATAAAATAGATCTTCCTTTTAGCAATTGTGAAGAAATGCTGATTTATAACAAAAGCAGAAAGCTTGATTTATGGGAACTTGCCATAATTTACGAATGCGAAAGGGGAGGGTTGACTGAAAATGAGGTTCTTAACAAGATGCAGAATATTATTACAATTCTTGATAATTCTGTTGAACAGGGAATAAAAGGAACTTCTTATTCGGATAGAATTATTGGATATCAATCAGGGAAATTTAACTCTAAATTTAAAAAAGAGCAATTGCAGGGTGGTGAGGCATTTAACAGAATAATACTTTATGTTACTGCTTTGATGGAAGTCAAAAGTTCTATGGGTTTAATTGTTGCTGCTCCTACAGCAGGGTCATGTGGTGGTTTGCCAGGTGCAGTTCTGGGAATAGCCGATTCATTGGGACTTAGCACTTTAGATAAAACAAAAGCAATGCTTTCAGCAGGTTTAATAGGAGTATTTATTGCAGATCAATCAACATTCGCAGCAGAAACTTGTGGATGCCAGGCTGAATGCGGATCAGGCTCTGGAATGGCAGCTGCTGCCCTGGTTTCAATTATGGGAGGAACTGTTAATCAGGCTCTTTCAGCTGCATCAATGGCTATTCAAAATACTCTTGGTATGATTTGCGACCCGGTTGCTAATCGTGTTGAAGTACCATGCCTTGGAAAGAATGTAATGGCAGCGACAAATGCACTATCCTGTGCAAATATGGCTCTTGCCGGTTTTGATGAGGTAATTCCTCTCAGCCAGGTTATTGAAACTATGGATAGGGTGGGTAAGAGTATTCCCAGAGAACTCAGATGTACAGGCCTCGGCGGATTATCAATTACAAAAGCATCAAAAGATATAGAAAAAAGATTATTATCGAATAACGATTGAAAATAGTTTAGCATTCTTTTTAAATCCTTTCTCAGAAGAAAGATAAAATACATCATCTTTACCTGTTGCAATAGCCTCGGTTTGTGTTGTATGTGGAATGCTAAAATCATAGCGGTTTATTTTTCCGGTAAAGAAATCCTGTTTCTTATAATCTGATAGTTTAATTAGGAATGATGTTGATGGAAAACCTTTTGTATATCCAATCAGGTAAATTTTGTTTAGGTCATGACTGATGGTAGCTGAAGTTATCAATCCCTTTGCATCGATACTGTCTTTTAAAACGGCAGTATAACTGCCTGGGTGGGATGGAATTGAAAATAGACGGGTTTTGAGGTTAATCCAATCTTTTGAAAAGAGGTAAAGGCTGTCACCAGAACAGACAAATGCTTCGCAATCAAATTTTGTGTTAAATGGTTTTGAAGAATAATCAATTTGATCAGGATATGTGAAGTTTATTCTTTCTGCTGTTACAATAGAAGCATTTTCTTTTAATAAATCTGATTTTGGAATTCTATAAATAACAAGATTGTTACGATTGCCATTATTATTGCCAAAGTCGCCAATAAAGAGATAATCCTTGTTTTGA